>JAWWBD010000153.1:0-7180 GCA_033721115.1 Woeseiaceae bacterium | reverse complement strand
GTCGGGCATCTGGGCGCCGCGCGCCTTGCGGACCAGCTCGACATGGTTCACGTAGGCCGAGCCGTCGGCCCACTGGTAGGCCCGTGGCAGCGGCGCCGCGCAGGCCGCCTGCTCGAACGGCTCCCCTTCAGCACCCGATTCGAGTTGCCCGGCCAGCTCGGCGAGATTCGGTGCAGCCTCCGCCCAGTCGTCGAGCGCGGCCTGCAGCGTCGGCGCGATCGCGCCGGCGTCCAGGCAGCGCTCGAGATTGCGGGAGACGACAACGAGACGCCCGTCGCGCCCGCCTTTCAGCGATGCGAGCTTCATGCTTCGCCTCCCGTGAACTCGAGCTCGTGCAGCCAGGCGGCGTGGCGTGGCGCTTTCTTCGTCCTGCTCCATTCCTCGAGCATGGCCGGCGCGACCCGTTTCAGCTCGTCGAGTTGCGCTTGCGTCTGCGTATTGGCGACGAGTTCCAGCCGGTGCCCGTTCGGGTCGAAGAAGTAGATCGACTGAAAAATGCCGTGATTCGTCGGGCCGATGACGTCGATGCCCTCGCTTTCGACGTGTGCCTTTGCCGCCAGCAGCGCTTCGTAGTTCTCGACCTCGAACGCAATGTGCTGCACCCACTGCGGCGTGTTTTCGTCACGGCCCATCGCGGGTCGCGTGGGCAGTTCGAAGAACGCGAGTACGTTACCCATGCCGGCATCGAGAAACACGTGCATGTAGGGATCCGGCTCCTTGGTGGAAGGCACCTGGTCTTCGGCGAAGGCCAGCAGGAAATCCATGTTCAGCACGCGTTCGTAGAACTCGACAGTTTCCTTTGCATCCTTGCAGCGGTAGGCGACATGGTGGATGCGCTTGAGCTTCATGATGCCTCCTTGTGCCCGACGACACCGCGCGCGACCTGGTCGCGCTCGATCGACTCGAACAGCGCCTTGAAGTTGCCTTCGCCGAAGCCATCGTCTTTCTTGCGCTGGATGAACTCGAAGAAGACGGGACCGATCATAGTCTCCGAGAAGATCTGCAGCAAAAGCCGCGGTTCGCCGTCCGCCGTCGAGCCGTCGACCAGGATGCCGCGGCGCCTGAGTTCCTCGATCGGTTCGCCGTGGCCGGGCAGGCGCTCTTCCAGCATCTCGTAGTAGGCATCCGGCGGCGGCGTCATGAACTTCATGCCGCGGGCCGCGAGCCGGTCCCAGCAGGCGAAGAGATCGTCACATGCGAGCGCGATGTGCTGGATTCCCTCGCCGTTGTACGCCATCAGGAATTCCTCGATCTGGCCCGTGCCCTGTGAGGCCTCCTCGTTGAGCGGGATGCGAATGCGGCCGTCCGGGGCGGTCAGGGCTTTCGAGAACAGGCCCGTGTACTCGCCCTTGATGTCGAAGTAGCGGATCTCGCGGAAGTTGAAAATCTTCTCGTAAAAATTTGCCCAGAACGCCATCCGCCCGCGATAGACATTGTGTGTGAGGTGGTCGATCTCGGTGAAGCCGCAGCCCTCCGGATGCGGATCGGCGTCGTCGAAGAATTCGAAGTCGATGTCGTAGATTGTCGTACCCGGTTCGTAGCGGTCGATGAGATAAAGCGGCGCCCCGCCGATACCCTTGATCGCGGGCAGGCGGAGTTCCATCGGGCCGGTCGGGATATCGATCGGCTGGGCGCCGAGATCGAGCGCGCGCCGGTAGGCCTTGTGGGCGTCGCGGACGCGGAAGGCCATGCCGCAGGCACTCGGCCCGTGCTCCTGGGCGAAATAGGCGGCGAGGCTCTTCGGTTCCTCGTTGAGGATGAAATTGATCCCGCCCTGGCGGTACAGCGTCACCTGTTTCGACCGGTGCCGCGCGACGGCCGTGAAACCCAGCGCATCGAAAACGGGTTCGAGCACGCCGGGTTCCGGCGAGGCGAACTCGACGAATTCGAAGCCGTCGAGGCCCATCGGATTCTCGAACAGATCTGGCATGGTCGACTCCTGTTGCAGAACTTTTCGACAGTATGCGCGCTTTGGGGCAAAGATGTGCCCAAATAGGCTCCTTGGTGGGCCAAAAAAGAAATAAATGTTTCAAATCAAGAGCAAAAGTGTTTGAATGGTTTCGCCATGCAGCTTTCTGCCGCCGACCGCCGCCTGCTCGACGCGCTGCAGCGGGACGTAACCATGAGCCAGGCCGAGCTGGCGGAACTGGCCGGCCTGTCCCGCACGTCGGTCTGGCGTCGCATCCGCGACCTCGAAGAGGCCGGACTCATCGCCGGCAAGGTCGCGCTGCTCGACCCGCACGCCGCGGGGTTCCAGATCCAGGTCCTGCTCGCCGTGGCGATGACCGAACACACCGACCTGAACCGGCACGCCTTCGAACGGCACGTGAGCCTGTTGCCCGAAGTGACCGAGTGTTTTTCGGTGTCCGGCGAGCGCGACTACCTGCTGCACGTCGTCGTCCGCGACATGGACGCCTACAACCAGTTCCTGAATGCCGAAATCCTGAAGCATCCCGCGGTGCGCTCGGCCAGCTCGACGTTCGTGCTGCGCCGGGTCAAGTACACGACACGCTTGCCGCTCGAACCATGAGGCCGTCGCCGCCCGGCGGGGGAACCGCGACCTGCGGCGGCGGTCTATGTAACCCATGAGACTGGCAGTCCTGACGGTGCTGATACTGGCAGCCGGCTGCGCAACGCGGCCGTCGCTCGAGCAACTCGAGCAGGAAGCGCTCGCGACGGGAGAATGGTCGGCGGTCGAGGCGCGCGAGGCCGCGCTGGCGCGGCAGGAGCGGCGGCTCGGACCGGAATGCCCGCGCGGTGCCGTCTCCGTTTGCTACGAGACAGGACTTGCGGTCGACTGTGGCTGCGTCGTGCCGCGCGGCGGCCGCGGTGTCGGCGGACTCGTCGTACCCTCCGTGCACTGAGCCGCCCCGGAGCGCGGGACACTTGCGCAAAAACACCCGCGGATGCACTCGCTTGCCGATCAACGCGTGACCCGCGTCACAAAATCACGCTTATGTCCAAACCGTTGTATTTTTTCCACAACAACGGCGGTTCCACCCGACGCTGACCCACCCGCGTGTTGCCGTTTCGCAAGCGGCCTCTGGCACACATGACGGCGGCCGAAATTGCCAAATCCCTCACTTTCGTGACCGGCCCCGAGGCGTAGGAATGGGGAAGGCAAGTGCGAAAGCGAACGGAGGGACGCGGCATGAAATTTCTGACGCTGATGATTGCGGGACTGCTGGTCGGTTGCGGCACGGTGATCCCGCTCGAGGAACTGGAGCAGCAGGCACTCATATCCGGCAACTGGAGCGAAGTCGAAAAGCGCGAACGCATCCTCGAGCAGCGCCGTGCCCGCCACGGGCGGAGTTGCCCGACCGGTTACATCGCTTACTGCGTCCAGGATTTTGGTGAAAAGAACTGCCGTTGCATGACGCGCGAGACGTTCCGCGCGTCGCTCTACTAGGCGTCCGGGCCGAGCGTCAGGCAGGCCGCGGCCAGGCGCGGCACCGAAATCTGTCCCCCGTCGCCGCGCACACCGGCATCGCTCGCGAATACCAGGGTCAGTCCCGGGATCGGCGGCAGCCGGAACGCGCAGGGTTCCTCGCGTCCGTTCAGCAGCAGCAGGAGTGCCGAAACCACGTCGGCGCCGGCCCGCTCCTCGATCAGCATGGCCAGCGCCCGCCCTGATTCCCAGTCGCTCTCCCGCATCGCCGCGCCCGACGGTTGTCGCCATTCGATACGCACCTCGTTTCCGCCCAGGTCGAGCCGGCCGTGTACGTAATCCGGCAGGTGCACGAGCGGCGTGCGGCGGCGTAGATTCAGCAGCGCCCTGACCGCGTCCAGGAACGCGGGATCCCGTGCCGCTCCCGACCAGTCGATCCAGCCGGTCTCGTTGTCCTGCGCGTAGGCGTTGTTGTTGCCGTGCTGGGAGTTGCCGAGTTCGTCGCCGGCGAGGAGCAACGGCGTGCCCTGCGACAACACGAGCGTCGCGAGCAGGTTCAGGCGCTGGCGGCGGCGGATTGCGGTGATCTCCGGATCGTCCGTCGGCCCCTCGACCCCGTGATTGCGGCTGAAATTGTGGGCGTGTCCGTCGCGATTGTCCTCGCCGTTGGCTTCGTTGTGCCTCTGTTCGTAACTGACGACGTCGGCGAGCGTGAACCCGTCGTGGCTGGTTACGAGGTTGACGCTGGCCACCGGTTTGCGGCCCGACGGCTCGAAGATCTCGGCGGAGCCGCGCAGCGCGCGACCGAGGTCGGGAGCCGCGCCCGAGTCGCCACGCCAGAAGCGCCGGACCGCGTCCCGGTACTGGTCGTTCCACTCGGCCCAGCGACCCGGGAAGCGCCCGAGCTGGTAGCCGCCGGGACCCGGGTCCCAGGGCTCGGCTACGAGCTTTGCGCCGGCCAGCGCCGGGGCATCGCTGATTGCCGTCAGGAGCGGGTGCGCAGCGGAGAAGCCGTGCGCGTGGCGGCCCAGCACCGGTGCGAGGTCGAAACGGAAGCCGTCGACGCCCATCGTCTGATGCCAGTAGCGCAGGCTGTCGAGAACCAGCTGCTGTACGGCCGGGTGGTCGGCATTCAGCGTGTTGCCGCAGCCGGTGTCGTTCACGTAGCTGCCCGGGTCCAGCGGCTCGGTACGGTAATACGCGAGGTTGTCGAAGCCACGGAGGCTCAGGGTCGGGCCGCGGAAGTCGCCCTCGGCCGTATGGTTGTAGACGACGTCGAGGATCACTTCGAACCCCGCATCGTGCAGCGCGGCGACCATGTCCCGGAATTCCGCGACGGGATCCCGGTCCCCGTAGCGCGGATCGGGGGCGAAAAACGCGATCGGATTGTAGCCCCAGAAGTTTTTCAGCCCGCGGCGCACGAGGTGGTGCTCGTCGATGAAGGCGTGGACGGGCAAAAGCTCGATGGACGTGACGCCGAGCGCCTGCAGGTAGTCGAGGACGGCGCCGTTTTTCATCCCGGCGAATTTTCCGCGCTCGGCTTCGGCCAGCGCCGGGTGCCGCATGGTGTAGCCACGGACGTTGGCTTCGTAGAAGATCGTTTCGGCCCACGGGACCGCCGGTCGCCGCGGCAGCGGCTTGTCGGCGCTCCGGACGACGCCGAGCGGTACGAAAGCCGCGCTGTCGGTCGTGTTCATGCGCGGCGTTTCCGCGCCCGGCACGTAATCGAAGACCGCGTCGTTCCACTCGAATCGTCCGCTCAATGCTCGCGCATAGGGATCCAGCAACAGCTTGTGCGGATTCGCCCGCAGGCCGCTTTCAGGGCGCCATTCCCCGTGCACCCGGTAGCCGTAGCGCTGCCCGGGCCCCACCCGTGGCAGGTAGCCGTGCCAGACGTCGTCGCTGCGGGCGGGCAGTTCGAAGGTCGCGACCTGCTCATGCGCAGCGTCGAACAGGCAAAGTTCGACGGCGGTCGCGACGGAACTCCGCACGGCGAAATTGACGCCGTCCGCGTCGGCCGTCGCGCCGAGCGGCAGCGGGTTGCCTGGTTCGATCATTTACGGCCGAGCTTTACCGGATCGAGCCGCCAGATCTTTTCGTTGTAGTCCCGCATCGTGCGGTCCGTGGAGAAGCGGCCGGAATGTGCCGAGTTCAGAATCGACATGCGTGTCCACAGGCCGGTATCCCGGAAGGCCGTCTCGGCGGCGCGCTGCGCGTCCACGAAACTCCGGAAATCGGCTGCGGTGAACCACGGATCGGCCGGTTCGCGGATCGAACGGATGACGGGCTCCAGCACACCCGGCTCGAAGCGGCTGAAATGGCCGCTTTCGAAAAGGTGCATGACGCGGCGGAAGTCCTCGTCGGCGGCGATGATCGCCTGCGGGTCGTATCCCGGTCGCAGCTCCCGGATCTCGTCCACCGTATGCCCGAACAGGAAGAAATTCTCAGCGCCGACGGCCTCGCGGATCTCGACGTTGGCGCCGTCGAGCGTGCCGATCGTGATTGCGCCGTTCATCATGAACTTCATGTTGCCGGTGCCGGATGCTTCCTTGCCGGCAGTAGAGATCTGCTCCGAGAGGTCGGCCGCCGGGCAGATCTTTTCCATCGCGGACACGTTGTAGTCGGGGTAGAAGATCAGCTTGAGACGGTCGCTGACCTCGGGATCGGCATTGATCACGCGCGCGACATTGTTGATGCACTTGATGATGTTTTTCGCCATGACGTAGCCGGGCGCGGCTTTGCCGCCGATGATGATCGCGCGCGGCACGATGTCGTCGCCGTCGCCGCGGCGGATCCTGTCGTACAGGTGGACAGCATGGAGCACGTTCAGGAGCTGGCGTTTGTACTCGTGAATGCGCTTGACCTGCACGTCGAACAGCATGTCCGTACCGATCTCGATGCCGGCCTTCGTGCCGATATCGCGTGCCAGCCGGAGCTTGTTTTCGAGCTTGACGCGCCGCCAGTCGGACTGGAACTGCTCGTCGTCGGCAAATTCGGCGAGACCCTTAAGCTGCTCGAGGTCCGTGACCCACCCGGAGCCTATCTTGCTGCTCACCAGCTCGGCGAGTCCGGGATTGCAGGCGGCGAGCCAGCGCCGCTGCGTGACGCCGTTGGTCTTGTTGTTGAACTTCCCCGGCCAGAGCTCGGCGAAGTCGCGGAACAAGCCCTGTTGCAGTAGCCGTGAATGAAGCTCGGCAACACCATTGACCGAGAAGCTGCCGACGATCGCGAGATAGGCCATACGGACCATCGGCTCGCTGCCCTCCTGGATCAGCGACATCCGGGCGATGCGGTCCGTGTCGCCCGGCCAGCGCCGGCTGACTTCCTCGATGAAGCGCGCATTGATCTCGTAGATGATGTCCATGAGGCGCGGCAGCAGGCGCCGGAACATGGACACGGGCCACATCTCGAGCGCTTCCGGCAGCAAGGTGTGATTGGTGTAGGCCATGGTGCGCCGGGTGATGTCCCAGGCCGCATCCCAGCCGAGGCCGAACTCGTCGATCAGGAGCCGCATCAGCTCAGCAACGGCGATCGCGGGATGCGTGTCGTTGAGCTGCACGCAGTTCTTTTCCGCAAAATCGCTGACGTCGTCACCGTGATGATAGGTGTGATAGCGCAGCATGTCCTGCAGGCTGGCGGAGGCGAGGAAATACTTGATGCACCAGCCGGCGACCACCGTGTAGTAGAAGGTGATCGCCATCGTGCACCAGCCCACGAACGCGCCCATCCAGCACGCCTGTTGCCCCATGATGCGGCCGAACGCCCCGATCACGCCCTTGCGGGCATGGCGGC
>JAWWBD010000152.1:0-7331 GCA_033721115.1 Woeseiaceae bacterium | reverse complement strand
TGTGTTGGTGCTCTGGGCGAGACTCGAACTCGCACGGCTTGCGCCACTGCCCCCTCAAGACAGCGTGTCTACCAATTCCACCACCAGAGCATCAAATCAATGCCGACGTCCGTGTCGTCCTTACTGCAATTCCCCGCCGCTCTCCGGGAGTTCGTCCTCGAGCGCCGGCAGGTCCGGGTCACCCGCGGTTTCCTCGAGCGCTGGCAGATCCGCCGCCGGCGCCTGGTCCGCATCGTCCGGCTCTGCGACAGCATCGCTGGCCGGCGAAGTTTCGGCAATCGGCGCGCCCTCGAGCAGGCTCTCCGGCACCTCCGAGCGCTGGCTGGACAGGTATGCTAGCGCCAGGCTGCTGGCAAAGAAAGCCGTCGCCAGCACGGCCGTCATGCGGGAAAAAAAGCTCGCGGAGCCGCGCGCGCCGAACACCGTGCCCGACGCACCGGCACCGAACGCCGCCCCGGCATCCGCGCCCTTGCCGCGCTGCAGCAGCACGAGTGCGATGATGCCGAGCGCGATCAGCGTGTGGACAATCAATACCGCTTTCTGAATCGTATCCATCTGAACCTCAAAGTTCGGCGGCCGCCTTCGCGATCGCCAGGAAATCGTCGGCCTTGAGCGAAGCCCCGCCGATCAGGCCGCCGTCGATGTCAGGCATCGAGAACAGGCCCCGCGCATTGTCGCCCTTGACGCTGCCCCCGTACAGGATCCGGAGATCCCTGGCGACAGACTCTTCGGCGGCCGCGACCACGTCGCGGATGTGCCGGTGCACTTCCTGCGCCTGGTCCGGGCTCGCCGTGACACCGGTCCCGATCGCCCACACGGGCTCGTAGGCCACGACGGCCTCCCCGAACGCGGCAACGCCGGCCCGGTCCAGCACGGCGCCGAGCTGCGCATCCACGACCGCAGCCGTACGCCCGGCCTCACGCTCCTCGAGCGTTTCACCCACGCAAAGTATCGGCACCAGGCCCGCGCCCTGCGCAGCCTCGAACTTCGCCGCAACGACCTCGCTCGTCTCGCCGTACAGCGCCCGCCGCTCCGAATGGCCCACGATCACGTAGCGACACCCGATGTCGGCGAGCATCGCGGCCGATACCTCTCCGGTATAGGCCCCGGCCTCGTGTTCCGAGACGTTCTGCGCACCCAGTGCGACCTGCCCGCCGGCGAGTTCCGCACCGACCGCCGCCAGGTAGGGAAACGGCGGACAGACGAGCAGGTCGACACGCCCGGCGTCCGGCGCACCCGCGAGGATGCCGCCGACGAGCCCGGCATTGGTGGCGTGGTCGCCATGCATCTTCCAGTTGCCGGCGACGAGGATCTTGCGCATTGGGTCAGGCCCCGTTCGAAATGGCGCGCAGGATACCGGGGCCATGGCCCCAAATCAACGCGCGCGGCGCGCCCGGCGAATCAGGCGGCGGCGTCTTCGACGACGGCCGCCAGCCGCCGTGCCACGGCGACGACCTGGTCCTCGTCTTCGCCTTCGACCATGACACGAATCACGGGTTCGGTCCCGGAGGCCCGGAGCACGACGCGCCCGCGACTCGCGAGCTCCGTCTCGGCAGCCTCCAGCGCCTTCCGGACCGCGGGCGAAGCCGCTGGGTCCAGCCGCCTTGCGGTGCGGACATTGACGAGCGTCTGGGGGAAACGCGGCATGCCGGACGTCAGCTCGGACAGCGTCCGGCCCGTCGTCTTCATCACCGCCAGGACCTGCAGTGCGCAGACGAGCCCGTCCCCGGTCGTCGTCCGGTCGAGCAGGATCATGTGGCCCGACGTCTCGCCGCCGAGGATTCCGCCCGTCTCCCGCAACGTCTCGAGCACGTAGCGGTCGCCGACCTTCGCGCGCCGGAACTCGATCCCCGCCTCGCACAGGGCCCGCTCGAGGCCGAGATTGCTCATCACCGTGCCGACCACGGGCCCGCGCAGGGCGCCCTCGGCCTGGCGGGCTTTCGCGAGCACGAAGAGCAGCTGGTCGCCGTCGACGATGTCGCCGCGCTCGTCGACCATGACCACCCGATCGCCATCGCCGTCGAGGGCGATGCCTGCGTCGGCACGGACGGCGGGCACGGTGAGCCGCAGCAGCTCCGGTGCGGTGGAACCGCAGCCGTCGTTGATGTTGCGGCCGTTCGGCGAGCAGCCGATCGGTATGACCTCCGCCCCCAGGTTGGCCAGCGTACGCGGGCCGACCTTGTAACCTGCGCCGTTGGCGCCATCGAAAACGATCTTCATCCCGGCGAGGTCGAGCCCGTCCGGCAGCGTCGATGCACAGAAGTCCTGGTAACGCGTGCGCGCCGTATCGATGCGCTTGGCCTTGCCGAGTGCGCCCGATTCGCGGGTGATTGCCGGCTCCTCGAGGCGCGCCTCGATTGCGAGCTCGACCTCGTCACTGAGCTTCGAACCCGATGCATCGAAGAACTTGATGCCGTTGTCTTCGTAAAGATTGTGTGACGCGCTGATGACCACGCCGAGATCGGCAGCGAACTGCTGCGTCAGCTGGGCGATGCCCGGCGTCGGCAGCGGCCCGAGCAGCAGGACGTCGGTGCCGGCGGCCACAAAGCCCGCCTCGAGAGCGGACTCGAACATGTAGCCGGATAGCCGGGTGTCCTTGCCGATGAGTACCTTGCCGCCGTCCGGGACGAGGACCTGCGCCGCGGCGCTCGCAAGGCGCATCGCGAAGTCGGCCGTCATCGGATCGGAGCCGACGCGGCCCCGGACACCGTCCGTGCCGAAATACGCTTTGCTCATGCCCTGCCCTCCTGGTCCATCACGGCCCGCGCTATTCTAAGCGCATCCACGGTCGCGCCGACGTCGTGGGCACGGACGATCTGTGCACCCTGCGTGACCGCCAGCACGGCGGCCGCAATACTCGCCGGCAGCCGGTCTTCGACGTCGCGTCCGGTCAGGTGCCCGAGTGTCGCCTTGCGCGAAACGCCGATCAATACGGGACATCCGATGCGGCAGAGCGCGGGCAGCCCGGCCAGCAGCCGGACGTTGTGTTCCGGCCGCTTGCCGAAGCCGAACCCCGGATCCACGATCAGGTGGTCCCGTTCGATACCGGCTGCGACACATTCTGCCACGCGCGCCTCGAGGAAAGCCGTGACGTCGGCCACAACGTCGTCGTATCGGGGATCGTCCTGCATGGTGCGGGGTTTGCCCTGCATGTGCATCAGGCAGGCCGGACAGCCGAGGTCGGCCACCGCCTCGAGCGCGCCCGGCAGGCGCAGCGCGAAGACGTCGTTGACGAGCACGGCACCGGCCGCGACCGCGGCGCGCATGACGGCGGGTTTGCTCGTGTCCACGGATACCGGCACGTCGAGGATTTCGCGGATCCCTTCGATCACCGGCAGGACCCGGTCGAGTTCCTGCTGCTCGCTGACGGCCTGCGCCCCCGGCCGGGTCGATTCGCCGCCGACGTCGATGATCTGCGCGCCGCCTGCGGCCATCGATTCCGCCTGTCGCAATGCCGCGTCGTGGTCTGCGAATCGACCGCCGTCGGAGAAGGAATCGGGCGTGACGTTCAGGACGCCCATGACGGCGGGCGCATCCAGTGCCAGCGGGCCGATGCGGAGCACGGGGGGATATCCCGGTGCGGTGCCGGGGACGGGCGCCCCGGTCAGTGCTCGCTGGCCGGGCCGCCGATCGAACCCTTGGGCTCGGTTTCGGCCTTCGGGGGCGCGTCGTCCGCTTTCGGCGGCGGCGACGTGTCCTCCCAGTCCTCGGGCGGGCGCGGTTCCTTGCCGGCCATGATGTCCTTGATCTGCTGTTCGCCGATCGTCTCGTACTTCACGAGCGCCTTGGCCATCATGTGCAGCTTGTCGACGTTCTCCTCGAGAATCTTCTTCGCACGCTCGTAGTTCGTGTCGATGATGCGCCGCACCTCTTCGTCGATTGCGTGAGCCGTATCGTCCGAGACCTGCTTGTGCTGCGTGACCGAGCGGCCGAGGAAGACCTCGCCGTCGTCTTCACTGTAGGTCAGCGGCCCGAGGCGCTCGGACAATCCCCACTTGGTCACCATGTTGCGCGCGATCTCGGTCGCGCGCTCGATGTCGTTCGCCGCACCGGTGGTGACGCCGGAAGAGCCCAGGATCATCTCTTCCGCTATGCGGCCGCCGAACAGGCTCGATATGGAACTCTCGAGACGCTGCTTCGACATGCTGTAGCGATCTTCCTCGGGCAGGTACATCGTGACGCCGAGCGCGCGGCCCCGCGGGATGATCGTCACTTTGTACACCGGATCATGCTCGGGCACGATGTAGCCGACGATCGCGTGGCCCGCCTCGTGGTAGGCGGTGTTGAGCTTTTCCTTTTCGCTCATGACCATCGAGCGCCGCTCGGCGCCCATCATGATCTTGTCCTTCGCCTGTTCGAACTGTTCCATGCTGACGACGCGGCGATTCGCTCGCGCGGCGAACAGCGCCGCCTCGTTGACGAGGTTGGCCAGGTCGGCGCCCGAGAAGCCGGGCGTACCGCGCGCAATGACGCTCGGGTTGACGTCATCGTCGAGCGGCACCTTGCGCATGTGGACCTTGAGGATCAGTTCGCGGCCGCGCACATCGGGCAGGGGCACGACGACCTGGCGATCGAATCGGCCGGGCCTGAGCAGCGCGGGATCCAGCACGTCGGGGCGGTTGGTGGCCGCGATGACGATAATGCCTTCGCTGCCTTCGAAGCCGTCCATCTCGACCAGCATCTGGTTGAGCGTCTGCTCGCGCTCGTCGTGGCCGCCGCCGAGCCCGGCGCCGCGGTGCCGGCCGACCGCGTCCAGCTCGTCGATGAAGATGATGCAGGGTGCCTGCTTCTTGGCCTGGTCGAACATGTCGCGCACGCGGGACGCGCCGACGCCGACGAACATCTCGACGAAATCCGAACCGGAGATCGTGAAGAACGGCACCTTCGCCTCGCCGGCGATAGCGCGCGCGAGCAGGGTCTTACCCGTGCCCGGCGGCCCGACCATCAGCACACCCTTCGGGATCTTGCCGCCCAGGCGCTGGAACTTGCTCGGGTCCTTGAGGAACTCGACGATCTCGCCGACCTCCTCCTTGGCCTCGTCGACGCCGGCGACATCGGCGAACGTGACGCCTACCTGGTCCTCACCGAGCAGCCGCGCCTTGCTCTTGCCGAACGACATGGCGCCGCGCCCCCCGCCACCGCCCTGCATCTGGCGCATGAAATAGATCCAGACACCGATCAGCAGCAGGATGGGGAACGAACTGATGAGGAGCTGGCCGATCAGGCTCTGCGATTTGGGCTCCGCCGCACTGAACTGGACGTCGTTCTTGTCGAGAATCCCGATCAGGGTATTGTTGTCGGTCTCCGGGCTGATCGTGTAGTACGGTAGCGGCTCGCGGTTCCCGTAGCGAATCCGCTGGCCGTCGATCTCGACCATCGCGACCTGTCCCGACCGAACCTGGTCGAGGAACTCCGAATAGGTCTTCGCCTGCGGCTGGCCGCCGCTGACGCCCGACAGGCCCTGCACGACGGACAGCAGGACGACGATGATTACGATGAATACGAGTATGTTCTTGGTCAGGTCATTCACGAGCGGGTTCCGAGGCACCGGCCGGGACAGAGGGGCCGGGATTTAGACAAGTTCTAAGCGTTAGACACTACACCATCCGATAGTTTCTCGCTACCAAGTAGACCTCGCGGCTTGCAGCGCGCGAGGCCCCGGGTTTTCTCACGTTCACGCGTTCGAAGCGCGTCCGCACCTCGCGTACGAAAACATCGAACCCCTCGCCCTGGAACAGCTTGCACACGAAGGTACCACCCGGTGCCAGCGTACGGGTCGCAAAGTCGAACGCGAGTTCGGCAAGGTAGATCGACCGCGGCTGGTCGACGGCACGATTGCCGGAGATATTGGGTGCCATATCACTTAATACAAGGTCGGCGCGGGCATCGCCGAGCGCAGCGCCGAGTGCTTCGAAGGTGGAATCCTCGGTGAAATCGCCATGGATAAACTCGACACCGGGCAGCGACTCCATCTCGAGCAGGTCGACGGCCAGCACCCGCCCGCGCTCGCCGGCGCGGGTCGCTGCGTACTGGCTCCAGCCGCCCGGCGCGGCGCCGAGGTCGACGCAGACCATACCCGGCCGGAGCAATTTTTCCTTCTCGTCGAGTTGTATCAATTTGTAAACGGCGCGCGAGCGCCACCCTTCCTGGCGCGCCTGGCGCACGAACGGATCGCGCGCCTGCCGCTCGCGCCAGTTGCCGCTGCCGCGCGGCCCGCTCACAACGGCTCGCCCGACGCGCGTGCCTGCTTTGTTACACTGCGGCGCATGAGCCTAAGTGAATCACAAAAAAAGCACCTGCGCAGGCTCGGCCACGACCTGAAACCCGTCGTCATGGTCGGCGAGCGGGGGCTTTCCGAGACCCTGCTCGGGGAACTGGAATCGAGCCTCGCGCATCACGAGCTCATCAAGGTGCGGGTGCGAGCGGGCGATCGCGGCGAGCGCGACGCGATCATCAGGGAGTTGTGCAGCCGCGGGCGGGCGGAACTGATTCAGCGGGTCGGCAACATGGCGCTCGTGTACCGGCGCAACGACGACGAGCCGAAAATCCTGTTGCCCGCGTCCTGACTCAGACGTAGCGGACTTCCACGACCTCGAACTGCTTCTCGCCGCCCGGCGCCGAAAACGAGACGACGTCGCCCTCGTTGTTGCCGATCAAGGCACGCGCGATGGGTGACGTGTAGGAGACCAGGCCTTTCTTGATATCGGCCTCGTCCTCGCCCACGATCTTGTAGACGATCGTGGCATCCGCTTCCTCGTCGTAGAGTTCGACGGTCGAGCCGAAGACGATCCTGCCCCTGGCATCGACGGCGGTGACGTCGATGACCTGCAGGTGCGAGAGCTTGCCCTCGATCTCCTTGATCCGCGCCTCGATGAAGCCCTGCTCTTCCTTCGCCGCGTGGTACTCGGCGTTTTCCCGCAGGTCCCCGTGCGCGCGCGCTTCCGCGATGGCCTGGATCACGGCCGGCCGCCGCACCGACTTGAGCTCTTTCAGCTCCTTCTGCAGCAGCTCGTGCCCGCGCACCGTCATCGGCACCTTGCTCATGCCGCGACCTCCTTGTGCAGGTCCTGCAGACGATTGACGTCACCATCATCCAGGTGCTCGATCGCCTGGCAGGTCGCAATGGCCGCGCCGAGCGTCGTGTAATAGGTGACACCGCGCCTGACCGCCTCGGCGCGGATCGAATGCGATTCGTTGATTGCCTGCTTGCCTTCGGTCGTATTGACGATCAGGTCGATCTCGCCGTTCTTGATCATGTCGACGATGTGCGGGCGGCCCTCGACGACCTTGTTGACGGGGGTCGCGCCCACGCCGGCGGCGGCGAGCACGGC
>JAWWBD010000151.1:0-7346 GCA_033721115.1 Woeseiaceae bacterium | reverse complement strand
TGCGCGCGGCCGCCGACGCGCTCACGCGCTACCGTAACCTCGAACTGCTGCTCGTCGGTGACCAGGCGGAACTCGAAGTGCACGTCGAGCGCCTCAAGTCGTCCGATTCGCGGCTCTCGATCGTGCCGGCAAGCGAGGTCGTGGGCATGTCCGAGCCGCCGGCAGAGGCGCTCCGGCGGAAGAAAGACTCCTCGATGCGGGTCGCCCTGAATCTCGTGAAGGAGGGGCGTGCCGAGGCCTGCGTCAGCGCGGGCAATACGGGCGCGCTGATGGCGACGGCCAAGTACGTGCTCAAGATGCTGCCGGGAATCGACAGGCCCGCCATCATCGCCGAGGTGCCGGCGATCGGGGGTTCGGTACACATGCTCGATCTCGGCGCCAACGCGCAGTGCACCGCATAGCAGCTGTTCCAGTTTGCCGTGATGGGCGCGATCGTGGCGGCTGACATCTGTGGCATCGAGAGGCCCCGCATCGCCCTGCTCAATATCGGCGCCGAGGACACGAAGGGGCACGACACGGTGAAAGAGGCCGCGGCGAGGCTGAGTGACAGCTCGCTCGACTACGTCGGCTTCATCGAGGGCAGCGCGCTGTTTTCCGGGCGCGCCGACGTCGTCGTCACCGACGGCTTCACGGGCAACGTCGCGCTGAAGACCATGGAAGGCACGGTGGGCCTCGCATCGCACTATCTCCACCGGGCGTTCACCCGAAGCTGGCTGGCGCGACTCCAGGCGCTCCTTGCAGGCCAGGTCCTGCGGCGACTCGCCATCGAGATGGATTCGCGGCGCTACAACGGCGCGACGCTCGTCGGCCTAAATGGTATCGTCGTGAAAAGTCACGGCGGCGCCGACGCGGTCGCGTTCCTGCACGCGATCGAAACGGCTGTCGTCGAGGTCAGAAACCAGGTGCCGCAGCAGATCGGCAGCCTGCTCGAGCGAGAAACCGCATGACGTATACCAGGATCGTCGGGACCGGGCGCTACCTGCCTGAAAAGATCCTGACCAATTTCGACCTCGAGAAAATGGTCGATACGAGTGACGAGTGGATCCGCACGCGGACCGGCGTGGAGCGCAGGCATTGCGTGGCCGAAGACCAGACCACGTCCGACATGTGCGTAGCAGCGGCGAAAATTGCGATCGACGATGCCGGTATTGACGTCGCCGACATCGACCTCGTGATCATCGGCACGACCTCGCCCGACCTCATCTTTCCGAACGTGGCGACGCTCGTGCAGCATCGCCTCGGCATCCCGGCGTGCCCGGCCTTCAGCCTCGAGGCAGCGTGCACGGGCTTCATCTACGCGCTGACGACGGCCGACAAGTTCATCAGGGCCGGCGAGGCCAAGTGCGCGCTGATCATCGGCGCCGAGTGCATTACCAAGCTGATTGACTGGAGCGACCGCTCGACCTGCGTGCTGTTCGGTGACGGTGCAGGCGCCGTGATCGTGCAGCCATCGGAAGAGCCGGGCATCATCGCGACCCATCTCGGCGCCGACGGACAATACAAGGAACTGCTCTATTACCCGGTCGGGGCGTCGAAAGACCTGCACAAGGCGGGCACCGACGAGGCTGCGATCATGATGACGGGCAGCGAGGTCTTCAAGGTCGCCGTAAAGACGCTGGGCAACATCGCAACCGAGATCCTTGCCAAGGCCGGCGTCGAGCAAAGCGAACTCGACTGGCTGATCCCCCACCAGGCGAACCTGCGCATCATCCAGGCGACGGCGAAACGCCTCGATCTGCCGATGGACAAGGTGATTCTCACGGTGCAGGACCACGGCAACACGTCTGCTGCCTCGGTGCCGATGGCGCTCGACGTCGGCATCCGCGACGGCCGCGTGAAGCAGGGCCAGCTCCTGCTGCTGGAGGCGTTCGGTGGTGGCTTTACCTGGGGCTCCGTCCTGCTCCGCCTGTGAAGGCGCAGCGCATTACGGAACGGTGATTTTGACCTGCCGCGCCGACCGGCGCTTCATGCGCTGGTGCAGCTGCTGCCGGCGCCGGTCGATCCGGTCGCGGCGGATGGCGCCGTCTATGCCGGTCGCGTGCCTGGCATCGAACTCTTTCCGGAACCGGCAAAAGTCGTCGTAGGCTTCCAGAACGTGTTTCAGGTCGCGTATCACGAGTTCGACGATGATCACGTCGTCGAGATAACCGATCACCGGGATCTGGTCGGGCAGGATGTCCTCGGGATCGCCGAAATACATGAACACGGACAGCAGGCGCTCCCGGTCCGCTTTCGGCAGTTTCCATTCGTCGTCGACGAGCATCGCGATCAGCGTCTCGATGACCGGGATCCGGCTGGCGACGAAGTCCGGCAGCGGCTCGTTGGCCTGGATGTCGCGGAGCACGTCGCGGATGGCCTCGATGATCTCGCTTTCCTCGACGTAGCGGACCGCGTTGCGGGACTGTTTCAGCGCCGTGCGAAAATAACCGAGGTCCCGCTCGCTGAGTTCGAATGACAGTTTCATGAGCAATGGTTTACCATAGGCGGCCTTTCAGTGATAGCCCCGACATGACCCCTGAACTGATCATCGGCAACAAGAACTATTCGTCGTGGTCGCTGCGTGCCTGGCTGCTGTTGCGCGAGGCCCGCATCGAGTTCGAGGAACGCCGCATCGTGCTCGATACGGAGTCGACGGCGGCCGAGCTCGCGAGCCTCGGTGCCGCCCGCCGGGTGCCGGTGCTCAAACTGGGCGACCTGACCGTCTGGGATTCGCTCGCGATCGCGGAGACCGTGGCCGAGCGCTGGCCCGACCGGCAGCTCTGGCCGGCGGACCCGGACGTGCGCGCGCATGCCCGGAGCGTCAGCGCCGAGATGCACTCGGGATTCGGGGCCCTCAGGGAATGCATGCCGATGAACTGTCGCGCGATGGGCCGCAAGGTGCCGCTGCCCGACGAACTGACGAATGACATCGACCGGATCATCGCGATCTGGACCGACTGCGAGCGGCGTTACGGTAACGATCCGGGCTGGCTGTTCGGCACCTTCAGTGTCGCCGATGCGATGTTTGCGCCGGTCGTGCTGCGGTTTCGCACCTACGGCATCAACCTGCCGGATTCGGCCTGTTATTACCCGCAACGGCTGCTCCGCAGCGAAGCGATGCAGGAGTGGCTGGCCGCCGCGGAGACGGAGACCGAGGTGATCGAGTGTGAGGAGAAGGGACGATGAACGGACGCCTGCAGGGATTGCTCCTTGGTTTGTTTGTCAGCGCGTTGCCCGTGCACGCGGAGATCTACGAGCTGCCGCCGCCGGGTTTCGACGTCGTGGGCGCGATTGCGACCGTGACGGCGCGGCATGAAGACACACTCATCGATATCGCGCGCCGCCACGGCCTCGGCTACGAAGACATCGTCCGGGCGAACCCGGATGTCGACGTCTGGGTGCCCGGTGCCGGCACCGAGGTCGTCCTGCCCACGCGCTTCGTGCTCCCGCCGGGGCCGCGCAAGGGTATCGTGCTGAACCTCGCCGAGTACCGGCTCTATTATTTTCCCCCGCCGAAAGCCGGCGAGCGCGCCGTCGTCATGACGTACCCGATCAGCATCGGCCGCATGGACTGGGAGACGCCGCTCGGGCTCGCAAGGGTCATCTCCAAGGTCGTCGATCCGGCCTGGTACCCGCCGCAGTCGGTGAAGGACGAGCACGCGGCCGAGGGACGACCGCTGCCGAACGTCGTGCCGCCCGGACCCGACAACCCGCTCGGCAGGCATGCGATGCGCCTCAACATCCCGGGCTATCTCATCCACGGCACGAACCGTCCCGCCGGCGTCGGCATGCGCGTCACCCACGGCTGCATCCGCATGTTCCCCGAGGACATCGAGTACCTGTTCGGCCACATCGGCATCGACACGCCCGTGCGCATCATCAACGCGCCGATCAAGATAGGCTGGAATGGCGACGAACTCGTGCTCGAGGCGCACCCGGTCCTGGAAGTCGCGGCACCGACGACCGACGAACCGAAAAAGGCCGGTGCGACCGGTACGGATGCGGCCGCTAGTGTTCCGGAAGAAAAAATCGGGGACGACGATACGCCCATCGACGATGAGCGCCTGCGCGCGGCGCAAAAGGACCCGCTGACCTACGTGACCGAGCAATACATCGCGGCAACGGGCGAGCGCAGCGCAGAGCTCGACTGGTATCGTGCCGAAGAAATCGTCACCCGGTCGGACGGGATTCCGACGCCGGTCGGTGCGGGAATAAAAAACGCCGCGACAAGCGCGGCGTCTGAATAAAAAGTCGTAGTCTTAAAGCTACTTGGACATCGAGCGCTGGAACATGCGCTCCATGCTTGCCTTGTTGGCTTCGCAGCAGGCCTGTGCCGAGTTAGCGGCCGAGAGTGCGCGATCTGCGGTGCTCTGCGCGCTGGCAGCAGCCTGGGCAGCGCGATCCGCAGCAGCGCGAGCTGCTTCGGCAGCCGAAACGGCGGCAGCTGCATCAGCAGCGGCCTGGTCGGCCTTCGCTGATACTTCGTCCAGCCCGGTCGTTGCACAACCGGAGGCCAGCCCGAGCACGAGGACGATGGCGCCTACTTTCAAAAAGGTGTTCTTCATTATGGGAATTTCCTCTGTTGGGATGTGACTGCACGCGCATTGTTTCCCAAACGCGACAAAAGTTCAACGTGAAACGGCATCCGCGGGCCCGGCCTGTCGGCATCAGGCGACAGGTGGGTCAGGGACCGCCCGCCGGCGCGATCGCGATCCGGGCCGGGTGGGCCGGGGCGAGCCGCAGCAGGTCGAGCCCGTACCCCGGCCCCTCGTCGTCCAGGGAGATCAGCGGCAAGTAACGGGCGCGGCGCACGGCCGGATCGGCCTCGGGCAGCGTAGCGTCCACGACCTCCCAGCCCGCTGCCGCATGAATCTCGGTCCAGGCGTGGCCGAACGCGGCGAGCCCGGCATCCCCGTCGAGGATCAGCACACCCAGGACGATCCGCGCCGGCCACCCGGCAGCACGAGCGAGGGCGGCGAGCAGCACGGCGTGCTCGGTGCAGTCGCCGGTCCGGCTTCGGGCAACCCGCGAGGCCGTGTCGAAATCACGCAGGTAGGACTTGTCGTCGATGAAGGCGGCGACGAAGCGGGCGAGCGCCGCCGGATCCGGCTGCGGCCCGACGGCGGCCTCGAGTTGTTCCATCACGGCACCGATCGGCGCCTCGTCGAAGTCGACAACGAAACTCGCCGCCCGGTGTTGTGGCAGCGAGGCGCCACCGAGCGTCGGTCGCAGGCCCTGCCGCACCGTGATGCTGTCGACCCCGCGCGCGACGACCTGCGATGCGCCGCCACGCTCGATGACCGCCGCGGCGCGGCCCGGGTCGGTAACGGTCAGCGTCACGCGGGCCATGTCGCCCGCCGTTGCCGAACCCGGATCCGGCGGGACGACCGGGATCGAGAACAGGTACGTGCTGCCCGGCTCGGCTGCGGCGGCTGCGACCCAGGCGCTGCACAACAGGAGTGCGACTCGCGGCCTGCAATGCGCGGGTCTATTCAGGCGTGCCACGGTGCCAGATTCGTTCGACATCGATCGCGACCGGGCCCATCTGCATCGTGCCGCCGGTCACCGCACCGTCCACCGCGAATTCGAAGTCCATCGTGAGCGGCCCGACTTCGAGCCGGGCGCGCCGCCCTGCCGCCTCCGGGTCACGGGTCAGGCGGGCCTCGCCGATACGGGTCGGATCGGCCTCGTCCAGCCACACCATGAATGCGGTGGTTTCCGCGGTGCCGGCGAACAGTTCGCGCGCGGCGCGTATCTGGCCGAGTTCGCTCAGCGGCGTCACTTCGCCGTCGATCGTCGTTTCGATCGGCTTGCCCTGGAACGTCCCGGCGACGACCCAGTCGCCGTCGGCATCGCGGCCTATCTCGAGGTCGGTCAGGAGTTCGCCGTTGTCCGTCGTTGCGGAATAGGCATTGATCAGCTCGCCGTCGGGGGTCGACCAGCTGACAGTCGTGGCATCGCTGTAGTTCAGCGTGTCGGGTGTCACCGGTATGAGGGAGGAGATCGAGCGCACGATTTTGGAATCGCCCTCAGCGTCGCGTACGAAAGTCAGGGTCCCGACGCCGACATCGAGATCGTTCAGGCGCTGCACCAGGATTTCCTCGTAGTAGGGCTGTTCGGGGTCGGGCGGCGTCCGGGTGGATTTCACGAAGGTCTCGAAAGCCCTGCCGAACGTCTCCCGGTAGCCGACACCGTCGTGGGTGCAGGCCTGCATCACGGGGCCGTTGGCCGCGGCGCGGATCTTGATCAGGCCGGCCGACTCGCCGATGGTGTAGAACCACTCGAGCGCGACGTAGGGTTTGCCGTCGATTGCGCCGGCATCGACGGAGGAGATCAACTTGCGGGCGATCGGTGTGTCTTGCTTGCGTTCCTGCGTGGCCAGGCTGGCTTGGCCCAGGCTGGCGACCAGTGTCGCGAGGTCCGTCGCGTCCACATAGAGCATGCAGACCAGCGGGCTGGTCGCGCCGATGTCGGACGTGACGAACCAGCCGCCGTCGAAGGCCTGCAGTTCGCCGGGCTCGCCCGGCACCGTGAGCTGAATGGCGCCGTCCGCGACCGTAAACTGCGTCGCGTCGAGTGCGGGTGTCTCGCGGGCCATCGCTTCCTGCAGCCAGTCGGGCCAGGCGTCGGTGTCCTGGGCCTGGGCAGGTAATGCGAAAACGGCGAGCAGGGGGAATAACGGGCGGAGCAGGGTGGCGCGACGGTCTGGCACGGGAAGTCCTTTGCAGTCGGAAGGGCACGACTTTAGCCGGTTCGGGGAGGCGGGGCCATGGCGCGCCGGGCGCAGGGGCTTGCGCCGCCCGGGACACTGTATATAATCCCAACTACTGTGGATTTATACAGGACTGCTGAAATGCGCCAACTGACCCCCAGGCAAACCGAAATCCTCCACATGATCCGGGAATTCATCACCGAGACCGGCATGCCGCCGACACGGGCCGAGATTGCGCGGGCGCTGGGTTTCAAGTCGGCGAACGCGGCCGAGGAACACCTGCGTGCGCTGCAGAAAAAGGGCGTGCTCGAACTCCTGCCCGGCGCGTCTCGCGGCATCCAGCTCAAGGACTCGCTGCGTGAGCAGATGGGCCTGCCGCTCGTCGGCCGGGTCGCCGCCGGCAGCCCGATCCTCGCCGAGGAGCACATCGAGACGCATTACAGGCTCGATCCGGCGCTGTTCAACCCGAAGCCGCATTACCTGCTCCGGGTCTACGGCATGAGCATGAAGAATGCCGGTATCCTCGACGGCGACCTCGTCGCCGTGCACCGCACGCCGGAGGTGCGCAGCCGGCAGATCATCGTCGCGCGACTCGACGACGAGGTGACCGTGACGCGCTACCGGCAGCAGGGCTCGTTCGTCGAACTTTTGCCCG
>JAWWBD010000150.1:0-7369 GCA_033721115.1 Woeseiaceae bacterium | reverse complement strand
CGCGCCATGCGGATCTACCAGGACGCGCTGCTGGTCGACCCCGACAACGAGGAGCTCAAGGCGGCTCTGGCCGAGGCCGAGGAGCTCCGCTTCATGAGCGCCGAGCGCTTCGCCGCGGTCAAGAAGGGGATGACCGAAGACGAGGTTCGGGCCGCTGAAGGAGCGCATGACCGACAAGGGTGCGCCAGCCTCGGACAAGTCGTAGGTGTCGATGAAATTCAGGATCTCGAAATAGGCATCGCCCATCGCCTCCGAGATTGCGCCGGGCGCCGGGTGTGAAGACGTCGGCTGGAAGGCGATCGTCATCGCGTCGACGACCATGCGTTCGATTTCCAGATCGCTGAAATCGATGCGGGGCAGGGTCTCGGCAAGCTCGCGCAGCGTGCGCAGCCCGTCTGCCTGCTCGCGTTCCATGATGCCGGCGATCAGCGGCGCGAGATACCGTGCCACGATGTTGTAGCCGTAATCCCTCGCATGCGTCCAGCGGACGTGTGTGCCGCCGTCATCGGCGTTGATCTCGAAGGTCGAACGTGCGGCGCCCGCGGCGCCCGGATTGATCGCGTACTCGACCAGCGAATAGGGGTCACTCCTGACGATCCGCTGCGTGCCAGTGCCGATCACGGGCCCGTCCCAGGTCATCGTCGCGCCGACGCCGCGGTCCGGACCGCCGTAGACGATGCGGGCATTCGGGTCGGTTTCGAATCGCGGCGACCACAGCACGAACCGGTCGAAGTCGTTGACCAGCGCGAAGACCGTTGCCGGATAGGCATCGATGCGGGTTTCGGCAGTGACGGCATGCTCGCGCGGGAGGAGCAGGCCGCCGACGAAGAAAAGCAGGATGATCCCGCCAATGGCGTAAGTGAGCCTTTGCACCGGCGGGATTATTCCACAGCGCGCCCTGCTTGGGCACAATGCACGGATGGACGGGCCTGCGAACACGTTGCCGATCGGCGTCTTCGACTCCGGCGTCGGCGGGCTGACCGTCCTCAAAGCCATCCACGAACTGCTGCCGGCAGAGGATCTGCTCTACCTCGGCGACACGGCGCGTCTGCCATACGGGACGAAGAGCCCCGACTCGATCACCCGCTATGCGCGCCAGGCGACGGCGCGGCTTTCCGGCGAGGGCATCAAGTTGCTCGTCGTGGCCTGTAACACGGCGTCCGCCGTCGCGCTCGACGTGCTCCGCGAGGAACTCGATCCACTCCCGGTCCTCGGTGTGGTCGAACCCGGTGCGACGGCGGCGGTCGCCGCGCGTCCCGGTGGTCGCCACCTCGTGCTCGCGACGGAAGCCACGGTGCGCCTCGGTGCCTACCGGCGGGCCGTACTCGCGCGGGACCCCGGCGCGCGCGTCGCCGAACTCGCGTGCGAGCTCCTGGTCTCGCTCGCCGAGGAGGGCTGGACCGACGGCCCCATCGCACCCGCGATCGTCCGTCGCTATCTCGATGAGCTCGGTGACGAGGCAGTCCGACCGGACAGCGTCATCCTGGGCTGCACGCACTTCCCGATCATCCGGGACGCGATCGCATCGGTGTTCGACGCAGGCGTCGCGATCGTCGATTCCGCGAGCACGACGGCGGCCGCAACCCGCGGCCGGCTAGACGAACTCGGGCTTGCGAATCCCGGTACCGGCCCCGGTGGGCTGCAGCTTTTGGCGACAGACGGCGTCCGGCGCTTCGCGCGCGTCGGCGGCCGTTTCCTCGGCCGGGATCTCAAGGCGGAGGACATCCGCCTGGTCGACCTTTGAGGCCCGCGATACGACCTGTGCGATAATCGCCGTTTTTCCCCGGGGGAGCACCATGTTCTCGATACGCTGCGTGCGCAGGCTTTGCGCGTTGCCCGTGGCACTTCTCGCCGCCGCCTGCACGGTCGAGCCGCCGCCCGAGCCTGCGGCCGATGCCGGGTCGACGACGGCTGAACCGCGCCCCGGGATTTACGCGGAATTCGACCTCGTCGCCGACCTGAGTTACTACACACCGGAGCAGCGTCGCATGATCGTGCTCCTCATCGAGGCGTCCGAGATCATGGACGAACTGTTCTGGCGCCAGGCGTTCCGGGATGACCACGCCGCGTGGCTCGCGGGTCTGGACGATCCCGCAACGCGCGAGTTCGCGATCTACAACTACGGGCCCTGGGACCGGCTGGCAGGCAACCGGCCGTTCGTGGAGGGCTTCGGGCCGAAGCCGCCGGGCGCCAATTTCTACCCGGAGGACATGACGGTCGAGGAATTCGAGGCGGCATACCTGCCCGGCAAGCAAGGGCTGTATTCACTGGTGCGCAGGGACGAAGCGGGCAAGCTGGTCCTCGTGCCCTATCACGTCGCTTATGCAAGGGAACTCGCTGCGGCCGCCGAACTGCTGCGCGAGGCAGCCGATCTCGCGGAAAGCGCCCAGTTTGCGACCTACCTGAAACTCCGCGCCAACGCGCTCATTTCCGACGAGTACCAGGTCAGCGATCTCTACTGGCTGGACGTCAAGGACAACGAAATCGACGTCGTGATCGGCCCCATCGAGACCTACGAGGACCGGCTCTTCGGGTACCGGGCGGCCTTCTCGGCCTACGTGCTGCTCAAGGATCTCGACTGGAGCGCCGAACTCGCCCGTTACGCGCTGCTGCTGCCCGGGCTGCAGGAGAACCTGCCGGTGCCCGACGACTACAAGCGCGAGAGGCCGGGCAGCGACTCTGACCTGAACGCATATGACGTCATCTACTATGCCGGCGACAGCAACGCGGGCTCGAAAACCATCGCGATCAATCTGCCCAACGACGAAGCGGTACAGCTGGAGAAGGGGACCCGGCGCCTGCAGCTCAAGAACGCGATGCGGGCGAAATTCGAGAAGATTCTCGTACCGCTCGCAGACGAGCTCATCGACGAGGCGCAGCGGGAGCACATCACCTTCGACGCATTCTTCGCCCGCACGATGTTCCACGAGGTGGCGCACGGCCTCGGTATCAAGAACACGATTACCGGAAAGGGTTCCGTGCGCCAGGCGCTGAAGGACGTGGCGTCGAGCCTGGAGGAAGGCAAGGCCGATGTCCTCGGGCAGTACATGATCACCGAGCTGGTCGCGGCCGGCGAGCTCGGCGACGTCGACATCATGGACTATTACGTCACGGCGCTGGCCAGCACGTTCCGCTCGATCCGTTTCGGGGCGAGCAGTGCGCACGGCAAGGCCAACATGGTGCGCTTCAACTACTTCCTCGACGCCGGCGCATTCGTCCGCGATCCGGCGACGGGCCGGTACCGGGTCGACAGGGAAAAGATGGACAAGGCCATAGCCGATTTCTCGCGACGCCTGCTCATCCTGCAGGGTGACGGCGACTACGAAGCTGCCCTAGCAATGACCGAGAACGAGGGCGTGATCAGGGCTGCGCTCCAGGCCGACCTCGACCGGGTCGCGGCGGCCGACATTCCGGTCGACATCACGTTCAACCAGGGACTGGCCGTACTCGGGCTCGAATGACGGTTACCAGCCTGCGACGGGGAGAATCGCGATGAGGCACACGGCGGTACTGCCGGCAATCTCGCTCCTGCTGCTGGCTGCCTGCGGCGGCGATGCGCCGCCCGTGGCAGCCGGGGACGACCCGGCGCTCGACTGGGAGCAGTTCGTCACCGGCGTCATTGCCGAGTATTACGAGCGCAATCCCGAACAGGCGGTCGATGCCGGACTGCACGCCTACGACGGCCGCATGGCGGACCGGAGCCTGTCGGCGCTCGAAGCCTATGCCGCCTGGATCGACGAGGTAATCGCCGCGGCTTTGGCCTACGACGCATTGTCCGGCATCGAGGCGTTCGAGCGCGACTACCTGCTGAACGCGATGACCGGCGAGCTGTTCTGGCTGCGCGAGTCAGGCTATCCGACGTCGAACCCGCTGTTCTATGCGCCGAGCGTGAGCGTCTATGTCGACCGCGAGTACGCACCGCTCGAAGAGCGGATCGAAGCCTACACGCGTTACACGGAGCAGCTGCCCGGCGCGCTGGCAACCATGCGCGAGAACCTCGAGCCGCCGTTGCCGGCGCCGTATCTCGAGATCGGCCAGGCGGTCTTCGCGGGCTTTGCCGATTACCTGGAGAACACGGTGCCGGGCCTGTTCGCCGCGGTCGAGGACGCGGAGCGCCAGCGCCGCTTCCGCGCGGCCAATGACCGAGCCGCCGCGGCCGTCAAAGATGCGGCCGCCTGGCTGGACGGCCTGCAGGCGACGGCCACCGGGGACTACGCGCTGGGCGAAGCGGGCTTCCTCGACATGCTGCGCATGACCCAGGGCGTCGACATTTCGCTCGCCGAGCTCGAGGCGGCCGGTGAGGCCGATCTCGCCCGCAATCTCGAGGCGCTGGATGCCGCCTGCGCGGAATTCGCGCCGGGCTCGAGCGCACGCGACTGTGTCCGCCTGGTCCAGGAGCGCAAGCCCCCGGAGGGCCCGGTTGCCGGGGCTGCGCGCCAGCTGCCGGCGCTCCGGCAGTTCGTGGTCGACAACGGACTGGTAACGATACCCAGCGACGAAAAGGCCCTGGTCGCCGAGTCGCCGCCGCACCGGCGCTTCAATATCGCCTACATCAGCATCCCCGGCCCCTTCGAGAAGGACCTGCCGTCGGTCTACTACATCGCGCCGCCGGACCCGGCCTGGTCGGAGGAGGACCAGCGCGCCTACATCCCGGGCGAGACCGACCTGCTCGCCATCTCGGTCCACGAGGTCTGGCCCGGGCATTTCCTGCAATACCTGCACGCGAACCGTGCCGACAACAATGTCGGCCAGCACTTCGGCACCTATACGTTCACCGAGGGCTGGGCCCATTACACCGAGGAGATGATGTGGGAGGCGGGGCTCGGCGACGGCGATCCCGAAGTGCGGATCGGCCAGCTGATCAACGCGCTGCTAAGAAACGTCCGCTACCTGTCGGCCATCGGCCTGCACACGGGCAGCATGACCGTCGCCGAGAGCCAGGCACTGTTCGAGGAAAAAGCGTTCAAGGACTTCGGCAACGCGAGCCAGCAGGCGCTGCGGGGCACCTACGATCCCGGCTATCTGAACTACACGCTCGGCAAGCTGATGATCATCAAACTGCGCGAGGACTGGACTGCCGACCGCGGCGGCCGCGAGGCCTGGGGCCGCTTCCACGACACGTTCCTGAGTTTCGGTTCGCCGCCGATACCGCTCGTGCGGGAACAGATGCTCGGTCCCGATTACGCGGGCGACACGGCGCTCCTGCCGGACTGACCCCGGCCGGGGTCAGCGCCGGCCGTCGAGCATGCGCAGGAACTCGGAGCGGGTCCGCGCGTCTTTCCGGAACGTCCCCATCATCTGGCTCGTGACCATGGACACGTCGGTCTTGTGGACGCCGCGCGTCGTCATGCACTGGTGAACCGCCTCGATCACGACGCCGACGCCCTTGGGCTGCAGCACGTCGTTGATCGTATTGGCGATCTGCGCGGTCATCTTTTCCTGCACCTGGAAGCGGCGTGCGAAGGCCTCGACGACCCGCGCGAGCTTGCTGATGCCGACCACCTTGTTCCGGGGCAGGTAGCCGACGTGTGCCTTGCCGATGATCGGTGCCATGTGATGCTCGCAGTGTGATTCGAATTCGATGTCGCGCAGCACGACCATTTCGTCGTAGCCCTCGACCTCTTCGAAAGTCCGTTGCAGGTATCGCACCGGGTCGTCCTTGTAACCGCTGAACCAGTCGAGGTAGGCCTCGGCCACGCGTTTCGGCGTGTCGATCAGCCCCTCGCGGTCCGGGTCGTCGCCCGCCCACAGGAGCAGGGTCCGCACCGCATCCTCGGCCTGCCTGCGACCGGGCCGCCGTTTGCCCTTTTTCTTCTTCGTCATGCCGTCTGCCTGTCGAGATCGATGCCCGCCGGACAGCTGACACCGGTGCCGCCGAGCCCGCAGTAGCCGCCCGGGTTCTTCGCGAGGTACTGCTGGTGATAGTCCTCGGCGTAGTAGAAGGTATCGAGCGGCGCGATCTCGGTCGTGATCGCGCCGTAGCCGGCCCTGGCGAGCTCCGCCGCATAGGCCGAACGCGAGCGCTCGGCGGTATCGCGCTGCGCCTCGTCGACCGTGTAGATCGCCGACCGGTACTGGGTGCCGACGTCGTTCCCCTGGCGCATGCCCTGGGTAGGATCGTGGCTTTCCCAGAAGACGCGCAGCAGGTCCGCGTAGCTGACCTCGGCGGGGTCGAAGACGACCAGTACCACCTCGGCGTGGCCGGTCAGGCCCGAGCAGACCTCGCGGTAGTCCGGGTTCGGCGTGATGCCGCCGGCATAGCCGACCGCGGTCGTGAAGACGCCGGGCGTTTCCCAGAAGCGCCGTTCCGCGCCCCAGAAACAGCCGAGTGCGAACACGGCCTGTTCCAGGTGCCCGGGGAACGGGGGCGAGAGGGGATTGCCGTTGACGAAATGTCGCTCCGGCACGGGCATGGGCCGGTCGCGTCCCTTAAGCGCCTCGCCGGGCGCGGGCAGCGCGTGTTTCCTGGATTTGCCGAACATGGATCGAGTGCTCCTCAGAAGGCCTCGTAGCGCGCACCGCGCCGGGGATCGTCGATGATGCCATCAGCGCTCAGGAAGCGCACCGGTATGGACTGCGTGTTACCCCAGTCGGTCGCCCGGTAGACGGCGAAGTGCAGGTGCGGCCGGGTCGTGTGTCCCGTGTTGCCGGAGTAGCCGATGAGCTGGCCCTGCGCCACGCTGGCGCCCACGGCGACGCGCGCACCCGCATGCCGGAGATGGTAGTACTCGCCGGTCGTGCCGTCGCTGTGCAGGACCACGATGTAGTTGGCGAACCGGCCGCAGCCGTCCTCCCAGCAGCCGCGCGTGTGCGAATCCTCGACGCGGGCCACCACGCCGGCACGGGCGGCGTGAACGGGTGTGCCCTCCGGCATGTCGAAGTCGACCGCGAACGCCTCGAGCCCGGTGTGGCTGAAGCGCGAGCCGAAGCCCTGCAGTACGCGGTAGCGCTTGCCGCGCGCGTAGGGCAGCGCATACAGGTGATCGTCATCGTGGACGGCCTCCTTGTCGCCGACGGTCCAGTCGTAGGCGATCCTGAAGCCGCCGCCGGCCGGCGCGCCCGGAGCGCCGAAGCGCATCACCGAGTCCGTCTGCCGCGGCTCGAGCGTACGCGTCACCGTATTCGGCCCCGCGCTGCCCTCGACAGCGGCGCCACTGACGCGCAGGGTGTAGGTAATGGGGTAGTCGCGCAGGTTGCGCGCCCGCAGTTCGACCAGGTGCCCGCTGCGGATTTCGTCGACGCAGATCCAGCCGTCTTTGCAGGCGGCGCCGGCCGTCGGTGACAGGAGCGCTGGCAACAGGGCGATCAGGAGGACCCGCACGGGCCGCCTGGGCGCGCCGGCTGCTCTAGCGGCGGTCGCCAGCTCAGG
>JAWWBD010000149.1:0-7402 GCA_033721115.1 Woeseiaceae bacterium | reverse complement strand
GGCGCGGCGATCGAGGATTTCATGAAGCCCGATCGAATCATCGTCGGTACCGACAATCCGCGCGTCACCGAGCTCCTCCGGGCATTGTACGAACCCTTCAACCGCAATCACGATCGATTGATCAGCATGGACGTGCGTTCCGCGGAGCTGACCAAGTATGCCGCGAATGCCATGCTGGCGACCAAGATCAGTTTCATGAACGAAATGGCGAACATTGCGGAGCGGCTGGGGGCGGACATCGAACGAGTACGCATCGGTATCGGCTCCGATCCGCGTATCGGCTATCACTTCATTTATCCGGGCGCAGGCTACGGCGGTTCCTGCTTCCCGAAAGACGTGCGCGCCCTCGCGCGGACGGCGAGCGAGATCGGCTACGAGGCCCGACTGCTCGATTCCGTCGAGGCCGTGAACCGGCGACAGAAGCGCCGCCTGTTCGAGAAAATCGCCGCGTGGTTCGAAGGCGAACTGGAGGGCAAGACCATCGCCCTGTGGGGACTGGCCTTCAAGCCGAGAACCAACGACATGCGGGAGGCGTCCAGCCGAACGCTGATGGAGGCGCTGTGGGAATCCGGCGCCACCGTGCGGGCCTACGACCCCGAGGCCATGGACGAGGCCCGTCGCCTGTACCCCGGGCAGCCCGGACTCGTGCTGTGCGACAGCGCGAGGGACGCGCTGGTCGGAGCCGACGCGCTCGCGATCGTGACCGAATGGCAGGAGTTCCGCAGCCCGGACTTCGACTACGTCACGGAAACGCTCGCGAACCCGGTGATTTTCGACGGCCGGAACCTGTATGATCCCGCCCTCATGGCTCGCATGGGCATCGACTACCACGCAATCGGACGAGGCAGTGCTGCCCGAGCCTGACTCGCGACTACTGATAGACAACCCGGCAGGGTGCCGGTGGGACGGCACCCGGTCGTCCGGCAATGCCCTGCGCCGCCCGGCGGCCCGACTACATCCTGATCAGAACCGATGACGCAACTGACCCACCTCGATCGCCTCGAGGCCGAGAGCATCCACATCATGCGCGAGGTCGTCGCCGAGTGCGACAAGCCCGTGATGCTGTACTCGGTCGGCAAGGACAGCTCGGTGATGCTGAGACTTGCTCTGAAAGCCTTCCATCCCGCCAGGCCGCCTTTCCCGCTGCTGCACGTCGATACCACCTGGAAGTTCCGCGAAATGATCGAGTTTCGGGACCGGATGGCCGGGCAATACGGCCTGGACCTGATCGTTCACATCAACGAGGAGGGCGTCGCCGAGGGAATAGGCCCGATCAGTCACGGCTCCGCGGTGCACACGGACGTCATGAAGACCCAGGCGCTAAAGCAGGCGCTCGACAGGTACGGTTTCGACGCGGCCTTCGGCGGCGCCCGCCGCGACGAGGACAAGTCGCGTGCCAAGGAGCGCGTGTTTTCCTTTCGCTCGGCGCAGCATCGCTGGGACCCGAAGAACCAGCGACCCGAACTCTGGAGCATCTACAATACGCGTGTCGCCAGGGGCGAGAGTATGCGCGTGTTCCCGATGTCGAACTGGACCGAGCTCGACATCTGGCAATACATACACCGCGAAAACATCGAGATCCCGTCACTGTATTTCGCAGCCCGGCGACCCGTGGTCGAGCGCGACGGCGTTTTGATCATGGTGGACGACGAGCGCCTGCCGCTCGAGAAGGGAGAGCGGCCGCAGGAGCGCATGGTGCGCTTCCGGACGCTGGGTTGTTACCCGCTGACCGGCGCCATCGAGAGCGAGGCGACCACGCTGCTCGAAATCATCCGCGAGACGCTGGTGACGACGTCGTCCGAGCGCCAGGGCCGGGTGATCGACTCCGACGTCGGCGCGTCGATGGAGCAAAAGAAACAGGAAGGATATTTCTAGTGGCGGCACGCGAAGACCTGGCCTCTGCGGACATCGCAACCTATCTTGCCGAGCAGGAGCAGAAGACGCTGCTCCGCTTCATCACCTGCGGCTCGGTCGACGACGGCAAATCGACGCTGATCGGCCGACTGCTGTTCGACTCGAAGCTGATCTACGAGGACCAGCTCGCCGCGGTCGAGCGGGACTCGAAGGTGGCGGGCACGCAGGGCGAGAAAGTCGACCTTGCCCTGCTCGTCGACGGACTCGCGGCGGAGCGCGAGCAGGGCATTACGATCGACGTCGCCTACCGTTTTTTCTCGACGGACCGGCGCAAGTTCATCGTCGCGGATACGCCCGGTCACGAGCAGTACACGCGCAACATGGCGACCGGCGCCTCCACCGCCGACGTCGCCGTGCTGCTGATCGACGCGCGCAACGGCGTGCAGGCGCAGACCCGGCGCCACGCGTACATCACCAGCCTGCTCGGTATCCGCCACGTCGTCGTCGCCGTCAACAAGATGGACCTCGTCGATTTCGCGCAGTCCCGCTTCGACGAGATCAGCCGGGAATTCGACGAGCTCGCCGGTCACCTCGAGTTCGCTAGCGCAACCTCGATTCCGGTCTCGGCGCTCGACGGGGACAACGTCACGGCCCGGTCGACACGCATGCCGTGGTACGAGGGCCCGGCCTTGCTCGGCTATCTCGAGGAGGTCGACGTATCGCCGCAGGAACTTGCTGCGTTCCGTATGCCGGTGCAATGGGTCAACCGCCCGAACCACGAGTTCCGCGGATTTTGCGGGACGATTGCCGCGGGGACCGTCGCGCGCGGGGACGCGGTCATTGCCATGCCGTCCGGCCGCCGCTCGACGGTGGACCGCATCGTAAGCTTCGCCGGAGATCTCGACCGCGCGGTGTCCGGCCAGGCCGTGACGCTGACGCTCGCGGACGAAATCGACGTCTCGCGCGGCGATGTCCTGTGCAGCGGGGACGACCCGGCAGAGCAATCGGACCAGTTCGCCGCCCACATCGTCTGGATGCACGCGAAGCCCCTGCTGCCCGGGCGCCAGTACCGGTTCAAGACCGACAACCAGACCGTCCTCGGCTCCGTGACCGACCTGAAATACAAGGTGGACGTCAACAGCTTCGCGAAGCAGGCCGGCAAGACGCTCGAACTCAACGACATCGGCGTCGCCAACATCGCGCTGGCGAAGCCGGTCGTGTTCGCGCCATACCGCGACAATCGCCGCCTCGGCAGTTTCATCATCATCGACCGGCAGTCCAACGAGACCGTCGGCGCCGGCATGCTCGATTTCTCGCTGCGGCGCGCGGCCAACGTGGTCTGGCAGGAACTCGAGATCGGCAAGGCGCAGCGCGCCGCGCAAAAGCACCAGCGTCCCTGAGTGCTCTGGTTCACGGGACTGTCCGGGTCCGGCAAGTCGACGATCGCGAACCTGGTCGAAAAGAAGCTTTTCGATCTCGGGCGGCATACCTACACGCTGGACGGCGACAACGTGCGCCACGGCCTCAACAAGGACCTCGGATTCACCGACGCCGACCGCGTCGAGAACATCCGCCGCGTGTCCGAGGTGGCGAAACTGATGTCGGACAGCGGCCTGATCACGCTGTGCGCGTTCATTTCGCCGTTCCGCGACGAGCGCCAGATCGCGCGGCAGACGATGGACGAGGGCGAATTCATCGAGATATTCGTCGACACGCCGCTCGAGGTCGCCGAGCAGCGCGACGTCAAGGGCCTGTACGCGAAGGCCCGCGCCGGCAAGATCAAGAACTTTACCGGTATCGACTCCGAGTACCAGGTGCCGCTGAACGCCGAGATCGTCGTCAATACCGTCGAGCGCACGGCCGAAGAGGCCGCGATGGACATCGTGGCCTACCTGCAGGAGCATGGCTACCTGGAGGCTGTCTAGGCGGGCCCGGCGGAAGGGCTTCTCGGCCCAATGCGCCACACACGTCACAGCCTGCGGGCGGCCGATACACTAAGGTACGCGGCAACCCAGACCCGATACAGGAGCCGAATCGCGCCATGTCCATCATCCAGCCCGTCATCCTGTCCGGCGGTTCGGGTACGCGGCTCTGGCCGGCGTCCCGCGCCATGTATCCGAAACAGCTGCTGCCCCTGACCGGCCGCGAGACCATGCTGCAGCAGACCGCGCGGCGGCTCGCAGGCAAGGAGAATACGTCCGGCAGCACGCTCGTCGTCTGCAACGAGGCGCACCGTTTCCTCGTCGCGGAACAGCTGCGCGAAGTCGGCGAGCGGGCCCGCATCGTCCTCGAGCCGGACGGCCGCAACACCGCGCCGGCGACCGCGCTCGCGGCGCTGGTGGCGCTCGACGACCTGCAAGGGGACGAGCCGCCGTTGCTGCTCGTCATGCCGGCGGACCACGTGATCCGCGACGTCGCGAGTTTCATCGCGGCCGTCTCGACCGGCGAAGCCGCGGCCGCGGAGGGCAGGCTGGTGACCTTCGGCATCGTCCCGTCCGGCCCGAATACCGGCTACGGCTACATCGAGGCCGACGCGGACGGCGCCGCTGCGGTGCCGATCCGTTCCTTCGTCGAGAAGCCTGATCTCGAAACCGCCCGGCAGCTCGTGGACGGCGGCCGGCACTTCTGGAACAGCGGCATCTTCCTGTTCCGCGCGGACACCTGGCTCGAGGAGCTGGAGCGCTTTGCGCCGGACATGGTCGAGGCCTGCCGCAGCAGCGTCGCCGGCGCCGCCACGGACACGGAGTTCCTGCGCCCCGACGCGGAGGCTTTCAGGGCCTGCCCGTCGGATTCGATCGACTACGCGGTCATGGAAAAGACCGACCGGGCGGCAATGGTGCCGCTGGCGGCCGGCTGGAGCGACGTCGGGTCCTGGGCCGCGCTGCACGAGGTGAGCGATCACGATGCGGACGGCAACACGATCGAGGGCGACGTCGTCGTCCACGGCTGCCGGTCCAGCTACATTCGCGGCCGCAGCCGGCTGGTGACGGCCGTCGGCGTCGAGAACATCGTCGTCGTCGAGGACAAGGACTCGGTACTCGTGGCACACAAGGATCGCAGCCAGGACGTGAAGGCGCTCGTCGACGAGCTGAAAAGCCGCGAGCGCGAGGAGACCCTGCTGCACCGCCAGGTGTTCCGTCCCTGGGGCAGCTACGACAGCATCGACGCCGACGACGGCTTCCAGGTCAAGCGACTGATCGTCAGGCCGGGCGCCGTCCTCTCGCTGCAGAAGCACGCACACCGCTCCGAGCACTGGGTCGTCGTGCGCGGCACGGCGACAATCACCCGCGACGACGACGTGTTCGAGCTGAACGTCAACGAGTACGTGCACATCCCGGTCGGCGCCGTTCACCGCATCGCGAACGAGGGCAGCGAGGACGTGCACATCATCGAGGTGCAGTGCGGCGACTATCTCGGCGAGGACGACATCGTCCGGCTCGAGGACAACTACGGGCGGGAAGGCACGAACACCTGATTTCCGGTTCGCGGTCGACGTACCGGCGGGCTTGCCGCGACCGGCATTTCGCCGCAGCTTGCGCCATAATGGGCCGCTCATTCTGAAGACCAGGAAGGCGAGCGACCCATGCAGATCGAATGCTTCAAGGCCTACGACGTCCGCGGCCGGATTCCCGATACCCTGAACGACGAGATCGCGTACCGGATCGGCAACGCGACCGGCGCATACCTGTCGGCGAGGCGCGTCGTCATCGGCCGCGACATGCGGCTCTCGAGCCCGGGGATCGCCGACGCGGTGGCCAGGGGGCTGACGGAAGCCGGCGCCGAGGTGCTCGACATCGGCCTCTGCGGCACAGAGATGGTCTATTTCGCCACCGCCCACCTCGAGGCGGACGGCGGCATCATGATCACGGCGAGTCACAACCCGGCCGACTACAACGGGCTCAAGCTCGTGCGCGAGGAGGCCAGGCCGATCAGCGCCGATACCGGGCTCGCTGACATCCGCCGCCTGGCCGAAGCCGATGATCGTACCGTCGCGGAATCGCGCGGCCAGCGACGCAGCGTCGACGTTTTCCAGGACTACCTTCGCCACATGCTCGGCTACATCGAGGTCTCGAAGCTCGAGCCGCTCAAGCTCGTGGTCAACGCAGGCAACGGCTGTGCCGGTATCGCGGTCGACGGCCTGGAGCCGCACCTGCCGTTCGCGTTCGTCAAGGTCAACCACGAGCCGGACGGCACTTTCCCCAACGGCGTACCGAACCCGATGCTGACCGAGAACCGCGAATCGACCGCCGCGGCTATTCGCGAGCACGGCGCGGATCTCGGCATCGCCTGGGACGGTGACTTCGACCGCTGCTTCCTGTTCGACGAGAACGGCAGCTTCATCGAAGGCTATTACATCGTCGGGCTGCTGGCCGAGAGCCTGCTGGCCAAGGCCCCCGGCGGCAACATCGTGCACGATCCCCGCCTGACCTGGAACACGCTGGACATCGTCGAGCGTGCCGGCGGCAAGGCCGTGCAGTCCAAGTCCGGGCACTCCTTCATCAAGGAGACGATGCGGCGTGTCGACGGCGTCTACGGCGGCGAGATGAGTGCACACCACTACTTCCGGGACTTCTCTTACGCGGACAGCGGCATGATTCCCTGGCTGCTGGTCGCCGAGCTGATGTCCCGGTCGGGCAAGCCGCTGTCGCAGCTCGTCGGCGAGCGTATCGCGGCCTTCCCGGCCAGCGGGGAGATCAACCGGGCCGTCGACGACGCCGCGGGGACGCTCAGGATGCTGCACGACCGCTACGCCGCCGACGCGAAAAGCGTCGACGATACCGACGGTTACAGCTTCGAGTTCGAGACCTGGCGCTTCAACATCCGCATGTCCAATACCGAGCCGGTGATCCGGCTGAACGTCGAGAGCCGTGGCGACGAGGGACTGATGCAGGCGAAGACCGCGGAGGTACTGGCCGCCATTGAATCCGGCGTTGCCGGCTAGCTGTCGAATGGCTTTACATTGCCTTTGTCTGCGCGCGGCCTGGTTTTATTTAAGTAACTGAAATTGATGCCAATTCCATATCTGGCACCGTGCTTGCATTAATAGGACCGACCCGCAGCCCTCAAAATGGACGAAACATCATGACACCAAGGATTCGGCACATTTTCCTGGCGCTCGCCGCCTCGACGTTCGCGATCGCCGGCACGGCGCAGGCGAACCTGATCGAGGAAGGCAGCAGCGAGCAGCCCTTCATCAATGGCGAGATCGCCTTCGGCGGCTTCAATATCAAAGGCGTGTACGGCAGCGCCGACCCGACGGGCGGCACGTCGCTCAGTACCGCGACCGGCATCGACTTCACCAGCAGCAACGTCACCGTGCTGGGCGGTACCGGCGACTTTGCGGGCATCCCGTACGGATCGCCGGTCACCTTCAACGACATCACGTTCAACCCGTCCACGCCGGCTGACCCGCTGTGGGTGATTGACCTCGGCGAGATCATGTTCCAGCTCAGCGTCCACACGTTCTACATCGGGGCGCAGAATGACACTTTCCTGGATCTCTGGGGCTACGGCGTGGTATCCGGAACGGGCTACCAGGACACGAACG
>JAWWBD010000148.1:0-7453 GCA_033721115.1 Woeseiaceae bacterium | reverse complement strand
TGCCGCCGCCGGCGGCGTCACGCCCGGCGCTTCCGGCCCGAAGCCCCAGAGGTCGACGATCGGGCCCACCGTGATGTCGAACGCGCCGGCCGTCGCCGCCGAGTGCGTGAGCGCCTCGGCGACGAGCGCACAGGTCTCGGCGGATACCGGGAACCAGTGCAGGCCTCGGTAGGCGTTGAAACGGGAGACCTCGGAATCCGCGCGCCAGGTCGAGACGCGCCGGTCGATGCGGTCGAGCGCAGCCTCGATCTCCCTGCCGAGCCCGGCCGTGTCGAGTTCCGCGGGCGGCGCGACGAGCTTGACGCTGAAGCTCGTACCGAAGGCGCTGCCGGCGAATTCGTGGACCGGCTCCCCGCTCCCGCAGGCGGTCAGCGCGAGCGCCGCTGTCAGCGGGGCAAGGCTCGCGCTGAGCAGGCGCGGCACGAACCTAGCCCCCGAAGTCATCGAGCATGATGTGATCGCGCGTCACGCCGAGTTCCGTCAGCATCGTGATCACCGCCGTGTTCATCACCGGCGGCCCGCAGATGTAGTACTCGCAGTCCTCGGGCGCGGGATGCTCCGCGAGGTATTCGTCGTGCAGCACCTTGTGGATGAACCCCGTGTACCCGGTCCAGTTGTCTTCGGGCAGCGGCTCCGAGAGCGCGATGTGCCAGTCGAAGTTGTCGTGTTCCGCCGCGAGGGCGTCGAAGTCCTCGACGTAGAAAATCTCCTTCAGGCTGCGGCCGCCGTACCAGAAGGTGATCCTGCGATCGGAATGCAGGCGTTTGAGCTGGTCGAAGATGTGCGAGCGCATCGGCGCCATGCCGGCACCGCCGCCGATGAACACCATCTCGTTGTCGGTCTTTTTCGCGAAGAACTCGCCATAGGGCCCCGAGATCGTGGCCCTGTCGCCGGGCTTCAGGCCGAAGATCCAGGACGAGAGCCGGCCCGGCGGCACCTTGTCGCCGGCGCCGGGCGGCGGTGTCGCTATCCGGACGTTGAGAATGATCTTGCCCCGCTCGAGCGGGTAATTCGCCATCGAGTAGGCGCGCATGTCGGGCGCGTCGACCGTGGATTCATAGCGCCACAGCTTGTAGCGATCCCACTCGCTCCGGAAGCGCTCGTCGATGTCGAAGTCGGTGAACTTCACGTGGTGCGGCAGGCACTCGATCTGTATGTAGCCGCCGGCCTTGAAATCCATCTCCTCGCCCTCGGGCAGGCGTAGCACGAGCTCCTTGATGAAGCTCGCGACGTTCCTGTTAGAGACGACCTCGCAGTCGTACTTCTTCACACCGAAGACCTCGTCGGGCACGCGGATCGTCATTTCCTGCTTGACCGCGACCTGGCAGGACAGGCGTTGGTGTTCGGCCGCCTCGCGTTTCGAGATCAGCGAGGTCTCCGTGGGCAGGATCGCCCCGCCGCCCGTCAGTACCTGCACCCGGCACTGGCCGCAGGTGCCACCGCCGCCGCAGGCCGACGCGACGAACAGCCCGTTCTCGGCGAGACCCTGCATCAGCTTGGAGCCGACCGGGAGCTTGAGTTCCATTTCCTCGTTCACGACGACGCTCACCCTGCCGGTCGCGACGAGCCGCGAGCGGGCCGCGAGGATCACGAGCACGAGGACGAGGACGATCGCCGTAAATAGCGCGATGCCGAGGCCGACTTCCGTCGCGATCGCGGTGTTCACAGCTGGATCCCGGAAAAGCCCATGAACGCGAGCGACATGAGGCCGACGATGACGAAGGTGATGCCCAGGCCCTGCAGGCCGTCGGGCACGTCACTGTAGCGCAGCTTCTCGCGAATGCCCGCGAGTGCGACCAGCGCGAGCGCCCAGCCGAAGCCGCTGCCCAGACCGAACACCACGCTCTGCCCCAGCGTGTACTGGCGCTCGACCATAAACAGGGAGCCGCCGAGAATCGCGCAGTTGACGGTAATCAGCGGCAGGAAGATACCGAGCGCGTTGTAGAGTTTCGGGAAATGCTTGTCGAGCGTCATCTCGAGGATCTGGACGAGCGCGGCGATGACGCCGATGTAGGACACTAACCCTAAGAAACTCAGGTCGACCTCCGGCAGCCCGGCCCAGGCCAGCGCGCCGTCGGCCAAGAGGTACCGGAAGATCAGGTGATTGACCGGCACCGTGATCACCTGGACCGCGATGACGGCGAGCCCGAGCCCGATCGCCGTCTCGATGCGCTTGGAGACGGCGAGGAAGGTGCACATCCCCAGGAAGAATGTCAGCGCCTGGTTCTCGACGAACGCCGCGCGGATGAACAGGTTGATGTAGCCCTCCATCACAACACCTCGGTCCTGTGGACCTCGTGGATCTGGTATTCGGGCTTCTCGACCTGCTTCGGCCTGAAGCTCCGGACCGCCCAGATCAGCAGGCCGATGATGAAGAACGCGCTCGGCGGCAGCAGCATCAGGCCGTTGGCCTCGTACCAGCCGCCGTTCGACGTTAGCGGCAGGATCTCGCGGCCGAACAGCGTGCCGGCGCCGAACAGCTCGCGCGACGTCGCGACGAGGAGCAGCACGGCGCTGTAGCCCAGCCCGTTGCCGAGCCCGTCCAAGAAACTCATGCCGACGCCGTTTTTCGATGCGAACGCCTCGGCACGGCCGAGGATGATGCAGTTCGTGATGATGAGCCCCACGAACACCGAGAGCTGCTTGCTCGTCTCGAACGCGTAGGCCTTGAGCATCTGGTCGACGACGATCACGAAGGACGCGATGATCGTCATTTGCACGATGATCCGGATGTTGTTCGGGATGAAGTGGCGGATGCTCGAGATCGTGGCGCCCGACAGCGACGCCACGGCCGTCAGCGCGATGCACATCAGGAGCGCCGGCAGAAGCGAGGTGGTGACGGCGAGCGCCGAGCAAATGCCTAAGACCTGCAGCGTGATCGGGTTGTTGTCGACGATGGGCTCGACAAGCACCTTGCGCAAATTACTCATTGGCAGCCACCCCGGCGGAGAATGTCTCGAGATACGGGCCGTAGCCGTGCGGCCCGGCCCAGTAGCGCAGCAGATTTGTGACGCCGTTGCCGGTCAGCGTCGCGCCGGACATGCCGTCGACCTGGTAGCGACCGGCATCGCCGGCCGGCGCCTGCCCGCGCACGACCTCGATCCACACCTCCCCGGCCGCGCCGTAGAGCAGCTTGCCTTCCCACTGCGCGAGCCAGGCATCCTTCTCGACCTGGTCGCCGAGTCCCGGCGTCTCCGCGTGCTCGTAGAACCTGAGGCCCCGGATGGTCCGGCCGTCGGGCGCGACCGAGAGGTAGCCGTACATCGTCGACCAGAGCCCGGGGCCGTAGACGGGCAGTATGATCTGCTCCAGCGCGTCGCCCTCCCGCACCAGGTAGACCGGGGCGTACTTCGCGCGACGCTTCAGCGAAGCGACGTCCTCCACCGGCGGAATCGTCACGCTCGTCGTCAGATCGCTCGCGGCAGCCAGCATGTCGAACGACTCCGGGTCCATGCCGTCGACGTACTCGCCGGTCGCGAGCTCGACGATGCGCGCATCGATGGCGGCGAACTGCGCTGCCGTGTCGGCTCCGGGTTCGTACAGCCCCGCTACCCGGAGGACGATCTGCTGGCGGTAGCGCGTCTCGTTCTGTTCCTGCAGCGGTTTCAGGATCACCGCGGCGGCCGAGACCAGCACCGAGCAGACCAGCGCGACGCCGATCGCGACCATAAAGGTGTTCCGGATGCTGTCGCGGTTCTCAGGCACTGCGCTTCAGCCTCCGCCGGACGTTGGCCCGGATCACGAAGTGGTCGATCAGCGGCGCGAACACGTTGCCGAACAGGATCGCGAGCATGATGCCTTCCGGGAAGGCCGGATTGATCACGCGGATCACGTAGGTGAGCGCGCCGACCAGGAGGCCGAAGATCCAGTGCCCGACCATCGTGTCCGGCGCGCTGACGGGGTCGGTCGCCATGAAGATCGCACCGAATGCGAAGCCACCCAGCACGACGTGCCAGTACCAGTCCATCGCGACCATCGGATTCGCGCTCTCGACGCCGGAAAAGAGCAGCGCCGGGACGATCAGGCCGACGAAGGTCGCAACGATGATGCGCCAGGACGCGATACCGGTGTAGATGAGCATGGCCGCGCCGACGAGGCAGGCGATCGTCGACGTCTCGGCGATCGAGCCCTGGATGCTGCCGAGGAACGCGTCCATCCACGTGATGCCGCTCGCGACGATGCCTTCGACGCCCTCGATTGCCCCGATCGCGAGCGCGGTAGCGCCGCTGTAACCGTCGACCGGCACCCAGACCGCGTCGCCCGAGAGCTGCACGGGATAGGCGAAGTAGAGAAAAGCGCGCCCCGTCAGCGCCGGGTTCAGGAAATTTTTGCCGGTGCCGCCGAAGACTTCCTTGCCGATCACGACGCCGAAACTGATGCCCAGCGCGACCTGCCAGAGCGGCGTCGTGGCCGGCAGGATCGCCGCGTAAAGGAGCGAGGTCACGAAAAAGCCCTCGTTGACCTCGTGGTTGCGCACGCCCGCGAACAGGACTTCCCAGAAGCCGCCGGCGGCCATCGTCACGACATAGATCGGCAGGAAATACAGGAGCCCGTGGATGAAGTTGTCGTAGACGCTCGAGGGATCGGCGCCCGCGCCGATGAGCCCCATCACCGCGCCGCGCCAGCCCGAGACCGCGTCGAAACCGAGCCCCGCCAGCGCCTGGTTGGCCTGGAAGCCGGTATTCCACATGCCGACGAGCACGGCCGGCGTCGCCGCGAACACGACGATGATCATGACGCGCTTCAGGTCGAGCGCGTCGCGGACATGGGGCGAGCCGCGGGTCACATCGGGCGGCGAGTAGAACAGCGTATCCACCATCTCGTAGATCGCGTTGAACTTCTCGAGCCGGCCGCCGCGGGCGAACAGCGGCTCGATCCGGTCCAGCATGGTTCGGAGGCGAGCCATCAGCCGTTGACCTCGATTTCGTCCAGGTTCATGCGGAGGTAGGGTCCGTAGTCGTATTTGCCGTTGCAGACGAAAGAGCACAGTGCGAGATCTTCCTCGTCGAGTTCGAGCGCGCCGAGTTCACGGGCCCGGTCGGTGTCCTCGACGATCAGCGCTTTCAGGAGCGGGGTCGGCAGGATGTCGAGCGGCATCACCTGTTCGAAGTTGCCGATAGAGACCATCGCGCGCGGGCTGCCGTTCTGGGTCGTCGAAAAGCGGAACGGCTCGCGGTGCACGAGGTGGCCCAGGTAGGCCCGGACCGAGGAAAACTTCGAGGTACCCGGCCGCATCCAGTGCATGAACTCGCGTGGAGTGCCTTCCTCGAGCACGCTCACCTGGTTGTGATACCGGCCGAGGTAGGCGAGCGGCCCGGCCGCGCGGTGGCCGCCCAGCACCGAGCCGCTGATGATCCGCTTCCTGCCCGGGGCCAGCTCGCCCGCGAGCAGGTCGGTCGTGCTCGCACCGATGCGCGTCCTGAGCAGGCGGGGCTTCGTGACCATCGGCCCGCCGAGCGCGATGATCTTCTCGGTGGGCAGTCGGCCGCTCGTCGCGAGCCGCCCGATCGCGATCACGCGCTGGTAGTTCGTGTGCCAGACCGTCTTGTGCTCGCTGACGGGTTCCAGGAAATGGATGTGGGTACCGACGAGGCCGGCCGGGTGCGGGCCGGCGAACTCGGCGTGCCGGAACGGCGCCCGCTCCGGCACGGCGATCCCCGAATCCGGCCGCGTCGAGACGTACACGGGCCCCTCGGTCAGCTGCGCGACCAGCGCCAGGCCGTTTTTGAAATCTTCCGGCGCGGCGTTGATGATCACGGCGGGATCGGCGGCCAGCGGGTTCGTGTCCATCGCGTTGACGAACAGTGCGGCCGGCCGCGCGTCCGGGGCCGGAATGTGGCTGAACGGCCGGGTCCGAAAGGCATTCCAGAGGCCGGACTCGAGCAGCAGGTCGCGGACGGCTTCGTAGCCGAGCCCCGGCAGACGCTCCGCCGCGAACGATTCGAATTCGACCGCGTCATCCCCTTCCAGCCGGATTACGACGGATTGCAGCGAGCGGCGGGCGCCCCGGTTGATCGCCGTCACGACGCCGGTTCCCGGCGCCGTGAAGTGCACGCCCGGATTGCGCTTGTCGGTGAAGACCGGCTGCCCGAGCCTGACACGGTCTCCCTCCTGCACGTGCATGCGCGGGCGGATGCCGATGATATCGGTCCCCATCACGGCAACCGAGGCGACGGAATTTCCGTCGTCGATCACCTGTTCCGGGCGACCCGCTATCGGGATGTCGAGTCCCTTCCTGATCGTAATTCGCATCGCTCCCGCCAGCCGCTGCTGCCCTTGTCCGTCAGGCGGCCCGGGTGAACGCCGCGAACAGCGCCACGCCGACGAGCCAGATGGAACCGATCGTGTGGATGCCGAGCGTCGTCTCGATCGCGGCGGTCATCGCGGTCCGGTCGCGGATGCCGCCCCGGATTGCGCGCGCCGCCCGGAACGCGAGCACCAGGAGCAGCGCCGGCACCAGCGGTGCCGCCAGCGGCAGCGCGCCCCTGACGGCCAGCCAGCCCGTAGCAGCGAAGGCGGCCAGGTGCAGGCCCAGATAGATCAGCGCCGTGCCCGCAAGCCCGCAGCGGACCGGCAGCGTGCGCTTGCCCGTCGCCCCGTCCGCGGCGATGTCCGGTACCTCGTTGATCAGCAGGATCGCCGCCACCCAGGCGCTGACCGGGATGGAGAAGACGATGACGGCGGCATCGATCGTGCCGGTCTGCAACCAGGCCGCGCCGGCGACGGGGAGCACGCCGAACGCGATGCCGACTGCGAATTCGCCGAGGCCGATCGACGCGAGCCGGACGGGACCGAGCGAGTAGAGGACGGCGAGCAACACGCCGGCCAACCCGAACCAGAGCACGGTCGGGCCCTCGCGCAGCATCAGTGCGAGCCCCGCGATCGCGGCGAGGACGAGCAGGCCGACGCCGAGCCTCGTCATGCCGCCGATGCCCAGTATGCCGGCCTGGATGAATCGCGAACCGCCGGTGTAGGGGTAAATACGATCCTCGTTCTGTCGGTCGGTGCCCCCAGTTTCGTCGCCGACATCGTTCAGCACGTTCGCGCCCGCGTGGACGGCGACCGTAGCCAGCAGCGCGAGCAGGAACGCGATGCCATCGAACTGCCCGGCATGCAGGTAGCCCCAGGCGCTGCCGACGAGTACCGGCATGACCGATGCGGGATAGAATTTCGGCCGCGTCGCGTGGAACAGGCGCTTCAGCGCCCTCAGGCGCGTCGGCCCGGCGAATTCCTCGGGGGCCGGGCCCGCGACTCCTGCGTTCTCGGAAGACATCGATTCTCCTTGCGGGTCGAGCGGTAATGGTAAGCGGGACGGACCCAACTGGAATAGGCGTTATTACGTACGCCCCACGGCCATGTGAGCGTCTAATATCCTAGTCGAATCCGTCGTTTATACAACGGGCGGACGCTGCCCGGAGGATAGGTCCATGTGTCTCGCCGTCCCGATGAAGGT
>JAWWBD010000147.1:0-7507 GCA_033721115.1 Woeseiaceae bacterium | reverse complement strand
GCCTCTCCTGAGCTCCGGGGCTCAGTCTTCGGCTGTAGCGAATGCCTCGAGCCCCTCGGCCAGGTAGTCGGCCAAAAGCGACGTCCCGATCAGGTACTCGGCCGTGTGGTCGGTCCAGTTCTCCTCGGCAAAATCCAGCGCCTCGTCCCATTCCTCGACCGAATAGTCGCCGCGCCCCACCCACATCAGCGCGACGAGCATCATTTGCTGATCCGGGTCCAGGTCGTCGATCATCATCTTGAGTTCCTGGTAGAACGGGTCGGACGAATAGTCCGTCGTCACCATTTCGGCCCATTCCGGATCGACATCGTCGGGTTCGTCCGGGAACGTGACGTCCTCGCGCGAGTGAAACTCGTGCGCCTTGTCGATGACGTTCTGGACAATGTCCGGGTTGAGTTCGAGTTCTGGCATGCCGGTCTCCCTGAATAGCGCGCCAATGCTAGCAGGAGAACCGGCGATTCGTCATGCGTTCCCGGTGCCCTTGTGCAGGCTTAACGCGGCGGCGGGATCCGGCGAGTCGGCGGCGCCCGCGTCCACGACGACACGGGCCTTGCGACCGGAGACTAGCAGGTAGACGACGGGCACGACGAAGAGCGTGAACAGCGTGCCGAAACTCAGGCCCCCGACGATTACCCAGCCGATCTGGTGACGCGACTCGGCGCCGGCACCGCCGGCGAAGGCGAGCGGCACGGCACCCAGGACCATGGCACCGGTCGTCATGAGGATCGGCCTGAGGCGCAGGCTGGCGGCCTCGAGGACCGCGTCCCGCTTGTCCATGCCGGAGGCGCGCAACTGGTTCGAGAACTCGACGATCAGGATGCCGTGCTTGGAGATCAGGCCTATCAGCGTTACCGCGCCGATCTGTGTGTAGATGTTCCAGGACGAGACCGTGTCCCACCAGCCCGCAGCATTGCCATAGTTGATCGCAACGAGGCAGGTGAGGGCGCCGAACATCGCGAGCGGCACCGAGACCAGGATGATGAACGGATCGATGAAACTTTCGAACTGCGCGGCCAATACCAGGTAGATGAACACCAGCGCGAGGCCCATCATGACGAACGCACTGGCCGACGATTCGCGGAATTCGCGCGACTGGCCCGACAGGTCGTACAGGGCTTCGGGGGCCACCTCGGCGAGCGCGGCTTCGAGCCAGTCGACCGCTTCGCCCATCGAGTAGCCGGGCCCGAGGCCGGCCGAGACCGTCGCCGCGCGCAGCTTGTTGAAGTGGTTGAGCTCCTTCGCCGAGACCGTCTCCGTGACCGAGGCGAGGTTCTGGAGCTGGATCATCGTGTCGTCGGCGCCGCGGATGAAGATGTTGCTCAGGTCCCCCGGCGTACGCCGCGCCGCATCCTCGACCTGGACGATGACGTCGTATTGCTCGCTGCCGCGCTTGAAGCGCGTGACGTTCCGGCCGCCGAGCAGTGTCTCGAGCGTCCGGCCGACCGCATCGACGCTCGTGCCGACCGCGGCGATCTTCTCGCGGTTCATGTCGATCTTCAGTTCGGGCTTGTTGAGCTCGAGATCCGAATCGGGATTGGTGAGGCCCGGGTTCTCGGCCATCTTGACGAGGAGCCGCCGGACGACGGCATCCAGCTCTTCCCACGAGCCCGTCGTCTGGACGACGAAGTTCACGGGCTGGCCGAAGTCCTGGATGCCGAGCGGCGGCGGCGTGACGGGAAAGGCCAGGATGCCCGGGATAGCGGAAAATCCGGCGAACAGTTCCTCGGAGATCTGCTGTGCGCTGCGCTCACGCTCGTCCCAGTCCCTGAGGCCGGCGAAGGTGATCGCATTCGTCGCGGCGTTCCAGCCCGTGAAGCTGAAATAGCGATTCTGTTCGGGTAGTGCGGCGAACTGGCGCTCCATTTCGCGCGCGTATCGGTCCGTATACTCGATCGTGGCGCCCTCGGGCGCACTGCCGATGCCGATCAGATATCCCTGGTCTTCCGCGGGCGCGAGTTCCTCGGGCAGCGACAGGAACAGCGCAACCATGGTCGCGACGACGAGCAGCGCGGCGCCGACCACGACGAACCGCCGGCAGAGCAGGCGATCGAGGACCCGGTGGTAGCCGCGATTGACGGCAGCGAATAGGGCCTCGCTCGCCTCGAATGCGCGACCGTGTTTCTCCTTGTGGCGCAGCAGCTTCGAGCACATCATCGGCGACAGCGTGAGTGCGACGAAGCCGGAGACCAGCACGGCGCCGGCGAGGGTCAGTGCGAACTCGATGAACAGCCGGCCGCTGCGCCCGGTGGAAAATGCGAACGGCAGGTAGACCGCCGCGAGCGTGATCGTCATCGCCACGATCGCGAAACCGATCTCGCGGCTGCCGTGGAATGCCGCCTCACGCGGCTTCATCCCGCCTTCGATGTGCCGGTAGATGTTTTCGAGCATGACGATCGCGTCGTCCACGACGAGGCCGATCGCGAGCACCAGCGCCAGCAGCGACAGTGTGTTGATCGTGAAGCCGAACAGGTACATCAGCGCGAAAGCCCCGATCAGCGACACCGGGATCGTGACCAGCGGGACCAGGATCGCGCGCCAGTTGCGCAGGAACAGGAAGATGACGAGGACCACCAGCACGACCGCTTCCGCGACCGTCTTGTAGACCTCGGCGATCGAGCGCTCGATATAGACGGTGCTGTCGAACGCGTTCTCGACCTGCATGCCTTCCGGCAGCGAGCGGGTCAGCTGCGGCAGCATTTCGCGCAGCGCGAGCGAGATGTCGAGCGGATTGGCCACGGCCTGCTTGACGATGCCGAGCGGCACCGCGTTGCGGCCGTTGAAGCGCGCCGTGAAGCGGGAGTCGTCCGGGCCCAGTTCGACCCGCGCCACGTCTCCGAGCCGCACGAGGAACGTCTCCGTTTCCTTTACGATGATCGCCTCGAACTGCTCCGGTTCGCGCAGGTCGGTCTCGGCGAGTACGGTGAATTCGCGCTCGAGGCTTTCCACGCGCCCGGCCGGGATCTCGACGTTCTGCCTTCTGAGCGCGGTCTCGATGTCGAGCGGCGTCAGGCGGTACGCCGCGAGCCGGTCGGGGCTGAGCCAGATCCGCATCGAGTAGCGGTTGCCGTATACCTGGGCCTCGGCGACGCCGGGGATGGTCTGGATGCGGTCCTTGACGATGCGGTTCGCGACGTCGGCGATCTCGATGAGATCATGCCGGTCGGAAGAGAAGGCGAGGTAGATGATCGGCTGCGCGTCCGCTTCCTGCTTCTGCACGATCGGGTCCCTGGCCTCCTCCGGCAGCGCGCCGCGCGCCTGCGCGACGCGGTCGCGGACGTCGCTCGCCGCGCCGTCCGGGTCACGGTCGAGCTTGAAACGGACGGAGACCTGGCTCGATTCCGCGCGGCTGATCGAGCTGATGTAGTCGATGCCATCGATGCCGGACAGCGCGTCCTCGATCGGTTTCGTGATCTGCGACTCGATGATCTGCGCGTTGGCGCCGGGATAAAACGTGTAGACGGTCACGATCGGCTCGTCGACGTTCGGGATCAGGCGCACGGCGAGTCGTTCGTAACAGATGAGACCGAGCAGGATGATGATCAGGCTCATGACGGTCGCGAGGACCGGGCGCCGCCTCGAGAGATGCGCGAGCCGCATCGCCGCGGGCGGGCGCTAGCGCGCCGCCGTCGCCCCGGTGGCGGCCGAGGTGACGGCCGCCCCGTCGAAGAGTTTCATCTGCCCCGCTGTCACCACGATTTCTCCTGCCGCCAGACCGGACAGTATCTCGACCGCGCCGGGGCGCCGCTCGCCGATCGTGACGACCCGCTGCCGCGCCTTGCCGTCCTCGACGACGAACACGGTCTTGTCCCCGCCGATCGGCCAGATCGCTTCTTCCGGGATCATGATCGCGTCCGCGCGCGTGCCGAGCGAGACGTTGACCCGAACGAACAGCCCGGGGCGGAGCTTGAGTTCGGCGTTCGGCAGGTCGGCCCTGACCCGCAGGTTGTGACCCTGCACGTCGGACTGTGGCGACACCGCGGCGATGGTTCCGGCAAAGCGCTCGCCGGGATAGGCATCCGCCGTGACCTCGATCGGCAGGGCGGGACGCACCTTCGGCAACAGGGTTTCCGGCACGCTGAACTCGACCCGCAGGGGATCGAGCTGGACGATGTCGACCAGTTCCTGGCCGGTCGTTGCATAGTCGCCGACGTTGATGCGCCGGAGCCCGACGAAGCCCGCGAAGGGTGCGCGGATCACGGTCTTCGACAGGCGCGCGAGCGACGACCTGAGCCTGGCCTTGTCGACGTCGTGATTGGCCCGCGCCGCGTCGTAGTCCGTGGCAGAGATCAGTTGCTTCGCGAAGAGTTCCTGCGCGCGTTTGTACGCGGCTTCGCTGCGCGCTGCGTTCGCGCGCGCCTCGTTGACCTCCGCTTCGAGGACCGTTGCTTCGATGGAAAACAGCCTGTCGCCCTTGCCGACGCGCTGGCCCTCGCGAAAGTGGATGGCCGTCACCTGGCCGGGCACCTCGGCGCGCAGGGTCGCCGACGCTTCTGCGATCAGCGTGCCGACCGCGGTCACCGTCGTTTCGATGCCGGCGGTACCGACTTCGGCCGTCTCGACCGACACGGCGAATTCACCCTGGCCGAAAGCGCTGCCGGCCAGGGCCAGCAATAGAACGAAATTGAGCGATCGCATAGTGATTTTCCGCTGCGCACGGGGGCTTTTTTTACTGCCTGTTGGAATCCCCGCCCACGCCTTGCTGAGACCCCGGTCCGGGACCGAAGTTGCAGCCGGGTCGCCGCGGCGCGCATCGTGCCGGGTAAAAACCGACAGTGTATGCCCGGCCGCGCGCCCTGTCACGGCGCGCGGCTACAGGTACAGCGCGGGCAGCACCAGCGACAGCACGGCCCAGAGGATGATCTGCAGCGGCAGTCCGGCGCGGAAGAAATCACCGAAGCGGTAGCCGCCCGCGCTCATGACCAGCATGTTCGTCTGGTAGCCGATCGGGGTCAGGTAGCTCATGTTCGCGCCGAACAGGACGGCCAGCACGAAGGGCAGGGCCGGCTGGCCGAGTTCCGCCGCCACGCTCATCGCGATCGGCGTCGCGATGACCGCAATCGCATTGTTGGTGACGACCTCGGTCAGGAGCGCCGTCAGGAGCAGCAGGCCGCTCAGCACGACGGGCGGCGGCAGGTCCTCGACGAGTACGACGAAGCCGTGGGCGACCGCCGCGGCGGCGCCTGTCTCGACGAGCATGCTGCCCAGCGCGAGACTGACGACGATGACGAGGACGAGCCGCGTGTCGATGGCTTCCCAGGCTTCGTGCCAGTCCAGGCAGCGGCCCGCCAGCATCAGGGCAACCCCGAGCAGCGCGCTGGCGACGATCGGCAGAAGGCCGAGCGCGGCGACCGCAACGACGCCTGCCATGATCGCCATGGCGAGCGTGGCTTTCGACGTCCGCGGCACGTGGATGTTGCGGGCGAGGACCAGGATGTGGGACCGGTCGACGAGGTCCTGGACCGTGCCGCGCTCGCCCTGCATCAGCAGGATGTCGCCGGTCCGGAGCAACGGGTCCCCCGACTTGTCGACCGCGGCGAGCGACGACTGTCCGGGCCGCGACCAGCCGACCGGGTACAGGCCGCGCAGCGTGTCGTTGCGCACGTCGCCCAGGCGCTTCATGTGCAGCGGGGAGTTCCTGGTGACGACGATCTCGACGAGCGCCTGGTTCGGTGGCTGCGTCAGGTCGACGGCCGTGACGGAACCGCCGATCGCGTCGTGGGCCAGCCGGATGCCCTCGGCGGTGCCGCGCAGGTGCAGGCGGTCGCCGGCCTTGATGGTCAGCGTCGGCAAACGGGCGAGTTCGAGCGAGTCGCCGCGCTGGATGCGCACGATGCGCGTGAGTTCGCCGAGCCGGCCGATCACGGCGGCGAGGGTCTGCCCCGCCAGCGGACTGTCGTCGGGGATCGTGAGCACTGAATCGAAAACGCGCGAATCCTTGCCCTCCAGCCGGTAGGCGCGTGCCGGCAGCAGCTGCGGCGCGACGAGCCAGAGGTACAGCAGGCCCGCCGCGGCGGCCGCGGCGGCGGGCAGGATGAAGTCGAACATCTCGAGGCGCGGCAGGCCGTAGTCTTCGGAGACCGACACGACGAGGAGGTTGGTCGAGGTCCCGATGGTCGTCGACATGCCGCCGACGATGGTCGCGAAGCCGGCGGGCATCAGGACTTTGGACGGCGGGATGCCGATGCGATGGGCCACGCCGACCAGGATCGGCAGCATCATCACGACGATGGGCGTGTTGTTGGCGAACGCGCTGATCAGGGCGGCCACGACGAGTGTCGCGAAGAGCGCCAGGGTCCGGTTGCGGAGCCACAGCGCGGTCAGGAAGCGGCCGACCGGCCGCAGCGCGCCGCTGATCTCGACGCCGCGGGCCAGCACCAGGAGCAGGCAGATCGTGACCAGGGCCTCGTTGCCGAAACCGCGGAACAGGTCGGCGCCGCGCAGGGCGCCGGGGCCCGTCACGGGAAAGATCTCGAACACGAGCACCAGCACGGTGAGCACGATCCCCGCTGCGTACTCGATCGGGATGCGGTCCCGCGAGATCAGGGCGAGCGCAGCGACCGTGAACGCGACAGCGGCGAGCGCATGCGGTGTCATTTCCATGCCGGGCCCCTCCCGATCCTGTCACCGGTATTTTACTGTGCGACCACGGGCTGCGAGACTGCGGGCAGAGGCGCGCGCCGCGGGCGCAATGCCCGTGCGCAAAACAGGTAATTCGGGTTAAGAAAAGAATGCAAGTGACTGAAAAAATTATGGTCGCGCCCATGATGGACTGGACGGACCGGCATTGCCGGTACTTTCTCCGGCTCCTCTGCCCGTCGGCGCGCCTGTACACGGAAATGGTCACGGCCGCCGCGATCGTGCACGGCGACGCCGACCGGCTCCTCGCCTTCGACCCGGCCGAGCACCCGGTCGCGGTGCAGCTCGGCGGCAGCGACGTCGACTGGATGACCCGCGCCGCGGTCACCGCGGCCGAGCGGGGCTACGACGAGATCAACATCAACGTCGGCTGCCCGAGCGACCGCGTGCAGAGCGGCCAGTTCGGTGCCTGCCTGATGGCTCGCCCCGACGTCGTCGCGGCCTGCTTCCGGTCGATGCAGGCGGCGGTCGACGTGCCGGTGACGGTCAAGACCCGCATCGGCATCGACGACGAGGACAGTTACGAATTCCTTTGCCGTTTCGTGGACACGCTCGCGGCGGCGGGGTGCCGGACTTTCATCGTCCACGCGCGCATCGCCGTTCTCGAGGGCCTGAGTCCGAAGGAGAACCGGACGGTGCCGCCGCTCAAATACCCGCGCGTGTTCCGCCTGAAGGCGGAGCGTCCCGACCTCACGATCGTCCTGAACGGCGGGCTCCAGACCCTCGCCGATGTCGATGCGGCGCTGGCCGAGGTCGACGGCGTCATGATCGGGCGCCAGGCCTACCAGGATCCGTATTTCCTGGCCCGGCTCGAGCAACACCTGGACCCGCGCCGGCCGTTGCCGCGCCGGCGCGAGATCGTCGAGCGCAT
>JAWWBD010000146.1:0-7620 GCA_033721115.1 Woeseiaceae bacterium | reverse complement strand
GGGCTTCGACAGCGAACACCTGCTCGCGACGCAGGCGCTCCGCGACGTCGCCGGCCAGGTCGTCAGGATCGTGCGCGGCCGGCGTGGCCGGGAGCTGCTCGGCGACACGTTGCGGGATCGCGGCGCGGCCGTCGAGTACCTCGCAGTCTACGAGCGCATCGTTCCGAAACCGACGCCCGCCGAACTCGAGCGGCTCGAATCGCTCTGGGTCGACGGCGGCATCGCCGCCGTCGTCGTCATGAGCGTCGAATCGCTGGACAATCTCGTGCAGTTGCTGCCCGACACCTGCCGGCAGCAGCTGCCCGTTACGCGGCTGGTTACGCCCGCGCCTCGTGTGATAAAAGAAGCGCTGACCCGCTTCCCGGGCATCCCGACGACGCTGGCCGCGAGCCCCGGTGCGGACGACCTCGCCAAGGCGGTCATTGACGCCGTGTCGTGAAAGCCCCGGACCATCCCCGGATGAATCGATGAGCAAAGAAAAGAAACCCGACAAGGACGCCGAGACGGGCGGCGAAGCCCTGCCCGACGTCGTGCCCGAGCGCAACGAGGCGGCACGCCTCGGCGCGGAGGACCCGGATGCGCCGGCAGACGACGATGCCGAAGGCGGCGGTGAGCCTGCGCCTGATGCCGCGGGGCCGGGCGCGATCTCGCCGGCGCCGGCCGGTAACCGGTCGGGCGCGGTCGCCTGGCTCGCGCTGTTCATCGCGCTCGTGGCGGCGGCCGCCGTCGGCTATTCGATCGTCGAGGACTGGCGGGCCGCGCGGAGCGCGGCGGCCGAGAGTCGGGACCTGGCGGGCTCGGTCGCGCGCGTCCGGGACCAGCTGGCCGAAGCCGAATCGGGTATCGCGGCACTCGAATCGACTGCCGGCGAACTCGTGGCCGCGGACGACCGCCTGGCGAGCGAACTGACCCGGCTGGAGACCCAGCTCGCGGCCAAACTCGACCTGGTCGAATCGCTACCCGCAAGGATGAGCAGCCTCGAATCGTCGATGGCGGCGCTGCAGGGCATTTCAGCCGGTGCGCGCGAGACCTGGCTCATCGCCGAGGCCGAGTACTACATGCAGCTCGCCAACGCGCAGCTGCAGCTTGCCCGCAATCCCGAACTCGCGCTGCTCGCCCTCGGGATGGCCGACGAGCGGGTCCGGCAGCTGTCGAACCCGCGTCTCATCGACGTGCGGCGGGCACTCGCGGACGAACTGGCGGCGCTCGAGGCGATGGACAAGCCGGACATCGAAGGCGCGACGCTGACGCTCGCGAGCCTGGCCCGCGTCGTCGACTCGCTGCCGCTCGCGCAACGGGGCGGAGCCGGGCGCGACGAAGGCGTCGACCTCCCCGAGGACGCGGGCGGGTTCGCCCGGTTCTGGTCAGGCGTCAAGGGTGCATTCTCGAGCGCGGTCAGGATCACGCCACCCGACCGGGCCGAGATGCCGTTCCTCGCGCCGGAAGCGGAGACGTTCCTCCGGACCAACCTCGCGCTCAAGCTGCAGGCCGCGCGCCTCGCATTGCTGCGCGGCGAGCAGGCCGTGTTCGAACAGAGTCTCGAGGATGCCGCGGACTGGCTCGAGTCCTACTTCGATACGGGCAGCACGCAGGTCGCAAGCGCACTCGAGACCATCCGGGAGATCCGCGCCAACGTCTTCACGATCGACCCGCCCGACATTTCCGATTCCCTGCGCCTCCTGCGCCAGTACCGGACGCTGTCCGAGAGCGAGCAGTGAAACTCGCACTGATCGTCGTCGTCGTCTCGCTGGCGAGCGCTTTCCTCGCGCACTTTTTGTTCGAGGATTTCGGCTACGTCATCATCCATTTCCGCGGGTACTTCGTGGAGATGTCGGTGCCGATGCTGCTGGCGCTCCTCGTGCTGCTGTTTTTCACCGTCTGGCTCGTCCGCCGCATCATCCAGGCCCCGCGGTTGCTCGGCGAGGCTGCGGGCCGCTACCGTGCCGGGCGGGCCGGGCAAAAGCTCACGCGTGGCATGATCGAAGTGGCCGAGGGCAATTTCGCCCGCGGCGAAAAACTCCTGGCGCGCGCGGCCGCGACCAGCGATACGCCGCTCTTCAACCTGCTGCAGGCGGCGCGGGCGGCGCACCTGCAGGGCGAGGACGCCCGCCGCGACGAGTGGCTGAAGCTCGCCTACGAACGCACGCCGGGCGCGGCCAACGCCGTGCTGCTCACCCAGGCGGAGCTGCAGCTCGACCGCAAGCAGTACGAACAGGCGCTGGCAACGCTGCGCCGCATCGACGAGAACTCGCGCGACCACAGTTATGCGCTCGCGCTGCTCGGCCGCCTCTATTTCAGGCTCGGCGACTGGCAGGCACTCGGCGAAATCCTGCCCAGGGTCACGCGGCACGGCCGGGTCCGGCAGGAGACGCTCGACAAGTGGGCGATCCGCGTGCACCGCGAGAACCTGGACCAGGCGCCCGACGGCGACGCGGTGATCACCGAGTGGAAACGGGTGCCGAAGCGCCTGAAGGCCGACATGGCGCTGGCCGCTGCCTATTACGAGAACCTGATGCGCACCGGGATGCACGAAAAGGCCGAAAAAGACCTTGCCTCGGCCCTCGCCTCGGACTGGCGCGGACCGCTCGTCCGGCTCTACGGCCTGGTCGAAGCGCCGGACGCGTCGAAGCAGCTGAAACGGGCCGAGGGCTGGCTCGCGAAACACGGCGAAGACCCGGACCTGTTGCTCGCGGCCGCCCGGCTGTGCCTGCGCAACGAGCTCTGGGGCAAGGCCCGGAGCTACCTCGAGACCGTGCTGAGCCTGCGTCCGTCCGCCGAGGCCTACCAGGTCTACGGGCGGCTGCTGACGAAGCTCGGCGAAACCGACGCGGCGGCCGATGCCTACCGCGCAGGCCTCACGCTCGTGACCGAGGAGCCGCTGCCGGCCATCCCGCATCTCGCTCCCGACGAAGACTGAGGGCGTGACCGAGCGCGCCGCGAACCAGGCGATGCTCACGCTCGTCGTCGGCACGGGCTATCTCGGCCGGCGGGTCGTCGAGCGGATACCGGCCGGCACGGTCGTCGGACTGTCCCGCAGCGCGGATGCGACGCTGCCGATGCTCGAAACCCATGACCTCGACGCCGGCGGCCCGCTGCCGCTGACGCTGCCCGGCCAATTCCGGGTGCTGTACACGGTGCCGCCGGCAGCTGCGGCCGACGGCGATCCACGCCTCGAACGCCTGCTCGAGCGCCTCGATCCGCCGCCCGCGGCTTTCGTCTACATCAGCACGACCGGCGTCTACGGCGACCGCGGCGGCGCCGGGGTCGACGAGTCGGCCGCAGTGCGACCGGCAACGGACCGCGCCCGGCGGCGCGTCGCGGCGGACTCGCTGCTCGCCGCCTGGTGCCGTGACCGCGGCACGCGGCTCGTCGTGCTGCGGGCGCCGGGAATCTACGGCCCGGGCCGCCTCGGCACCGACCGGCTCCGCGCCGGCGAGCCCGTCGTCCGCGAGGCCGATGCCGGGCCCGGCAACCGGATCCACGTCGACGATCTCGCGAGCTGCTGCCTCGCGGCGCTCGACAACGAAAAGGCCGAAGGGATCTTCAACGTCGGCGACGGCGACCACCGGTCGGCGACCTGGTTCGCGACGGAGGTGGCGCGCCAGGCCGGGCTGCCCACGCCGCCGGCGATCAGCATGGCGGAAGCCGAGCAGTCGTTCTCGGCGATGCGGCTGTCGTTCCTGCGCGAGTCGCGGCGGATCGCGACGACGCGCATGCGTACCGAGCTGGGCGTCGCGCCCCGCTACGCGGATGCGGCAGACGGCATCCGCGCCTCACTGGCTGCGGAGTGACGCGAAGGCGGTTTCAGTGCGGACTCAGGGCTGGCTGCGCTTGCTCCTGAGCCAGGCCGTCAGCGGCTCCCACTCGTCCCAGTCGGGCCAGGCGAGATACTCGGGCAGGTCGAAGATGCCGAGCCCGCGGGTGTAAGCCCGCACGTAGTTCTGCGCCTCCCGCAGTGCCGCGACGTAGGGCACGCGGGCGCGGGTCAGGTAGTCGTCGAGCTCGTCGAAGATCAGCGTGTTGTCGCGGACCCGGTTGGCGACGGCGCCGATCTTGACCTCTTTGCGCTGTACGCGCGGCACCTCGTTCAGCTCCTTGAGAAAATTGGTCGACGCCTGCATGTCGATCGTCGACGCCATGACGGGCACGACGACGGTTTCGGCGTGGCGCAGGAGATTGGTCAGCTCGGCGCCGTGCGTGCGGGCCGGTGCGTCGCTCACGACGATGTCGGCGCTCCGCGGCAGGTGCCGCAGGCCGTCCTCGTACGCGGCAACGCCCGCGATCGACGGGCGATCGGCCGGGCGCCGCTCTACCCAGTCGAGGCTCGACCGCTGCGGATCGTAATCGGCGAGCGCGACGTCCGCGCCCTCGGCCGCGAAATACGCAGCGATGTTGGTTGCGAGCGTGCTCTTGCCGCAACCGCCTTTCGGATTCAATACCATGATGTGCCGCATGTGCGCTCCCGATGGCGTTGTTATTAGGTCGGGTTGTAACTTATGTAAACTACAGACGCGGGCCGGAAAAGTCCATCGAGCGCAATGCAACTTCGATTCCTGAAAATGGAAGGTGCGGGCAACCGCATCCTCGTCGTCGACGGGCGCCGGGAGGCCGCCCCGCCACCCGCCGCCGACACGATCCGGCGCCTCGGTGACGAAGCGACCGGACCCGGTTTCGACCAGCTGATGTGGCTCGCCCCGGCGACCGCCAACGATGCGGCCCTGAGTTACCGCGTGTTCAATGCCGACGGCTCCGAGGTCGAGCAGTGCGGCAACGGCGTGCGCTGCGTGGCGTGGTTGCTGGCCGACGAGGACGGCACCCGCGACGAACTCCTGCTCGAAGGGCCGGTGGGCCCGGTCCGGGCCCGGGTCCTGCCCGACGGGCGCGTGACCGTCGACATGGGCCGCCCGCGCTTCGCTCCGGAGGAGATCCCGTTCGTCGCGGAGCGCGAGGCGCCGACCTACGCGCTGGAGGTGGACGGCGAGCAGCTCGAGGTGTCCGTGCTGTCGATGGGCAATCCCCACTGCGTGCTCGAGGTCGACGACGTCGAGGCGGCGGCCGTCGGCCGGCTGGGGCCGCTGATCGAGCGCCACGAACGCTTCCCGGAGCGCGTCAACGCCGGCTTCATGCAGGTCGTCGACCGCGACCGCATCGCGCTCCGGGTGCACGAACGGGGCGTCGGGGAGACGCTGGCCTGCGGCACCGGCGCCTGCGCGGCGGTCGTTGCCGGAAGCCGCCTGGACCGGCTCGACGACGAGGTTGCCGTGGACCTGCCGGGCGGGCGACTCGTGGTAAGCTGGCGCCGCGGCGACGCGCCGGTATGGCTCACCGGGTCGGCCACTTTCTTGAGCGAGGGACGTATCGACGTATGAGCACTCAACCCAATCCGGAATTCGTCGACGAGGAACCGAGCGAGGAAGCGGTGCGCGCGTACCTGCGCGCCCATCCCGACTTCTTCGAGCAGAACAGTACGCTGCTGGGCGCGCTCAAGGTCCCGCACGGCAGCGGTGAGGCCGTTTCGCTCGTCGAACGCCAGGTCTCGGTGCTCCGGACGAAGGAACTCAAGCTCGAGCGCCGGCTGAAGGAACTCGTCGCGGTTGCGCGCGCCAACGACGCGCTCGCCGCCAAGATTCACGAGCTCGCGCTCAGCCTGATCGCGACGACGAACCTGAACGAGACGATCAGGACGGTCGAGACCGCGCTGCGCCTCGGCTTCGGTGCCGACCAGTCCGTGCTGGTCCTGTTCGGCGAGGCGGAACAGTTCGACGACGTCGACGCGGGCCGCTTTTTCCGCGTCGTCGACCGCAATTCCGACGAGCTCAGGCCTTTCGCCTCGTTTCTGAACGGCCGCGGACCGCGCTGCGGCCGGGTGCGGGACGCGCAGCGTGAGTACCTGTTCCGCGGCGACGCGGACGAGATCGGGTCCGTCGCGCTCGTGCCGCTCGGCAGCGGCGCACAGATCGGCTTCCTGGCGATCGGCAGCGCCGACGCCGAACGCTTCCACCCGGGGATGAGCATCGACTTCCTGGCCCGGGTCGGCGACCTCGTCGCGGCGGCGCTGGAGCGCTACTGAGCCCGGGAGGGCGCCCGTGGACAGCGCCGAAACCGGCTGGATCGACCGCTTCGTCAGCCACCTGACCTACGAGCGCCGGCTCTCGCCCGAGACCTGCCGGCACTACCGGCGCGACCTCGAGGCGCTGGCCGGCTTCTGCGCGGAGAGCGGCATCGGGCGCTGGCGCGACCTCGACAGCGAGCACGTGCGCGGTTTCTCGGCCCGCTGCTTCCGCCGCGGCCTGTCGGCGCGGAGCATCCAGCGGCGCCTGTCCGCCGCCCGCAGCTTCTTCCGCTACCTGCTCAGGGAGAAACACGTCAAAAAGAATCCGGTCGACGCCGTGTCGGCGCCGAAGGCCGGCAAGCGGCTGCCGGGCAACCTGGATGCCGACCGCATGGCGCGGCTGCTCGAGATCCCGGGCGAGGGCCCGGTCGTCGACCGCGACCGCGCCATCCTCGAGCTGCTGTATTCCTCGGGCCTCAGGCTCGCCGAGCTGACGAGCCTCGACGTCGACGACATCGACCGGCAGGACGCGACGGTGCGGGTCACGGGCAAGGGTTCGAAGGAGCGGGTCGTCCCTGTCGGCCGGCATGCGCTCGCGGCGCTGGCCCGATGGCTGAAAACCCGGCGCGAGCTGGCGGGCACCGACGAGACGGCGCTGTTCGTGAGCACCCGCGGCACCCGGCTCAGCCGCCGTGCCGTGCAGGCGCGGGTCACGCACTGGGCGAAGCGCCAGGGCATTGACGCGAATGTGTATCCGCACCTGTTCCGGCACTCCTTCGCGACCCACCTGCTGGAGTCGAGCCACGACCTCCGCGGCGTCCAGGAGCTCCTGGGCCACGCGAACATCGCGACGACCCAGGTCTATACCCACCTTGATTTCCAGCACCTGGCCCAGATATACGACAGGACGCATCCCAGGGCGCGCAAGAAGGACTAGGCCGCGCCGCAACGTGTACCGGCTGCGGAAAGCCGGTGCCCCCCGCGTAACAGGTTGATCGACATGGAACAATTCCGAGGGACGACCATCGTCTCCGTGCGCCGCAATGGCAAGGTCGCGATCGCCGGCGACGGCCAGGTCAGCATGGGCAACACGGTCATGAAGGGCAACGCGAAGAAGGTCCGCCCGCTGGCCGGCGGCCGGGTGATCGCCGGGTTCGCGGGCGGTACGGCCGATGCGTTCACGCTGTTCGAGCTGTTCGAAACCAAGCTCGAGCAGTACGGCAACCTGACCCGGGCCGCGATCGAGCTCGCCAAGGACTGGCGCACCGACCGCCGGCTGCGGCGCCTCGAGGCGCTGCTGGTCGTGGCGGACGCCGACAGCTCGTTCATCATCTCGGGCAACGGCGACGTCATCGAGCCCGAGGACGACCTGATGGCCATCGGCTCCGGCGGCCCCTACGCGCAGGCCGCGGCGCTTGCGCTGATGAAGAACACCGAGCTCGACGCCCGGACGATTGTCGAGAAGGCGCTCGAGATCGCCGGGCAGATCTGCGTCTATACCAACCAGCACATCACGATCGAGGAGCTTTAGGAGCGACTCGCGTGTGCGATCGCGGCCATGCGCCGCT
>JAWWBD010000145.1:0-7667 GCA_033721115.1 Woeseiaceae bacterium | reverse complement strand
TACCTGCGTGAAAGCGCCACCGAAGATCGCGGCCTTTTTCATGTTAGGCCGCGGGTTCAGGATGCGCGCCTGGCGGATACTCGCGGTAGTCCACGCGCCGATGATCGGCGTGGCGCCGTTCGTGAGACAGCTGGCCGGAACTTCTATCGCGAGCGACGTGACATTCTTGTCGGCGAGCGTATTCGGCTCGCCGTCGGCCGGACCGAGCGGATTGGTGTTGATGAGGTCGAAAGTCTCGCCCAGGTTGACGACGAATCCCTCCTTCCGCTGGCCAACGAACACGCGCCCGTTGCTGCAGCCGGGGATTGCGACGTCGTAAATATGATCGTCGGCATACGCCGCATAGTCCGGGAGTGTCTTTTCGCCGATATTGTCGACGGGCTTGGCAAATGTCGTCGTGCCGTCGAGCGCATTCACAACGGGTTCGCGCATGCCCGTGCGGCGGTCGCCGCGGACGATGTCCAAAGTGTAGGTTTCCAGCACGTTCAGTGCGCTGGTGTCGGCAGCCGAAGGCCCGATGCCTCCAACCTGCTTCAGCGGTACGGCAACGTTCTCGCCACCGATGTCGAGAGCGATTCCGCGAATTTCGGACTGGAACATGAACCGGAAGGTCAGGTCTTCCAAAGCGTCGCCGTCGTTGTCGATGTGGATTTCGTAGATTGCGTTGTCATCAAGCTGGAAGTAGTTCGGGCCGCCATAAGCGTCCTGCAGGGGCACGTAATTGGCGATGAGGGTTACAAATCCCTCGCGGCCCGTTTCGTAGCTCGAGAATGCGTAGAAGTCCGTACCATCGACTTTCGGGAGCTCGGTGATCATCGGTGCTTCGCGATGACTGGACGCGAGCGCGAGGCCGGCGAGTACGACTCCCAGCGCGCCACCTGCGGCCAGGCTAATGATTTTCATCTGGTTTTCTCCTTTCAGGAGTGAATTTTCGCGCGGCAAACGCCGCACGTCTCATCGCTTATACGACGCAAACGGCCATCTGGATGCGGCTTCTGACTTTTGCACCGTAGGGATTGCACCCTATATGGCTCCCGGTCCGCGACGGGTAATGGCAACAAAATGTTACGTATTCATCGGTGCAGTGCATCCATGTCGCCGTCGCCACCGTATAAGCTGTACTGCAAGTCAATGCAGGGGACAGGAATGGCATCCGGGAACGACAGCGATCTGAACGAGTTGATGCTCCGCGCGGCGGCGGGCGACGAAGCCGCGTTCCGGCGCTTCTATGATGCGGCGTCCCCGTCGATCCTCGCATTTCTGATGCGCATGCTCAGAGATCGCTACCATGCCGAGGACGTGCTCCAGGAATCGATGGTCATTGCATGGCACAAGGCGGCGGAATTTGACCCGTCGCTGGCGGCCGCCCGGACCTGGATTACGACGATCGCGCGGCGCCGAGCGCTGGACCTGCTTCGCAGCCGCTCACGGCGCGAGGAAGTGCTTGATGATCGCGCACGGGACATTCGCGCCACGCTGGGCCTTGAGGAAGGCGGCCCGGCCGAAGCGGAATCGGGCAGGACGGCGAGCCGCCTGGTCTACTGTTTCGGCCAGCTCAACGCCGATGCGGCGGCCTGCATACAGTTCGCTTATCTCGAGGGCCTGACGTTCAGCGAGATCGCGGTTCGTCTCGATCGATCGCTCGGCACGGTCAAGAGCTGGATACGCAGGGGCCTAGGCAAACTCAAAGCGTGCATGCAGCCATGAACTACACGGAACCCCGGAAGCTCGACGGCCTCGCAGAGCGCTTCGTCCTCGGTACGATGGGACGCAGGGCCCGGCGACGCTTCGGTCGCCTGGTCGACGAAAACGAAGATGTCGCCGCGAGCGTCTACCGGCTGGAGGGGATGCTGTCGCCCGCGGCCTGGGCGCTTGAGCCGGTGATGCCGTCAGAACTGGTCTGGCAAAGGATCGCGCGCGACGCCGGGCTCGGCCGGCGCCGGATGGACAGCCGGCCGCGGCGTACGGCGTGGCCCGCGGTTGCGGCTGTTCTCACCGCGGCGCTGTTTGTCACGACGTTCGGCTGGTGGCAGGCACAGAACCGGCCACCACAGATCATCACCGAAACCGTCACGGAGACCGTGGTCGAGCCTGTGCCGCTGGAACCGGCCGTCGGGATCGTTGCGGACGCACAGGGTAACCCACTCTGGGTCGCACGGATTTACAGCGACTTGCAGCGTGCGGAGGTTGCGGTCGGAAGCGCGCCGGAAGCGCAACCGGCAAATGACTACGAACTCTGGATACTTCGCGATGACGGCGTGCCGGTTTCGCTCGGTCTGCTGCCGCAGGCGGGCGAGGCGACGCTCGCACTGGACGCCGATGCGCTGGATGCGCTAACGCGGGGGTCGACGCTTGCAGTCAGCCTCGAGCCGCCCGGTGGTTCGCCCGAACCGATCCCGACGGGGCCGGTACTCTACACGGCGGCGCTGCTGGCACCGTAGCCGTCAATCCTGATGGTCGTCCGTTTCGCCGTCCCAATAGTCGACGCGCGACGTTTCGCGGACGAACAGGTGGACGTGTTCGGGATTGTCCGCATTTCGCGAGTCCCGGTGCCAGGCCCCCACTTTGCCGGAGTCCGGGTACAGCATGACATCGGTGCCGGGCTCGGTGCCGAGCGCGATGTAGACGAGGTCCTCGTCCGAGGTGTTGACGAGCTGGTGCGGCTGCTGCGGATCGGCGGGCGAGCAGATGAAGTCACCGGCGCGGACGGGGTATTCCTCGCCGGCATGGCGCAGCGTCCCGACGCCCGCGAGGATGTGGAACATTTCCTCGAGATTGCAGTGCGCGTGGTAGGGCCAGGCCCGTTTGCCGGGCGGCACGCGGACGACCGCGTAGCCCAGCTTCTCGGCGCCGATGTGCCGGCCGACTTCGGCGCGCTCGGCTTCGAACTTCTCGCCCTTGCCGAAACGCCTGAATTCGAGCTGGTCGAGATTGATGACAGGCTTGTTCATGGTCGGGTCTCCACAGCCGGAATGGAACGCCAGTTTACTCGACGGTAAAGGCCAGCACCCGGCTCACCCGGGTCAGGTTCCGCCCGCCGTCCGCCACCCAGTCGTTGAACGCGGCCTGGATCCGCGCAAGTGACGCCTTCGAGGTCGGCGAGCCGTCGAAGACCTTTTCCCGGGTCAGCGCGGCGACGACGTCGCGCGAGAGGATGAAGGAGTCCTTGCCCATGCGACGCAGGAAGTACTGGGCCGTCGTGCCGCCCAGGTAAGCCCCGCGTTTTTTCATGTCGGCGAGCAGGTCCACGTATTCGGTTGCCGGGTAGCCGGCGAAGTACGTTGCAGCCGAACCATGCTCCGCGGCCACGTCGACGAGATACTGCGCATTGCTGCGGATCGCCTTGAGTTTTTTCCACTGCCGGATGACGCGCGGATCCTTCACCAGCAGGTCCAGGTCGTCGTCGGACTGGAAGGCGACCGCGTGCGGGTCGAAGCCGTCGTATGCGGCCTCGATGTCCGGCCACTTGTTCTCGACCACCTTCCAGTTGAAACCGGCCTGGAATACGCTCCTGGCGATCGCCGAGAGCCAGCGGTCGTCAGGAATTGCCGCGAGGGCCCACGCGGATTTCGGCGTCGGGATCAGCGCCTCGAGCGCATCTTCTCCGCCCTTGCGCCGCGCTGCCCGCTCGTAGAGTTCCGTGAAGGTTTTCATGTCGCTCCGGATTCGGCTACTGTCCGCCCACCGGATCATACGCCTGCGAGGTGATTTCGTTGCGACCGAAACGAGCCGATGGCGCCCGTCTTTCAGTCACTGCTGCCCTGCTGATCGCCTGGATCGTTGTCCCCGTCGTGACGCGAGCCCAGGCACCCATCATCCAGCCCGGCGCGCCGGGCGAACCGGCGCGCGCGCTGACCGCAGAGGAAGCAACCCGCATCGCCGTCACGCGCTATTCACCCGATGACGTCCGGTTCATGCAGGACATGATCCCGCATCATCACCAGGCACTGCGGATGGCCGACCTGGTCCGTGGCCGGACGAACACGCCGGAACTGCTCGACGTGGCCGGCCGGATCGAAGTCTCGCAGAAAGAGGAAATCGCGTTCATGCAGCGCTGGTTGCGCGAGCGGGGCGAGCGGGTGCCGGATCCTGCGGCGCACGCTGCGATGTATACGGACCGTGCGATGGCCGGCATGGCGACGCCGGAGCAGATGGCGGACCTGGCCGCCGCCGAGGGCGTGGCCTTCGACCGGCTGTTCCTCGAACTCATGATCGCCCACCACGCCGGCGCGGTGAAAATGGTCGAGGCGCTGCACGAGAAGTCGGGCTCTGCCTATGACCCGGCGCTCTACGAATTCACGACCGAGATCACCAACGACCAGACCGCCGAAATCGAGCGCATGCACGCGCTCCTGATCGATCTGTCCGCGGACCCGCGGGCCGGGCTGGCGGCGGGTTACCAGGACGCGGAACAGGCAAGCTGGAACATGAGGCTGGTCGCCGCGCTGCCGCGCCCGCCCGGCTTTTTCGACCCGTCGAATCCCGGCGAGGTGCCGGCCGAGGCATTGCCGCGGGGGAAAGACGAGGAGACCGAAGACGACGAAGAGGAGAACAGGCGCCTGCCGCTGCTCAGTTTCGCAAACACGGACCTCGCCTTCGCCGGCGACCTGCTGGCCGTCGGCAGCTATCACGGATTCATGCTCTATCGGCTGGCGGATGACGGCGTGCCGGTACTCCTGAGCTCGGTGGTCTGCCCGGGCGGGCAGGGCGACGTCTCCATCATCGGCGACCTGCTGCTCATGTCGGTGGAACAGACGCGTGCCCGGCTCGACTGCGGGCTGCAGGGTGTCAGCGAGGACGTCAGCCCGGAGCGCTTCCGCGGGCTCAGGATCTTCGACATCAGCGACGTGCGCCGGCCGGTGCAGGTCGGCGCGGTGCAGACCTGCCGCGGCTCGCACACGCATTCGATCGTCTCGGGCCCGGACGAGGCCGGCCTGATCCTCGTCTACAACTCGGGGACGGCCAAGATCCGGGACGCGGAGGAACTGCCGGGCTGCATCGACGAAACACCGGGTGACGCGCGGACCGCGCTGTTTCGCATCGACGTCATCGAGATTCCCGTCGACGATCCCGGAGCAGCACGCATCACAGCGAGCCCGGCGGTCTTCGCCGATCCCGCGGACGGCGTGCTCGCCGGCCTCTGGCGCGGGGGAGATCACGGTGCGGGCACGCAGGAGACCAGCAAGACGGATCACTGCCACGACATCACGGTGTTCCCCGACAAGAACATCGCGGCCGGGGCCTGCTCCGGCAACGGCATCCTGTTCGACATCAGCGATCCGCTGCACCCGAAGCGCCTGGACGCCGTCGTCGACAAGGGCTTCGCCTACTGGCACTCGGCAACCTTCAACAACGACGGCACCAAGGTCATCTTCACCGACGAATGGGGCGGCGGCGATCTCGCCTACTGCCGCGCGCACGACCCGCTCGACTGGGGCGCGAACGCGATCTACGACATCGTGGACGGCAAGCTCGAGTTCCGGAGCTACTACAAGCTGCCGGCGCCGCAGACGGAGCAGGAGAACTGTGTCGCGCACAACGGCTCGATCGTGCCGGTGCCCGGCCGCGACATCTTCGTGCAGGCGTGGTACCAGGGCGGCGTGTCGCTGATCGACTTCACCGACTCCGCAAACCCGGTCGAGATCGGCTTCTTCGACCGCGGGCCGCTCGACGCCGGGCACCTGATCTTCGCGGGCTACTGGTCGACGTACTGGTACAGGGGCCGGATCTACGGTACCGAGTCGGTACGGGGCCTCGACGTGCTCGCGCTCACGCCGAGCGAGTATCTCTCGGAGCACGAAATCGCGGCGGCGGAAAGCGCGGACTATCGCGGCGCATTCAACCCGCAGCAGCAGTTCCGGGTGCGTTGGCCGGCGGAGCCGGTGGTTGCAATGGTATATCTCGACCGCCTCGTGCGCGGCGCCGTGATCGATGATGCTCTCGCTGCCGATATCACGGCTGCACTCGAGCAGGCGTCTCGAACGCTCGCATCTCGCGAAAGCGACTACGCGCTCGGCGTCAGGCTGGAACTGCTGGCCAGGGACCTCGTAAACCCAGCCGAAGAAGGCGCAATTAGAGAGGGGCGCGCGGGGTTGGCCATATCCTTGAAGAATATTGCGGAGCGATTCCGCTAGCGACTACCAGGCGATGCCGTAGTCGTCGCCGTGGTTGCTGGACGCCCCCTGCATCGTCCCTTTCTCACGGTCGAAGTAGATCGCGTTGATCGGGCCCGAGGTGCGCTCGCGCTCGCCCCACACGCCGACCTCGACCCGGTAGCCCATGCGGGTGAGCTGCTTCAGCGTGTACTCGTGCACCGACTCGTTGACCGCGAGCCGGCCCGGCTCGCGCCGGTGGTCGCCGAACGAATCGTGCATCTGGAAACTCAGGAAATTGTCGGCCTCGGCCGCTTCCTGCACGTCCATGCCGAACTCGATGACGTTGAGCAGGAACTGCAGCAGCTGCTGGTCCTGCGCGTCGCCGCCCTGCACGGCGAAGGACAAAAACGGCTCGCCGTCTTTGAAGGCCATGCCGGGCGTCAGCGTCGCGCGCGGGCGTTTGCCGGGCTCGAGTACGTTGTAGGGATTCATCGCGGGGTCGAGGACGAAGCTCTGCATACGCTGGCTTAAGCCCACGCCGGTCGAGCCCGCGATCACGGCCGGGATCCAGCCCCCGCTCGGCGTGATCGAGACGATCCAGCCCTCGGCGTCCGCGGCCTGGATCGACGTCGTGCCCTGGAAGAAGCCGTCGTCGTTCGGCGCCGCGTCCGCCGGCGTCGTGTTCCGGGCCGTGAAGTCCTCGAGGTAGTGCAGGAACGGATTGTCACCCGCCTGGAATTCGTACGGGTCCCCGGGGCCGATGTTCGGATGGTTGCGCTCCATGTTGATCAGCGCGGCGCGCTTTTTCGCATAGGCCTTGGAAAGCAGACCCTCGACCGGTTCCTCGGGCGGGAAATAGGGATCGCCGTAGTAGAAGTCGCGATCCGCGTAAGCCAGGTTCATCGCCTGGTAGAGCAGGTGGATGTAACGGGTCGTGTTGTATCCCAGGGCCGCGACGTCGAAGTTCTCGAGGATGTTCAGCGCCTGCAGCAGCACCGGGCCCTGCACCCAGGTCGTGAGCTTGTAGACCTCGACCCCGCGGTACGTGGTTTTAACGGGCTCCTCCACGTGAACTCGCCAGCGGTCCAGGTCTTCGAGCGTGAAGAGCCCGCCCTGGGCGCGGGTCGAACTGACGATTTCGCGCGCGATGTCGCCGCGGTAGAAGCGCTCGTAGGCGGCGTAGATCGCGGCCTTGCGGTCCCGGCCGGCCGCGAGCGCCTCCGCTTCGGCCTCGACCAGTTTCCCGAGCGTCGCCTTGAGGTCCGGTTGCCGGAAGATCTCGCCGACTTCGGGGAAACGGGAGCGGCCGTTTTCCTCGGGCAGATACACGGCGGTGGAAAAAGGCCACTTGACGATCTCGCGCGCGTACTCGCGAATGGCGTCGACGGCGTGGGCTTCGATCGGGTAGCCCTCCGCCATCTCGATCGCCGGGGCGAGCACTTCGGCAAGGCTCAGCGTGCCGTATTCCGCGAGCATGGTCATGAGTCCGCCGGGCGTGCCGGGTGTCACCGCGGCGAGCGGGCCGTACTCGGGCGGATAGGGCATGCCCTGCTCGAAAAAGAACTCGGGCGT
>JAWWBD010000144.1:0-7676 GCA_033721115.1 Woeseiaceae bacterium | reverse complement strand
GACGAGGAGGAGTTTTTCTATTCCCGCGAGACAGGCGGCACCGTCGTCTCCAGCGCGCTCGAGCTGATGCGGAAGATCGTGCAGGACCGCTACCCGACCGACGCCTGGAACATCTACGCGGCGCAGGCCTCCGACGGCGAGAACTGGCAGGACGATTCGCCCAAGTGCCGCGAGATCCTCGAGAAGAGCCTCATGCCGATGCTCCAGTACTTCGCCTACGTCGAGATTTCGTCCGGTGACCCGCAGGAGCTCTGGCAGGCCTATGAGGACCTGCCGGAACGCTTCCCCGACCGGTTTGCGCTGCGCAGCGTCAAGGAGGCCGGGGACATCTACCCGGTGTTCCGCGACCTGTTCGAAAGGAAGCCCGGGTGACGGCCAAAAAGCCCATTGCCGAGGGCTCGGAGTGGACCTTCGAGGCGCTCGAGGACTTCGAGCGCGAGATCGGCCGCATCGCCAGGGAGAAATACCGCCTCGACACCTACCCGAACCAGATCGAGATCATCTCGGCCGACCAGATGATGGATGCGTACTCCTCGGTCGGCATGCCGGTCGGTTACCACCACTGGTCCTTCGGCAAGCAGTTCCTGAGCACGGAGCAGCGCTATCGCAAGGGCCACATCGGGCTCGCGTACGAGCTCGTCATCAACTCGAACCCCTGCATCGCCTACCTGATGGAGGAGAACAGCGCCACGCTGCAGGCACTGGTCATCGCGCACGCGTGCTACGGCCACAACTCGTTTTTCAAGGGCAACTACCTGTTCCGCGAATGGACCGACGCGAGCGCCATCGTCAACTACGTGCTGTTCGCGCGCGACTACATCAGCGAGTGCGAGGAACGCCATGGCGTGGACACCGTCGAGGCGCTGCTGGATTCCTGCCACGCGCTGATGAACTTCGGCGTGGATCGCTTCCGCCGGCCGCGGCCCATCTCGGCCGAGCAGGAGAAGGTGCGCCAGAAGGAACGCGAGGATTACCTGCAGAAGCAGGTCAACGACCTGTGGCGGACGATCCCGAAGAAAAAGCGCAAGGTCGAGGAAAAGTTCCCGCGCTTCCCGTCCGAGCCGCAGGAGAACCTGCTCTACTTCATCGAGAAGAACGCGCCGCTGCTCGAGCCCTGGGAGCGCGAGATCGTGCGCATCGTGCGCAAGATCGCGGTCTACTACTACCCGCAGCGCCAGACCAAGGTCATGAACGAGGGCTGGGCCACGTTCTGGCACTACCGTCTGATGCACGATCTCTACGACGAGGGGCTGATCACCGAGGGCAACATCCTCGAGTTCCTGCAGTCGCACACCAACGTGATCTACCAGCCCGAATACGACTCGCCGTTCTACTCCGGCATCAACCCGTACACGCTGGGCTTCGCGATCTTCTCCGACATCCGCCGCGTCTGCGAGAACCCGACCGACGAGGACCGCCGCTTCGCGCCAGACTACGCGGGCGGCGACTGGCTCGAGACCCTCCACCACGCGATGGCGAACTACAAGGACGAGAGTTTCATCCTCCAGTTCCTGACGCCAAAGGTCATCCGCGACCTGAAACTCTTCAGCATCCTCGACGACGAGTCCGACAACGCGATCAGCGTGACGGCCATCCACGACGACGACGGCTACCGCGTCGTCCGCGAGGAACTCGCGAACCAGTACAACCTGAGCCGGCAGGAGCCGGATATCCAGGTTCGGGAAGTGGCCTTACGGGGGGACCGCTCGATCACGCTGCAGCACACGCAGCACGACCGGATCCCGCTCAACGAGGAAGATGCCCGCGAGGTGCTCAAGCACCTGCACAGCCTGTGGCGCTTCGACGTGCACCTCGAGTCCCTGCGCGACGACAAGGTGCACCAGAGCTATCACTGCAATGACGAGAAAGTCTGGACCGACTCCGGCGAGAAGAGCCGGGCCCTGACCAAAGCTTAAGCCTTCAGCTCCCGCCTCCAGGCCGGGGTCAGCACTTCGGCCGCCGGCACGTGCCGGAACCCGCCGGCCTCCGCCGCGTCGAGGCGCCGCATGCGCCAGCCGTCCAGCCAGTCGACCAGCGGCCCTATGCGCTCGACGTCCTGGCGCACGCGCGAGGGCGCGAGCTCCGCGATCCCGAGACCGCGTGCCGCCGCGTGGACGTAGTTCTGGCTGTCCCGGAGTTCCGCGACCAGCGGGATCTCGAGCGTCGTCAGGAAGCGCTTGAGCCGGCCCAGGCTTTGCGTCTTTTCCCGCGTCCGGTTCGCCACGATCGCGAGGTTGCGGTTGCGCCGGTCGACCCGCGCGATGAGCAGCAGGTTGGCGATGAACTTCGCGGCCGAGTAGGTATCGATGTCCGACGGCAGGACCGGGATCAGCACGCTGTGTGCGTCGTAGATCTGGTAGTAGAGCTCGTTGTCGGGCAGCGCCGCGGGCAGGTCGACAATGAGCTGCTCCGATCCCGGCCAGCCGTGCAGCGGCACGTTGCGCCCGGCGGGCGTCGCGTGGCCGTAGGCGGCGACGCCCCAGACCTTGGGCCGGTCGGCCGGCCGGTTCTCGAGCCAGCGCATGCTGTAGCCGTGCGGGTCACAGTCGACGAGCGTGGGCGGTGGCCCGCGCAGGGCGAAGACAGCGGCGAGATTGGTGGCGAGCGTGGTCTTGCCCGCGCCCCCCTTCGGATTGAGGACGACGATCTTGTGAATCGTGTCCCGGGTCGGATTCGTATTCATGATGCCGGCAGATGCCCCCTCCATTCGATCGTGGTCGAAATGGCGTGACGATCCGCCCGAGCGGCGTTCGAGTCCCTTCCACACCCAAGCGGAGTTACGCGAACGCGGCCAGTGTACGCCTGCTGCCGCCCGTGGTCGAGTTTTTCCGGTGATGGGATATAGTCAGCTGCCACAGACCTGTCATCGACCCGGGAGAGAAAAACAATGCTGCAGGAAGTCTGGCAACGACTGAACATCGAATCGCTGCTCACACAATTCGTCTCGGGGTTCCTCGGGTATCTTCCCAACCTGGTCGCAGCGATCCTGATCATCGTCGCCGCGTTCCTGATCTCGCGCGGTGCCAGGGCCGTTTTCCGCAAGGCGCTGGAGAAAGCGGACTTCGAGGAAGTGCTGATCGGGCTGCTGGTCGACACGACGCTGCACTACGTGATCGTGATCCTCGGGCTGCTGATGGCGCTGTCGCAGCTCGGCGTCAACGTCACGGCGGCGCTCGCTGGCGTCGGGGTTGCGGGGATCGCGATCGGTTTCGCCGCGCAGGACTCGGTGGCCAACGTCATCTCCGGCATTTTGATTTTCTGGGACAAGCCGTTCGTCGTCGGCGACTGGATCGAGACCGAGGGCCAGTACGGCAAGGTCACGAACATCACGTTGCGCACGACGCGCATCCGCACGCCGCAAAACAGTTACATCGTCGTGCCCAACAAGCGCATCATCGACGAAGTGCTCGAAAACTACAGCAAGCACGGCGAGGTGCGCGTCGACGTCGGCGTCGGCATCGCCTACAAGGAGGACGTCGACAAGGCCCGCAAGGTGCTGCTCGACGCGCTCGAGGGCGCTGACGACATCCTCGACAATCCCGGTCCCGACGTCGTCGTCGAGGAACTGGGCGGCTCCAGCGTCAACCTCAGGCTGCGCGTCTGGGTCGAGGCGGCGGACCAGCGCAAGCGCGTGTTCTTCCGGCTGACGGAGCTCGCAAAGAAGGCGCTCGACGACGCCGGCATCGAGATCCCGTTCCCGCACCTGCAGCTGATCGTCGACACGGTCGAGGAGCGGGTCTGGGAGCAGGTCGGCGCGACCCTCGGCAAAGCCCGCAGCGCCGGCTAAGCCCCCGCCCCCGAAAAGGTGTCAGATTTATTTTTGGCACCGCCCCCCGAAAAGGAGGCCCAAAAAGGTGTCAGGTTTATTTTCGGCGGGCCCGAAAATAAACCTGACACCTTTTTTGACGTAACGAGCCGGAGATCAGTGCAGCGAACGCTTGTCCGGGTCCTCGTCTTCCGAACCTGCCACCGTGAAGGACTCCGGTGCCTCTTCCGCATCTTTTTCCGGCCCGGGCGACTCGTAGTCCTTCGGCGCGGCCCGGGCAGCCTCCTGTTCCTCCGCTTCGGATTCGGGCGTCGCCGATTGTTCAGCACCGCTCTCCCGGTTCGTCTCGCCCCCGGCCCCTTCGAGTGCCTTGGCGGCGGAAAACTCGATGGCCCGCTCCGCCGCGTCCCGGTCGCAGAGCGCGTCCGCGCCCGTCGCCATGTGGTCGTAGAGTTCGCGCACCTGCACGCCGAGCGCCTGGAAATGGTCCGCCGTCTTGCCGAAATGCGCCGCTACCTGCTCCCGGTATGCGTCGAATTCCCGCCTGACATCGTCCGACTTCGCCGCATCCGCGCGGCCCTGCCGCTGGCCGAACCAGAACCCGGCACCGGCACCGGCGGTGAGGCAAACGAGGGCGATGAGGATCAGTGCAAACACGTCGGGCATGGTCGGGCTCCGCGGGAATCAGGGTTACCGGTCCATACCCTACGGAGAAATTGGCGCAAAGACAAAGCCGGCGATTGTGCGATGCATTTCAGGCCGCAGGCGGCGGATTCCGCCCGAGGTGCGGGGTAATGTCTTCCCAGGCCATTGCAAACTCGAGCATGCGCCGGTCCTCGCCGAAAGGCCCCATCACCTGCATGCCCATCGGTCTGCCGGCATCGTCGAACCCGACCGGGACGTTGACGACCGGCAGGCCTGCGAGCGAGCCGCCGATGACGACCTCCATCCAGCGGTGATACGTGTCCATCGGCCTGTCGTTGATTCGCGTCGGCCAGAGCGTCGTTTTCGGGAACGGGAATACCTGCGCCGTCGGCAGCGCGAGGAAGTCGTAGTCGTCGAAGAGGCTGCGCAGTGCCCGGAACCAGTCCGCGCGGGCGATCCCGGCGTCGAAAACCTGTCGCGACGAGGTGTCGAAAGCGCCCTCGATCTCCCAGACGGCCTCGGGCTTCAAGAGCGCCCGCGTCGCCGGATTCTCGTACAGCGGCAGCATCGTGTGCCGGCGCCAGTGCCGGAGCGTGAGCCAGGTCTGCCAGAGGCGCGCCATGTCGTACGCGGGCCGGCAGGGCTCGACGATTGCGCCGGCCTCGGCTGCGCGTTCGAGGTCCCGTTCGCAGAGTTCGAGGATGCCCGGCTCCGTCTCGAGATAGCCGTCGTAGTCGCCCAGCCAGCCGATCCTTACGCCTTCCAGCTCGAGCGGCGCGAAAGTATCGGCCGCAGGCAATTCATCGCGCAGCGACAACGGTTCCGCGGGCGTTGATCCCGCGATAGTCGCGAGCAGCCGCGCCGTGTCCTCGCTGTTCCGTCCCATCGGGCCGCCGACCGAGAGCTGCAGGTAAAAGAGATCACCGTCGCCGTCTTCCGGCACGCGGCCGAGCGTGGGGCGGAAGCCGATGACGTTGTTGAAGGCCGCCGGGTTTCTGAGCGAGCCCATCATGTCGCCGCCGTCGGCCACCGGCAGCATGTGGGTCGCAAGACCGCAGGCCGCGCCGCCGCTCGAGCCGCCCGCCGTCAGGTCCGGGTTCCATGCACTGCCGGTGGCGCCGAACACGGGATTGTAGGTCTGCGACCCCATGCCGAATTCCGGCGCGTTGGTTTTGCCGATGAAGATGGCGCCGGCAGCGCGGATGCGGGCCACGAGCACGCCTTCCGTTTCGGGCATCGTGCCGGCGAAGATCGGCGAACCGTAGCTCGAGGGAATCCCCACGACGTCGCTCAAGTCCTTCACCGCGTGCGGCATGCCGTGCATCCAGCCGCGGTACGTCCCCTCGTCCAGCTCGCGGTCGGCCGCGGCAGCCTCGGCCAGCAGTTCGTCCTCGTCGCGCATACTGACGATCGCGTTGTAGACGGGGTTCAGGCGGCCAATGCGATCGAGGTAGGCCGCCATGACCTCGCGGCAGCTGACATGACGCGCGCGGATCGCGGCCGACAGCTCCGAGGCGCTCATGCTCGTGATGTCGGCCGGGACCTCACTCGCGTCGAGCCTGCGGGGCGCCACGACCGGCAGGGCCGCGAGCAGGCCGAATCCGGCCGTCGAATTCAGGAACCGGCGTCTGTCCACGTGACTCTCCCGCATAGCCATTCGACAAACGACACTGTACTCTGCGCCGGCAGTCCCCGTCACGACCGTTAACCGGCCGGCGGCGCCAGGACTGTCCTGCCCGCGGTGACCTGCCTCCCCGTGATAAAATCCGGCGTCACTCGGCACGCTGCCTGTCGGCGGGCCGCAGCCATCCCGTTGGTTTGCCAGGGTCCCTGCCAATGGCCATGAAAATCGTCGCCGGCGTCGACCGGTCCCCGTTCAGTGACAAAGTCGTTGCAGCGGTGATCCGCATCGCACCTGCCGGCAGCAGCGTCCTGCTGATCCACGTGGCACCGCGGGAGCCGGACGTACTCGGGCAGCAGGTGCGACGAAAGGTCATCACCGATCCGGTGCCCGAACAGCTTAAGGACCGGCGGGAACTGCTCGACAAGTGCGCCGCAACGCTGGGCAATGCGGGACTGAGCTGCGAGACCCTTCTGATCCGGGGCGATCCCGGGCCCACCGTCGCCCAGGAAGCGCATCGCTGGGGCGCCGAACTCGTCGTCATGGGCTCGCACGGCCGCGGCAAACTCTACACGCAGCTGATGGGCAGCGTCAGCGAAGCGGTGCTGCGGAGCAGGCTGTTCCCGGTGCTGGTGATTCCCAGACCCAGGGAAACCAAGAAAAAATAGCCCAGCCCCAAAAAAGGTGTCAGGTTTATTTTTGCAAAAATAAACCTGACACCTTTTTTGGCTAGGTCGCGAGTTCGGGCAGGTCCCGGTACAGTTCCAGCGCCTCGGGGTTCGCGAGCGCGCCCTTGTTCTTGACGCCGCGGCCCTCGACGATGTCGCGCACGGCGAGCTCCGAGATCTTGCCGGACTTCGTGCGCGGGATGTCCGCGACCCGGACGATCTTCGCCGGCACGTGGCGCGGGCTCGCGCCCTGCCGGATGCGCGTCCGGATCTCGCCGACCAGTTCGTCCGTCAGTTCCTCGCCCTCGCGCAGCACCACGAACAGCACGACGCGCACGTCGTCGTCCCAGGTCTGGCCGATCGCGATGCTTTCCAGCACCGCATCGATCTGCTCGACCTGCCGGTAGATCTCCGCCGTCCCGATACGCACGCCGCCCGGGTTCAAAGTCGCGTCGCTGCGCCCGTAGATGATGAAGCCGCCGTTCTCGGTCTGCTCGACGAAGTCGCCGTGCGCCCAGACGCCGGGAAACGTTTCGAAGTAGGCGCTGCGATACTTCTCGTCGCCGTCGTCGCCCCAGAAGCCGACCGGCATGGATGGGAACGGCCGGGCGCAGACGAGTTCGCCCTTTTCCCCCACGACGGGCCGCCCGTCCTCGCTCCAGACCTCGACGGCCATGCCGAGCGCGGCCGCCGCGATCTCGCCGCGCCTGACCGGCGTCAGCAGGTTGCCGCCGACGAAACACGACACGATGTCCGTGCCGCCCGCGATCGACGCGAGGTACAGGTCCGGCTTGATGTGCTCGTAGACGAAGTCGAAGCTCTCGGGCACCAGCGGCGAGCCGGTCGACGCCATCAGGCGCACGCTCGAGAGATCGTGGGTCTCCCGCGGCTTGACCCCCGCTTTTTTCACGGCATCGATGTACTTGGCGGACGTGCCGAAGTGGGTCATGCGCTCCGCATCGGCATAGTCGAACAG
>JAWWBD010000143.1:0-7705 GCA_033721115.1 Woeseiaceae bacterium | reverse complement strand
GGGGCTCGGCCTCGGTGTCGCATGGACCGAGGGCCGCGAGGCGGAAGCCGTCGCCGCGGGGACGGTGCTCGAAACCGACGTATCCGGCATCACGGTGACCGGTCGCCACGGCCTGGGGCGGCGCTGGACCGTCGACTGGTGGCTCGGCACCCAGGAACAGGGCGACTTCTACCGGAGGCGATATGCTGGACTGGCTCTTGCGGTCGAGTTTTAATCCGCTCACGACCGTCGCCGTCTGGTCCATCGCGGCGGTACTGGTCGCGACGATCGTCCTGTTCGCGTACACGCTCGGTTTGCGCGTCGCTACGATCACGAGTCGCAGGCGCCGGACGAATCTGGTGCTCCGCTGGCGGGACGTGTTTGCCAGCGCCGTCATGTCGGCCAGGAATGCGGGCAAGGTCGCCCTGCCGCCGCTCCGGAAGGCGCACCGGACGGACGTACTCGAGGAATGGAACCGCATCCGGGACTCCGTGCAGGGCGAGGCCGCGGACAACCTGATCGTACTCGGCGAGCGTATGGGCCTCGTCGACGTCGCCCGCCGGCGACTCGCGCGGCGTGCACTGAAGTCCCAGGTCCTGGCGGTGCAGACGCTGGGGCACCTGCGCGACCGGGACCGCTACGATGCCATCGCAGCCCTGCTGCCGCATCCGAACCTCGCACTGTCGATCACGGCGGCCGTGGCGCTGGTCGATATCGACGCCGACCGTGCCGTCGGCGTCCTCGTGCCGATGATCGAGGAGCGCCGCGACTGGCCGCGCAACCGGGTCTCGATGTTCCTGCGCATGGCCGGCAGTGAACGCATCAGCGAGCCGATGTACCGCGCTATCCGGGCCGCCGACGACGAGACCCGGGTGTACCTGCTGCAGTTCGCCCGGCTCATCGAGCCCGAGGTGCTCGATGCCCTGCTGAACGAACTTATCCGCACGACCAACGACGCCGGCGTGCTGAGCGCGGCGCTCAAGATGGTTTCCGGACTGTCCACGGTCCCACGGATCGCGGCGCTGACCCGCCACAGCACCTGGTTCGTGCGCATGCATGCCGCGCAGGTACTCGGTCAGCTCGGCCAGCGCGAGCACCTGTCGTTGCTGGAGGCCATGCTGGACGACCCCGAGTGGTGGGTCCGCTACCGTGCCGCACAGGCCATCACCGCCCTGCCCTTCATGGGGCCCAACAACCTGCGTCGGATGTACGAACGTCAGACCGATCGCTACGCGGCCGACATGCTCAGGCAGGCTTGCGCCGAGGTAGGCCTGGCATGACGCTCGAATTCTTCGTGTCTTCCGGCCAGTGGGTCTTCTTCGTCTACTTCGTCGGGATCAACCTGGGCTACCTCGCGCAGAACGTCATCGCATCCTACGGTATCCGCAAGTACCTGCAGACCGCAGACCAGTTCGAGGCCGAGGCCGTGTTCTCGTCGCTCGACATCCCGGTCAGCGTGATCGTGCCGGCCTATAACGAGTCGACTTCCATCATCACGTCGGTGCGCGCGATGCTGCAGCTCGAGTATCCCGACTACGAGCTGATCGTCGTGAACGACGGTTCCAGCGACGACACGCTGGAGAAGCTCGTCAGGGAATTCGGGATGCGGCCCTTCCCCGAGGCGTACCGGGACCGGGTCGAGTCGAAACCCGTCCGCGGCATCTATCGCTCGACGCGGCATGCCAACCTGCGGGTCATCGACAAGGAGAACGGCGGCAGCAAGGCCGATGCGATCAATGCCGGCGTCAATGCCTGCCGGTTTCCGCTGGTCTGCGTCGTCGACGCCGATTCGATCCTGCAGCCGGACAGCCTGCGGCGGGTCGTCCGCCCGTTTCTCGAGGACCCGACGACCGTGGCCGTCGGCGGCACGGTCCGGATCGCGAACGGCTGCACCGTGCGCCAGGGCTTTCTCGAGAAAGTCGGTCTGCCGGGCAATTTCCTGGCCCTGGTGCAGGTCGTCGAGTACCTCCGCGCCTTCCTGTTCGGCCGCATGGGCTGGTCGCCGATCAACGCGCTCCTGATCATCTCGGGCGCGTTCGGGGTCTTCCACAAGGAGACGCTGATCGAGGTCGGTGGTTACAACCCGGCCGCGGTCGGCGAGGACATGGAACTGATCCTGCGCCTGCACCGCGTCATGAAAGAGAAGCGCCGCCCGTACAGGATCACGTTCGTTCCGGATCCCGTGTGCTGGACGGATGCGCCCGAAAACCTGGCGGACCTGAAGGGCCAGCGGGTGCGCTGGCAGCACGGCCTGGGCCAGGCGCTGATGCTGAATCGCGGCCTGATCGGTAACCCGCGCGGCGGCACCGTATCCTGGCTCGCGATCCCGTTCTACATGATCTTCGAGCTGTTCGGCCCGATCATCGAGGTGGCCGGGTATTTCTTCATCCTGCTCTGCGGCTACATGGGCTGGCTCGCCTGGCCCGAAGCGCTGATCTTCCTCGCGCTCGCGATCGGGCTCGGCGTTTTGCTCTCGACCAGCGCGATCATGCTCGAGGAGCTGTCCTTCCACATGTATCCGCGCACCCGCGACCTGCTCCTGATGTATTCCATCGCGATCGTCGAGAACTTCGGGTTCCGGCAGCTGACGGCACTCTGGCGACTGCAGGGACTCATCCGCTGGCTGAGCGGCAAGGAGCACAAGTGGCAGACGATCACGCGCAGCGCGAGCGTGGTCGACCAGGCCTGAGCAGGAATTCCGTCGCCGCCCGAGCCCGCGCCGGCGGCTTGGCAACGGCGCGCGCCGGTCAGCGAATCATGTTGAAGGCGAGTGACCGCACCCGCTCTTTCTGTCGCTCGCTCAGCTCGGCCATGGCCTGCAGGTCGTCCGGGTCGAGACCGAGGATCACCGCAAGACCGTTGAGGTTCGTCCGGCGCTCCGGGGGCATCTCCGTGTTTTCCACGGCGACGATCGCCGCCGCGACGACGGACCCCAGCCGCTCCTCGCAGTGGGACTGCGGGAACGCGCGGTACTGGTAGGCGGCCAGCATCGGCTTCGGCAGCTGCCAGACCCGTGCCAGCTCGGCGGTGATGATCTTGTGATCGGTGGCGAACTCGGCCAGGAACAGTTCGCTCAGCGTATCCGGTTCGTCCCTCTCGCGGTGGGCCTTGAGGACGCCGTTCGTCCGCTGCGGCTCCATGTGCACCAGCGCCATCAGGCCGAGGTTGTGGCACAGCCCGGCCGAATAGGCCAGGTCGCGCACCGCGTCGTCGGCCGCCTCGTCCGCCGTCGCGATCTTTTTCGCACATTCGGCGGCCATCAGCGACTGCACCCAGAAGCGTTCGGTGTCGAATTCCGGGCAGCCCTTGTTGTTGAATGATTGCTGGATGGCCATCGCCAGCACCAGCGAGCGCACGGTGTCCACACCGAGGACCCGCGAGATCGCCTCGCCGATGTCGTTGACCGGTGCGGCAAGACCGAAGTAGGCCGAGTTCGCGAGGCCCAGCAGCTTGGCGCAGATGCCCGGATCGGCCTCGACGACGGCCGTGACCTTGTCCCCGTCGATGAACTCGTCACCGAAGCAGGTCAGGATCTCCTGGGCCGTCGCAGGCAGGGGCGGCAGGGCGGCAATGGATTGCGCAAAGCGCGTCGCGGTATCGTTGGTATTGGTAGCTGCAGTCATGGTCCTTCTCAACCTGCTATGGTCTGGATTTCCGCGGATTCGGGTCCCGAATTCGCGGCGCGGGGAAACTTGGGTGCCAGCACGAACGGCCTGCCAATGGCAAAGCCCTGCGCGTAGTCGGCGCCGAGCTCGCGGACGGCCTCCAGGAGCTCCTTGGTCTCGATGAATTCGGCGATCGTCCGGATATTCAGCGTGTGTGCGATGTCGATGATCGATTTCACGAAGATCCGGTCGGTCTTGTCGCGCAGCAGGTCCCGGATGAACATGCCGTCGATTTTCAGGTAGTCGACCGGCAGCTTCTTCAGGTAGCCGAACGACGACAGGCCGCTGCCGAAGTCGTCGAGCGCGAATTCGCAACCCATCTGCCGGAGCGCGGTCATCAGCCGGCCGGCCTCGGCCACGCTGCGGATCACGGCCGTCTCCGTGATCTCGAAATTGATCGTGCCGGGCGGCAGCGGCGAGCGCTCGATCGCCTCCATCAGGAAGTCAGCGAAGCGCTTGTCGCCGATACTGGAACCGGACAGGTTGATCCAGTACTGCCGGTTGTCCGCCTGGAATGCCTGGTGTACGAACAGGGCATCGAGCAGGCTTTTCACGACCCAGCGGTCGAGTTCCACGCTCATGCCGTAGCGTTCCGCCGCCGGCAGGAACGCGCCCGGCGGGATCAGGCGTCGTGTTTCGGGGTCCCGGAGCCTGAGCAGAACCTCGAGCCGCTCCGGCTCGTCGATGCTGTCGTCGAGCCGCCGGATCGGCTGCGCGTAGATTGCAAAGCGGTTGTTGTCCATCGCTTCGCGGATGCGCTGCACCCAGCGCACCTGGCCGCGGTGCATGCGCGCTGAATCCTTGCCCTCGGCCACCATGTGGACACGGTTGCGGCCGGCCTCCTTGGCCGCATAGCAGGCAGCGTCGGCCAGCTGCTGCAGCTCGCCGATGTCACCGATAGCGGGGTCGATGGCGACGCAGCCGATGCTGACGCCGATGCGGTAGGTCTCCGTATCCCAGTGGAAACGGAAGGTCTCGACGGCCGCGCGTATGCCTTCGGCGATGCGCTTGGCGACGTCGCCCGGACAGTTCCAGAGGATGATCCCGAACTCGTCACCGCCCAGGCGCGCAACCGTGTCCCGGACGCGCACGCTGTCCCGCAGGAGATCGCTGACGCTTTTCAGGAGCTGGTCGCCCGCGGAGTGGCCCGACGTGTCGTTGACGACCTTGAACTGGTCGAGATCCATGAACATCAGGAAGCTCTTGACGTCGTCGCTCTGCCCCGCCCGCCAGGCCTCTTCGAGCTGCGTTTCGAAGGCCCGGCGGTTCAGGAGCCCGGTCAGTTCGTCCGACGTCGCCTGGCGCTCGAGCTGGACGGTCAGCTTCAGCGACTCCGTCATGTCCTGGATCTGCAGCACCGAGTACAGGAACTGGCCGCCGTCGGCGAGCACGGGCGACACGTTGACGATGGTCTGCAGCTCCTCGCCGTCATGGCCGAGGCAGACGAGTTTTTCGTCCAGGTGCTCGAGACCGCCGTCGGCCAGGCGGCTGTACTGGGACGCGAACCGGCTGCGGTCGTCGGTGCCGATGACGCGCGCGAAACTGATTTCCGGTGTCACGTCCGCGGCCGGCCAGAACATGCGTTTCAGCGCGGGGTTGCCGTCGATCAGGACGCCGCCTGCATCGAGCAGGGCCATGCCGATCGGCGCATTCTCGAACGCCTTGCGGAACCGGGCTTCGACCTCGCAGCGGGCCTCGATCTCGGCGCGCAGCCGCTCGTTGCTCGCCTCGAGCTGGCGCTTCGCCTCCTCGATCGAGCGCGTCCGCTCGCTGACTTCGGCCCTGAGCCGACGATCCGTGCGTTCGGCGAGCTTCGCCCTGAGCGCCGCGGCACCGCGCCAGGCGGCCACGACAAGCAGCAGCAGGGCGCCGACGAGGATCTCTATGCTCACGCTGGTTTCCATTGATTTCAGGGACTTACCCCAGTGCTATCGGCCGCCGGCGGGCCAACTTTAGGCGCCGGACAGCGCTCGCGGTGCCGATCCCCCTTCATGCGAACGTATCCACGAACGCGCCGGTTCGCGCCAGTCCGCCGCCCACGTTCTGCAACGCCTGCCGGGTCGCGGTGAACAGGGCGCCGACGAGCCCGCCGGAGCCGTCGTCGCCGGCAAAAAACGCCTTCACGTCGTCGCCGCGGATCTGCAGGCTGCGCGTGAAGTCGCGGCGATCCACGGCCGCGAAGTCGCCGCGCCTGAGCGCATTGGCCGAACGGTCGAAGCTGATGCCGAACGCCGACTCGAGGTCGCCGTAGATACCACGCAGCGCGGCATCGAGCGGGCTGCGGAACAGGCTCGCGTAGGTCCCGCCTGTCTCGAAGTTGCCGTCCCGGAAGAGCCCGTTCAGCTCGGTCGCGAGCACCTCGAAGGCATCCGCGATCTCGTAGGATCGCCGGAGCGAGATACCGCCTGCTCTCAGCTCGGGATCGACCCGCCCCTCGGGGATCAGCAGCGCCGGGAACAGCCCGGTGCCGTTGCTGTCGATCTCGAGCACGCTTTCCGAATCGTCGGCCGCGATGGTCACGAGCTGGGTCGTTTCGTCGAACGTCGCGGTGACACCGGCCGCCGAGTTGTTGATGTCGTCGAGCACCGTCTCGAGGCTGTCGACGGCCGGGTCGACCGCGATCGCGGTCCCGTTGATGACGATGCTGCCGGCCTGCACCGACGAGAAGCGGGCGACGTCGGCGAGGAGCCTCCGCGTCTCCGGGTCCGTTCCCGGATTCACGACGGCCGTGTCGAGCTTGGTGGATACAAGGAAGTTCGAGTCGTCGTTTGCGAGCACGATGGTCGGCGCGGCGCCCGTCGTATTCTGCACGAACTCGATGCGCTCGGTCAGCGCATTGAAGACCGCGGTGACGCCGGCGTCGGCCGCGTTGATCCGGTCCACGACCGTGTTGATCGTGTCCGCGGTGCTGACGGTAATCGGCTCGCCGTTGAGCTCGAAGCTGCCGTCGACGATTGGCGGCAGGCCGTTCGGATCCGGGTAATACTGGAAGTTCGGGTACAGGTTGCGGACGCCGCCGAGCGGCAGGTCCGGGTCGACGGCGGCGCCAACGCTGTCGTACACATTCAGCGTCGCCGTTTCGCCGTCGACCAGCGCGCCGTTGCCGAGCGTGAAAAAGAGCCCGTTGCCGAGGTCGTACCGCTGGTCGAGCGGTTCGTTCGTCCGGATGTTGAAGTTGTCGATGCGCTGGCCCAGCGGGTCGTCGACGCGGATCCGCAGGTTGTCCTGGCCCCTGATTCCGTCGCGCGTGACCTCGAAGGTCAGTGCGCCGGTGCCGTGGCTGCCGTCATATTCGCCGCCGATCGTGAGGAGCGCGGTCGACGTCCCGCTCCAGTCGGGGCCGAAGGGAGCAAACGACATCGGGGCTGCGTTGATCTCGCCGACCGACGCCAGCGTGGCGGCGGTCTCGGTCAGGTCGAGGCCGAGTGCGGCGGTCGACCGCGCATCCGGCAGGTCGAGCCGGAACCGCGGCTCGAGACCGGCGATCTCGGCGATCGCCTCGAGCGCGCGCTCGATCCGGAGCAGCCTGCTGCGGGCTTCGAGCAGGTCGCCGCGGCCGTCTGGCAGCGGAGTGGCCGGTGCCGTCGCGGCGGGCACGGCCGGCCCGGCGGACCGGATCCGGATCGAGCCTGCGAGGTTCGCGAGCTGGGTAATGACCGACATGCCTGCTCCGTGGCCGGGAATCGGCCGGGCACGCGGAAGCGCCGCGCGACACGGCCGGACACCGGGTTATCGGCACGCCCGCGCCGAACTCGAGGCGCCGCTTGACATAACGCGGCAGCCGCATGCGGGACTGAGAACCAGTTCCGGCCGGACCTGCCGGGGCGTCAGGCAGCCTGGCGTTCGAGGGCCGTGCGCAGCACCCCGGCATCCGCATCCCGGCCGAACGCGTGCTCGGACAGGTAGCGCCGCCAGGCCCGCGCGCCCGGCTGCCCGGCATACAGCCCGAGCATATGCCGGGTGATCCGGCCCAGTTTCTCGCCCCGGGCGAGCTCGGCCTCGATGTAGGGCACCATGCGCTCGACGATGTCGCGCCGGCGCGGCAGGGGCCGGCGCGGGTC
>JAWWBD010000142.1:0-7711 GCA_033721115.1 Woeseiaceae bacterium | reverse complement strand
GGTGTGGTCCCGCGTGACGGCGGGCTCGGTGACGCAGGTATCGCCCCGTGCGCCGAGGGCCGCCAGCAGCACGGCCGACTTCACCTGCGCGCTCGCGACCGGCAGCGCATAGTCGATCGCCGCGAGGTCCGGCCGGCCGCTGATCCGGAGCGGCGGGCGCCCGTCCCTGCTCCGGATTTGCGCACCCATACGCTCGAGCGGCGTGATCACGCGCTGCATCGGGCGGCTCCTCAGCGAATCGTCGCCGGTCAGGACGCTGTCGAAGGGCCGGCCGCAAAGCAGACCCGTCAGCAACCGGATCGCGGTGCCGGAATTCCCGAGGTCCAGCGGGCCGGACGCCGCCCGCAATCCGTCGGCGCCGACGCCCTCGATGACAAGGTCCGTCTCTCCCCTGCGCTCGATCTGTACCCCGAGTGCGTCCATCGCGGCCATCGTCGCCAGGCAGTCGTCGCCGGCGAGAAAGCCGCTGACGTTCGTCCTGCCTTCCGCGATACCGCCCAGCATCAGCGCCCGATGCGAGATCGACTTGTCGCCGGGAACGGTGACGGCGCAATCCTGCACCGCGGAAGGAGTGACGATGAAGCGCATACTGGCTGGCGGCCGATCCCGGGGCTCGGTCAGGTGACGGCCTTCGGGTAGGCCCCCAGGACGCGAAACAGGGAGCTTTCCTGCTCGAGCACGGCCAGTGCATCACTGACCGGGGGTTCCTGCGCGTGTCCCTCGATGTCGATGAAAAAGACGTAATCCCAGTTCTTGCGCCGCGACGGCCGGGATTCGATGAACGTCATCACGACGCCGTAGTCGGCGAGCGGCTGCAGCAGGTGGTGCAGCACGCCCGCGCCGCGTGCCGTGCCGCTGGTGGAGACGAGGATCGTCGTCTTGTCCCGCCCACTGGGCGCCAGCAGTTCGCGGCCGACGACGAGGAACCGGGTCGAATTGTCCGCCCGGTCCTCGATGCCGTCGACGATGACGTTGAGGTCGTAGACGTCCGCGGCCACGTCCGGACCGATCGCGGCAGTTCCCTCCTCGTCCCGGGCACGCCGCGCACCGGCCGCGTTGCTCGACATGCCGATCAGCTCGACGTGCGGCAGGTATTCGCGCAGCCAGCCCCGGCACTGCGCGAGCGATTGTTCGTGCGCGCAGATGCGCTCGATCGCGTCGAGGCCCTTCATGCGCCCGAGCAGGTGCTGCTCGATGCGCAGCTCGACCTCCCCGGCGATTTTCAGCGGCGAGGTCAGGAACATGTCGAGCGTGTTGTTGACCGAGCCCTCGGTCGAGTTTTCGATCGGCACGACGCCGAAGTCGGCCACGCCCGACTCGACCTCCCGGAACACCTCGTCGATCGTGTGAAACGGCAGCGCGCGGACCGAGTGGCCGAAGTGTTTGTAGACGGCCGTCTGGGTGAACGTGCCCTCGGGCCCGAGGAAACCGACCTTGAGCGGCTCCTGCTGTGCCAGGCAGGCCGACATGATCTCCCGGAAGAGCCGGAGCATCTCCTCGTCGCGCAGCGGCCCCTCGTTGCGCTCCTTGACCTGCCGCAGGATCTCGGCCTCGCGCTCGGGTCGATAGTAGTCGACGGCCTGGCCCAGTTTACCCTTGGCGATGCCGACCTTCTGCGCGAAACGCGCCCGCTCGCTGATCAGCGCCTGAAGTTCGGAATCGATCTCGTTGATACGCTGCCGGATCTCGGCGAGATCCTGATCGGCCGCTTTTCCCTTCTTACCGGCCATCGGCCACCTGCATGCTCAAGCCCCCGGGTCAGGTTACAGGCTTACCGAGATTTCGCAATGCGAGGACCCCTTCGATGGCCCGGATCTCGGCCTCGATCGCCGGCTCGACCGGCCCGTTGACGTCGACGATCGTGTAGGCGAGCTCACCCACCGACTTGTTCAGCAGGTCCTCGATATTGAGGCCCGCTTTCGCAAGACTCGTCGAAATCTGGCCGACCATGTTCGGCACGTTGGCATTGGCGATCGTGATGCGCCAGGCATCGAGCCGTGGCAGCCGCGCTTCCGGGAAGTTGACCGAAAAGCGGATATTGCCATTCTCGAGAAAGTCCCGGACGTTGTCGGCCACCATGACCGCGCAGTTCTGTTCGGCTTCCACCGTGGAAGCGCCGAGGTGCGGAAACGTCACGACCTTCGGATGAGCGACGAGTTCGGCTGTCGGAAAGTCGCAAACGTAGGTCTTCAGCTTGCCCGCGTCGAGGGCCGCGATTGCCGCTTCGTTGTCGACGATCCCCCCACGCGCAAAATTGATCACGACGCCGCCGTTCTTCATCAGCATGATCCGGTCGCGATTCACGAGATGCTTCGTGGCCTCGACCAGCGGTACGTGGCAGGTGACCACGTCGGCCTTCTGAAACAGCTCGTCGAGCGTCTCGGCCTGCGCCACGCCTGCCGATAGCTGCCAGGCGCGGCGTACCGTGATCTTGGGGTCGAAGCCGATGACGTGCATGCCGAGCGCCAGCGCAGCGTTGGCGACCTCGACGCCGATCGCCCCGAGACCGATCACGCCCAGCGTCTTGCCGGGCAACTCGAAGCCGACGAACTGTTTCTTGCCGGCCTCCACCGCCTTGTCCAGCGCCTTGCCGGTCTCGCCCAGGCCCTTCACGTACTGGCTCGCATCGCAGAGGTTGCGAGCAGCGATCAGGAGCCCGGCGATGGCCAGCTCTTTCACCGCGTTGGCATTGGCGCCGGGCGCATTGAAGACGGGCACGCCACGGGCACTCATTGCCTCGACGGGGATATTGTTGGTGCCGGCGCCCGCCCGGCCGATCGCGGCGACGGTCGCCGGAATCTCCATCTCGTGCATGTTGTAGGAACGCAGGATGATCGCGTCGGGATGAGCGATTTCCGACGCCACTTCGTAGCGGTCCCGCGGGAAGCGTCGCAGGCCTTCGACCGCGATATTGTTCAGCGTGAGTATCTTGTACATCCCGGCTATCCGTATTTGCGCTCGAAAGCGCCCATGAAATCGATCAGTGCGTCCACTGCCTCCTCGGGGACAGCATTGTAGATCGACGCACGCATACCGCCCACCGACCGGTGGCCCTTGAGGTTAGTCAGGCCCTCTGCGGCGGATTCCTCCAGGAATGTCGCATCGAGGTCCGGATCGGCGAGCGTGAACGGCACGTTCATCCACGACCTGCAGTCTTGCTGCACCGGGTTCGAATAGAAATCCGATGCATCGATGGCGGCGTAGAGCTTCGCGGCCTTACGTTCGTTGACCTCGGCAACGGCCTCGAGCCCACCCCGATCGAGGAGATGCCGGATCACGAGATCGGCAACATACCAGGCGAAGGTCGGCGGCGTATTCGTCATCGAGTCCGATTCCGCGTAGGAACGCCAGGTCATCAGGTGCGGCAGGTCGTCCGGAGCCCGTTCGAGCAGGTCCTTTCTGACGATCACGAGCGTGATGCCCGCCGGCCCGATATTCTTCTGCGCGCCCGTATAGATGACGCCGAACCGGCTGACGTCGATCGGCCGCGACAGGATCGTGCTCGACATGTCGGAGACGACGGGCACGTCGCCCTCGGGCACGTAATGGAACTCGACCCCGCCGATGGTCTCGTTGGAGGTGATGTGCAGGTAGCGCGCATCGCTGCTGCGCTGCCACTCGGACTCGGCCGGGATATACGTGAAATTCCGGTCACTGCTGTCCGCGGCCAGGTTGACGGTGCAGAACTTCCGCGCCTCGTTGACGGCCTTCTTGCCCCAGCTGCCGGTTAGCACGTAGTCGGCCGTGTCGCCAGGCGCGGCGAGATTCAGGGGCACCATCGACATCTGCAGCGTCGCACCGCCCTGGGTCCAGAGCACGCTGTAGTTTTCGGGAATCGACAGCAACCGGCGGAGATTCGATTCGCTGCGGGCCGCCAATTCGACGAAATGCTTGCCCCGATGGCTGACTTCCATGACCGACATGCCCGTGCCGAGCCAGTCCGGGATGTCGGCCCGGATGCGTTCCAGGACCTCGAGCGGCAGCGCGGCCGGGCCGGCGCTGAAATTGTAGACGCGAGACATGTCGCTGTTCCTCTGGTGATCTGAAGGGGTTGGTGCCGGACGAGACCGGTCGAAGCCGTATCGGCCGCGGATCAGTCTTCCTCGTCCTCCTCGATCGACTCGATGCGCGCGAGGCCGACCAGGCGCTGGTCCTCCTCCAGGCGAATCAGCCGGACCCCCTGCGTATTGCGGCCCTGCACCGAGATATCGGCGACAGGGGTGCGGACCAGCGTCCCGCTCGAGCTGATCAGCATGATCTCGTCGTCCTCGAGGACCTGCACGGCCCCGACGGTCCGGCCATTGCGTTCCGATGTCTGGATCGCGATGACGCCCTGGCCGCCGCGGCCCTGGACCGGGAACTCGTCTATCCCGGTTCGCTTGCCGTAGCCGTTCTCGGTCGCCGTCAGCAGGAGCCCCTCGCCGACGATCGTGAGACCGATGACCTCGTGCCCGGCTGCCAGCTTGATACCCCGGACGCCCGCCGCGCCGCGGCCCATCGGCCGCACGTCCTGTTCGCTGAACCGGATGCCCTTGCCCGAACTCGACACCAGCAGGATCTCGGCGTCACCGTCGGTGATCGCGACGCCGACGAGATGGTCGTCGCGCAAATCGATCGCGATGATGCCGCTCGAGCGCGGGCGCGAAAACTGGCTGAGCGGTGTCTTCTTGACCGTCCCGCCCGAGGTCGCCATGAACACGTACCGGTCCGCTTCGTATTCGCGAATCGGCAGGACCGCATTGATCCGCTCCCCGTCGTCGAGCGGCAGCAGGTTGACGATCGGCTTGCCCCGCGCGCCACGCCCTGCCTGGGGCACCTGGTAGACCTTGAGCCAGTAGACCTTGCCGCGGCTCGAGAAGCACAGGATCGTGTCGTGCGTGTTGGCGACGAAAAGCTGGTCGATGAAATCCTCGTCCTTGACCTTGGTCGCGGACAGGCCGCGTCCCCCGCGCTTCTGTGCCCGGTAGGTGCCGATCGGCTGCGCCTTGGCATAGCCCCAGTGCGAGAGGGTCACGACAACCTCCTCGGGCGGAATCAGGTCTTCGTCGCTCAGGTCGCTGTGATCGTGCAGGATCTCGGTGCGCCGCTCGTCGCCGTAGGCTGTGCGCACCTCGACCAGCTCCTCGCGAATGACGTCGAGCAGCTTGTCGGGGTCGGCAAGTATGCCAGAAAATTGTTTAATTTTTACTAGTATTTCTTTGTATTCATTGAGAATTTTTTCTTGCTCAAGGCCCGTAAGGCGATGCAGCCTGAGGTCGAGTATCGCCTGCGCCTGGACCGGGCTCAGCCGATATTCACCGTCGACGAGCCCGTAGCCGTCTTCGAGACCGTCCGGCCGGGTGTCGGTCTTGCCGGCCCGCTCCAGCATGCCGGTCACGGCGCCCGGTCCCCATGGACGCGCGACAAGTGCGTCGCGGGCCTCGGCCGGCGTACCCGATGCCTTGATCAGCGCAATGACCTCGTCGATGTTCGCGAGCGCGACGGACTGGCCCTCGAGGACGTGGGCCCGGTCCCGCGCCTTGCGCAGGTCGAAAATGGTGCGGCGTGTAACGACCTCGCGACGATGCGCAAGGAACGCCTCGAGAATCTGCTTCAGGTTCAGCAGCCTCGGCTGCCCTTCGTGCAGCGCCACCATGTTGATGCCGAAGACGGTCTGCATCGGCGTGTGCTTGTACAGGTTGTTCAGCACGACTTCCGAGATCTCGCCCTTGCGCAGCTCGATGACGATGCGCATGCCGTCCTTGTCGGATTCATCGCGGAGCTCGCTGATACCCTCGATGCGCTTGTCGCGCACCAGGTCCGCGATCTTTTCGATCAGTCGCGCCTTGTTGACCTGGAACGGCAGCTCCGTGACGACGATCGCCTCCCGGCCTTTCTTGCCGAGCGGCTCGATCTTCGTCCGGGCCCGCATATGTACCCGGCCGCGGCCCGTCCGGTATGCCGTATGGATGCCCTGGATGCCGCTGATGATGCCGGCGGTCGGAAAATCCGGGCCTGGCAGGTGTTCCATCAGGCCACCGATGTCGATGGCCGGATCGTCGATCAGCGCGAGCGTTGCATCGACGACCTCGCAGAGGTTGTGCGGCGGAATGTTGGTCGCCATGCCAACGGCGATACCGGAGGAGCCGTTGACGAGGAGGTTCGGAATCCGGGTCGGCAGGACGGACGGCTCGGATTCGGAGCCGTCGTAATTTTCGACGAAGTCGACGGTTTCCTTCTCGATGTCGGCCAGCAGTTCGTGCGCGATCTTCGACATGCGCACTTCGGTGTAACGCATGGCCGCCGGCGCATCGCCGTCGACGGAACCGAAATTGCCCTGGCCATCGACGAGCAGGGCCCGCATCGAGAACGGCTGCGCCATGCGCACGATCGTGTCGTAGACCGCCGCGTCGCCGTGGGGATGGTACTTACCGATCACGTCGCCGACGACCCGGGCCGATTTCTTGTACGGCTTGTTGTAGTCGTTGCCGAGCTCGCGCATCGCGTACAGCACGCGCCGGTGTACCGGTTTCAGGCCGTCCCGGGCATCCGGCAGGGCACGACCGACGATGACGCTCATCGCGTAGTCGAGATACGACTGCTGCATCTCCTTTTCGAGACTGACGGACAGCAGTTCCTGGGCTACTTCAGCCATAATTTGCTCAAAATCTTAAGTACGATACCGGCGCAGGGCCGGCATCCGGTCTGGGGTCGTCTGTGCGGATCCGATTCGAAAAAAGCCGGATAATTCCAGGTCGTCAATGCCTCGACCCGGCGCCTGCAGAGGTCCCGAATCGAGGCAGAAATTCTACCACAACCGGCCCGGAATCAGCACCTTGCATTCAGCCCCGAACCGCCCTTGCGGCCCGCCATGTCGACCCTGCCGCGGCCCGGTATACTGGGCGCCCCGGACCGCCCGGTTGGGACCGGACCAGGCCGAGAAGAGCAGACCCGAAATCCGCATGACCGAGCCCCAAACCAACGTCGACGGCGCCGAGATCGCCAAGTTCGACGCGCTCGCCAGCCGCTGGTGGGACCCCGACGGCGAATTCCGCACGCTGCACGAGATCAACCCGCTCCGGATCGGCTGGATCGAGGAACAGGCGGGACTCGCCGGCCTGCGGGTGCTCGATATCGGTTGCGGTGGCGGGCTGCTCGCGGAAGGCATGGCGGCCGCCGGCGCGCACGTGACGGGGATCGACCTGTCGGAACGCGCCCTGGAGGTCGCACGCCTCCACGGCCACGAATCCGGGATCCGCGTCGAGTACGAATGCTGCTCGGCGGAAGATTTCGCGGCCGGGCATCCAGGCGAGTTCGATCTCGTGACCTGCCTGGAAATGCTCGAGCACGTGCCGCGCCCGGCCGGTATCGTCGCAGCTGCGGCCCAACTGCTCCGGCCCGGCGGGCACGCGATCTTCTCGACGATCAACCGCAATGCAAAGTCGTTCCTTTTCGCGATCGTCGGTGCCGAGTACGTGCTGCGGTTGCTCCCGGCCGGGACCCACGACTACCAGAAGTTCATCCGGCCGTCCGAACTCGACGCCTGGGCCCGGCACTCCAGCCTCTCGCTCGAGTCAGGCATCGGCCTGCACTTCAACCCGTTGACGCGCCGCTATACGCTCGCCCCCGGACTCGACGTCAATTACCTGATGCATTTTTCCCGCCGTGGCAGCACACGCTAGTCCGGGGCCACTCGCTCCCGGCGGGTTCGAGGCCGTGCTGTTCGACCTCG
>JAWWBD010000141.1:0-7822 GCA_033721115.1 Woeseiaceae bacterium | reverse complement strand
TGACCAGCGCAGGCTCCGGACTCGCACGCGCAACGGGCGCCACCCCGCTTCGACGCCCGGCGCCTCGAGCGCGGGCAGGCTGCCGGCCGGGTGCACGTCGAGCGCGGCGCACCGCGCTTCGAGTTCCGGCGTGACGGCTTCGACCGCGAATACGCTCCCCGTGCCGTCGAGGTTGGCTGTGTCGCCGGGCAGCAGGCGGTTCCAGGTGCCCGCCCCGACCCGCGCGGCCAGCGCCTCGTTGAATTCGTAGGACCGCAGCGCCGAGATGCCGATGCTGCGCTTCGCGCGCGGCAGCCGCTTGCCCTCGAGCACGGCGCGGCCGAGCTCCACGTTGGCCCCGCCGTGGCCGAAGCGCTGCTCGCCGAAGTAGTTCGGGACGCCCTGCGCCGAGATCAGCGCGAGGCGCTCGTCGAGCGCATCCTTACGCGCGGCGACGTCCGGCCCGCCCAGCGCGATCCGGAACGCGTTGCCGCGGTGGGTGCCGCGCCGGAGCTTGCGGTCATGCACGCGCGTCTGAAGGATGCGCACGCCGTCGGCCGCGAACGGCGCCCAGTCGGTCGGCGCCTTGATCGATCGCTTCACGCTGAACCATTGCGTCGTCACAGCGTGGCGGTCCTTTAGCCCCGAGTAGCCGACGTCCCGCGCCGGCACGCCCGCGTGTTTCGCGAGCTGCCGTGCGACCCAGTCGGTATTGGCACCGGTCTTCTCGATGCGAAGCCAGTCGTGCTCGCCCGCGTTCGCGAAGTCGATGTCGAGTTCCTCGTCGACGACGAATTCAGAAGGCGTCGCGCGGATGCTTGCGAAGACGATCGGCGGTCCCCAGGCGCGGGGCCAGTCCGGGAGGGGCGTCACGGGATTGCCTCGGACCGGCAGCGGGGCGGCGTCAGTCGCGCCGGGACGGCGCGCGCACCACCTGGTAGAAGGTCTCGTTCCTGCCGATCATGCCGAGGTCGGTACGGGCGCGCTCTTCGGCGGCCTCGCTGCTCTTCTTGAGATTGACTACTTCGGCGTCGAGCGCCTGGTTGCGGGCCTTCAGTTCTTCGTTCATCGCGCGCTGCTCGGCGACCGCAGCGCGCAGGTCGCGGGTCTTGCGGAACCCGTCGTCGGAAAACCAGAGCTCACCCTGCAGCGCGAGCGCGATGATGGCGAGCGTTGCGAGCGGCCAGCGGCTAGTGCCCAAGCGAGTCCCCAGATCCCCGTGTCAGCCGACCGCGACCGAAAACGCCTTCTGACCTGCGTATTTCGCCGCGGTGCCCAGTTCCTCTTCGATGCGCAACAGCTGGTTGTACTTGGCGATGCGGTCGGATCTCGACAGCGACCCGGTCTTGATCTGCGTCGCCCGGGTCCCGACCGCGATGTCGGCGATCGTGCTGTCCGAGGTTTCCCCCGACCGGTGCGATATCACCGCCGAGTAACCCGCCTCCACTGCCATAGTAATTGCATCAAGAGTCTCGGTTAAGGTACCGATTTGGTTGGGTTTTATCAAGATGGAATTGGCGATTTCCTCGTCGATCCCGCGAGCGAGGATTCTGGTGTTCGTGACGAACAGGTCGTCGCCGACGAGCTGCACGCGCTCGCCGAGGCGCGCCGTGAGCTGGCGCCAGCCGTCCCAGTCGCCCTCGTCCATGCCGTCCTCGATCGTGACGATCGGGTAGGCATTGACCAGCTCGGCCAGGAAATCCGTGAAGCCGGCCGCGTCGAAGGAGCGGCCCTCCGAGGCCAGTTCGTAGGCCCCGTCCGCGTAAAACTCCGAGCTCGCGACGTCGAGGCCCAGCAGGATGTCGCTGCCGGCCCGGAATCCCGCCGCCTCGATCGCGGTCATAATGATGTCGAGCGCCGCACGGTTCGACGGCAGGTCGGGCGCGAAACCGCCTTCGTCCCCCACGGCCGTGTTGAGCCCCTGCCCGCGCAACACGCTCTTCAGCGCGTGGAAGATCTCGGCGCCGTAGCGCAGCGCCTCGCTGAAATTCGGCGCACCGACCGGCAGCACCATGAACTCCTGGATGTCGACGCTGTTGTCGGCATGTGCGCCGCCATTGATGATGTTCATCATCGGCACCGGCATCGTCGTCGAATCGCCGAGGTGCCGGAACAGCGACTTGCCGGCCGCCGCCGCGTCCGCTTTCGCCACCGCCAGCGAGATCGCGAGCAGCGCGTTCGCGCCGAGCCGGCCCTTGTTCTCGGTACCGTCGAGCTCGATCATGCTGGCGTCGACGCCGCGCTGGTCCTCGAACTCGCGGCCCGTCAGCGCATCGGCCAGCTCGCCGTTGACGTTGGCGACGGCTTTCGTCACCCCTTTGCCGAGGTAGCGGGACTTGTCGCCGTCCCTGAGTTCGACCGCCTCGCGGGTACCCGTCGAGGCACCCGAGGGCACGGCCGCGCGGGCCTTCGTACCACCGGCGAGTACGACGTCGGCCTCGACGGTGGGGTTGCCGCGGGAGTCCAGGATCTCGCGGCCGTGGATGGATTCGATCTTGATCATTGGTCTTCCAGGTAGTCGGAATTCTTGGCGACACGATCGAGCGCGACGAGCGTCTCGAGCAGGGCCTGCATCTGCCCCAGCGGCCAGGCATTCGGGCCGTCGGACAACGCCTCGTCGGGATTCGGATGGGTTTCCATGAACAGGCCCGCGACACCGACGGCCGTTGCGGCGCGGGCCAGCACCGGGATGAACTCGCGCTGCCCGCCCGACGCCGTGCCCTTGCCGCCCGGCAATTGCACCGAGTGCGTCGCGTCGAACACGACCGGGCAGCCCGTGTCGCGCAGCACCGCGAGGCTGCGCATGTCTGAGACGAGGTTGTTGTAGCCGAACGAGAAGCCGCGCTCGCAGACGAGGACGTCCTCGTTGCCGGTCGACTTCGCCTTGTCGACGACGTTCTGCATCTCCCAGGGCGAGAGGAACTGGCCCTTCTTGATGTTGACCGGCCTGCCGGCGCCTGCGACGCGCAGGATGAAGTTGGTCTGCCGGCACAGGAACGCCGGCGTCTGCAGCACGTCGACGACTTCCGCAGCTTCGTCGATGGGCGTGTCCTCGTGCACGTCCGTCAGCACCGGAACGCCCAGTTGCCGCTTCACCTCCGCCAGGACCCGCAGGCCCTCCTCCATACCGGGGCCGCGGAAGCTGCCCGCGGAACTCCGGTTCGCCTTGTCGAACGAGGACTTGTAGATCAGCGGCACGCCGAGGCCCGTGCAGATTTCTTTCAGACGCCCCGCCGTCTCGATGGCCATGGCCTCGCTCTCGACGACGCAGGTGCCGGCGATAAGGAAGATCGGCTTGTCGTTGCCGGCCTCGATGCCTGCGAGCTTCATGCCTCGGCAACCCGCGGCAGCTTGCCTTCATGGTGCTCCCGGGCGGCCGTGATGAAGCCCTTGAACAGCGGATGCCCGTCACGCGGGTTCGACGTGAATTCCGGGTGGAACTGGGTTGCGAGGAACCAGGGATGACCCGGGATCTCGACCGTTTCGACGAGGTCGTCGACGGACAGGCCCGAAAAGCGCAGGCCCGCTTTCTCGAGCCGGTCGCGGTAGTTGTTGTTGACCTCGTAGCGGTGCCGGTGCCGCTCCTCGATCAGGGTCTTGCCGTAACTCCGTGCCGCCAGCGTACCGGCGGCCAGCGTGACCTGTTGTGCGCCGAGGCGCATGGTGCCGCCCAGGTCCGAATCCTCGTCGCGCTGCTCGACCTGTCCCTCGCCGGTGCGCCACTCGGTGATCAGCGCGACAACCGGGTGCGGCGTCCTGCGGTCGAACTCCGTGCTCATCGCGCCCTCGAGGCCCGCCAGGTGGCGCGCCGCCTCGATGACGGCGACCTGCATGCCGAGACAGATGCCGAGGTACGGGATGCCGGACTCGCGCGCATGGCGCACGGCCTCGATCTTCCCCTCGATGCCGCGGTCGCCGAAGCCCCCGGGGACGACGATGCCGTCCATCCCGCCCAGCACGTCCGCGCCGCCTGCCTCGATTTCGGTCGACTCGATGTAGTGAATGTTGACCCGGGTGCGCGTGTGGATCCCGCCGTGCAGGAGCGCCTCCGAGAGCGAGATATAGGAATCCTTGAGGTCCATGTACTTCCCGACCATCGCGATGTTGACCTCGCCGGTCGGGTTCTTCTTCGCATCGACGATCGCCTGCCACTCGGCGAGATCCGCTTCCGGCAGGTCCAGGCCGAGCTGCTTTCCGACGATGTCGTCGAGTCCCTGGCTGTGCATCATCTCCGGGATCTTGTAGAGGTCGTCGACGTCGTAGGCCGAGATCACCGCGTGCTTGGGCACGTTGGTAAAGAGCGCGATCTTCTGCCGCTGTTCCTCGGGCAGCGGCTCTTCGGAGCGACAGACGAGGATGTCGGGCTGGATACCGATCGAGCGGAGTTCTTTCACCGAGTGCTGGGTCGGCTTGGTCTTGATCTCGTGCGAGGTCGCGATGTAGGGCACGAGCGTCAGGTGCACGTAGCACACGCAATCGTGGCCGAGTTCGACGCCCATCTGGCGAATGGCCTCGAGAAACGGCAGGGACTCGATGTCGCCCACGGTACCGCCGATCTCGACGAGGCAAATGTCGGCGTCCCCGGCCCCGCGTTTGACGCTGGCCTTGATCTCGTCAGTGATGTGCGGAATGACCTGCACGGTCGCCCCGAGGTAGTCGCCGCGGCGCTCCTTGCGGATCACGCTTTCGTAAATGCGCCCGGTCGTGAAGTTGCTGTCCCGCCCGCCGCGCGCGGTGCGGACGAAGCGCTCGTAGTGGCCGAGGTCGAGGTCGGTCTCGGTCCCGTCGTGCGTGACGAACACCTCGCCGTGCTGGAACGGGCTCATCGTGCCCGGGTCGACGTTAAGGTAGGGATCCAGCTTGATCATGCTGATTTTCAGTCCCCGCGCCTCGAGGATGGCGCCGAGGCAGGCCGAGGTGATGCCCTTGCCGAGCGAGGAGACGACGCCGCCGGTGATGAAAACGTAGGAAGTCATAAGGCCTTGTGCGCGCACCACCGGCGGAAACAACAAAGGGCTGGATTCAAAGCACGCTCGAAACTCTCGGTGCTTCTCTCCAACCCTTGGAATCTTCAGCCGTCGTTGGATAAAAGACGGTTTTAAACGTTATCAGATACCCCCCCCTGACACAACGCGACCCTAGTCGATCGGCGGCCGGTTTGCCCAGCGGATCGCGATGCCCGGACGCGCCGCCGCGTCCGCCGCAACCCAGAGATCGGCGACGGCGACGAGCCGCTCGCCCGAGTACACGAGCGGCAGCCGGTCGCGCATCCAGGGCACGACGCCGGCCTCCTGAAGCAGATTCTTGAGAGTCTTCGTAACTCGCTGTTTTCCTGTCTTTATCCTTTCGCCACCCCGCCGGAAGCGGATCACGAGCCCGGCCTCCGCCAGGCCCGCCGCCAGCCCCTCGTCCGCACCGGGCACGAATTCGAGCACTCCGAGGTCGGCCGGTAATGCCACGCGCCCGGCGGTCACCGGGATCGCGTCGGGCAGCGGGGCGTCATCCGGTGCCGACAGCAGGTAGAGCCGGTCCCGGTAGCGCCGCGCACAGGCGCCGGGCCAGGCGACGAGCGGCGCGGCTGCGGCGCGGGCGGCAACGAGTTCGGTCAGCATCTGCTCGAGGTGGATCCGTCCCGGGGGCGGGAGCCCGAGGTCGGCGCAAGCGTGGCGCAGCACGTTTGCCTGCCGTGCCGCCGGCAGCGACAGGAGCCCGCCGAGTTCGAGACGGTCGGGCCGCTCGCCCGGTGCGCCCCGATCCACGGCGGCCAGTTCGGCGAGCAGGTACGCGGCAGCACGGGCGAGCGCCGCGCTCTGCCGGATGCGGTCGGCGGCGCCCGGCCAGCGTGCGTCGAGGCGCGGCAGGATCTCGTGGCGCAGGTAATTGCGATCGAGCTCGGTGTCCCGATTGCTCGGGTCGTCGACGAATTCGAGCGCGTGGCGCGCCGCATACGCCTCGAGGTCGGCGCGCGTCGCGTCGATGAGCGGACGGACGAGCCGGCCCGCCGCGAAGCGCCGGCAGCGGCGGATGCCGCCGAGGCCGGTCGGGCCGCTCGCCCGCATCAGGTTGAGCAGCACGGTCTCGGCCTGGTCGTCACCGTGGTGGCCGGTGAGCAGCCAGTCGCCGGGATCCAGGATCTTGCGGAACGCGGCGTAGCGTGCCTCCCGCGCCGCGGCTTCCGGACCCTGGCCGGCGGCCGTGTCGACCGTGACGCGGCGCAGTTCGAAATCGACGCCGAGCCCGGCCGCGAAGTCGGCGCAGTGCCGGGCCCACTGCCCGGCGGCCGGCTGCAGGCCGTGGTCGACGTGCACGGCGACGACGGGGACGCTGGGGCCGGTCCGGACCAGCCCGTGCAGCAGCACCGTCGAATCGAGCCCGCCGGAAAATCCGACGACGTAGCGCACGGGCGGCCCCGCGGCCGTCCGGATGTCGTCGAGGATGGCGGCGAGCGACGCCGCGTCGAAGCTCACGCTTCCTTGAAGCGGCCGAATCCTTCGACACGACGCTGCCGCTCCGCGAGCAGCTCGTCCGTCGAGAGTTTCCCGAGGTCGTCCAGCTGCTCCAGCACGGCGTTTCGCAGGACCTCCGCCGCCGCATCGGGATCGCGGTGCGCGCCGCCCAGCGGCTCTGCCAGAACCTCGTCGACGAGGCCGAACTCGTTCAGGCTCTCGGCCGTGATACGCATCGCCTCGGCCGCTTCCTGCGCCTTCTCGGCACTCTTCCAGAGTATCGATGCGCACCCCTCCGGCGAGATCACCGAGTAGATGCTGTACTGCAGCATCAGCAGGCGGTCGCTGACGCCGATCGCCAGCGCACCGCCCGAACCGCCCTCGCCGATGACGACGCTGACGATCGGGGTCCTGAGGCCGGCCATCAGGTACAGGCTGTACGCGATCGCTTCACTCTGGCCGCGCTCTTCGGCGCCGATGCCGGGATAGGCGCCGGGCGTGTCGATCAGGGTTACGATCGGCAGCGAGAACTTCTGGGCCATGCGCATCAGCCGCTGCGCCTTGCGATAGCCCTCGGGTTTCGGCATGCCGTAGTTCCGCCGGACGCGCTCCTTGGTGTCGCGCCCCTTCTGGTGCCCGATGAACATGATCGCACGGCCGTCGATCCGGCCGACCCCGCCGACGATCGCCGGATCGTCCGCAAACATCCGGTCACCGTGCAGTTCCTGGAAATCGGGCGCTATGCGTTCGAGGTAGTCCTGCGTGTACGGCCGCATCGGGTGGCGGGCGACCTGGGCGATCTGCCAGGCGCTGAGTTTCGAGAAAATACTCCGCGTCAGCGCCTCGCTTTTCTTGCGCAGCCGTGCGACCTCCTCGTTGATGTTGATTTCCGAGTCGTCGCCGACGAAACGCAGTTCTTCGATCTTCGCTTCGAGCTCTGCAATCGGCTGTTCGAAATCGAGGAATTTCAGGTCCATGGGGCGCAGGGTCCGCTACGGGGTGCAAGCACTCTACCTGATTTCGCGGCCGGGTGTGTACACGAGGCGGACGTTCTGGCTGCCCAGCAGTTCCTGCAGTTTGTCGCGCAGTTCCCGGCTCGGCCTGACGGCCCACTCCGGCCCGAGGCTCAGCCGCGCTGCGGCCGTCGTGCCGATGTACCGGACGGATACGTCACAGTGCCCCTGCCGGTACGGCAGCAGGACGTCGTGCAGTTCGGCGAGCAGTTCTCGCCCCTGGCCGTTCGGCGCGAGCGACAGGAGCAAACCTTCGGCACGGCTCTCGATGACCCCGTCGATCGGTACGATGTTCTTCGCATTCACGGTCCAGGCACCGATGAAGTCGTCATACCGGAGCGGCCCGGTCACGACGACGATCTCGTCCTTGACCAGGCAGTCGCG
>JAWWBD010000140.1:0-7906 GCA_033721115.1 Woeseiaceae bacterium | reverse complement strand
CGGTCGCCGTGAAGCCGACCAGGCGAATCGCGAACTTGTCCTCGACGAGCGGCACGTTCAGGACGCCCGTGATCTCGTTGCTGGCCGACGACTCGCCGCCGTCGCGGAACATCATGTCGACGGAAGCCGAAAACGCGGTCGGATCGGGCTTGTTGGTGATGATGCGCAGCGTGCCGGACTGGGAGCTGTCGCCGTACAGCGTGCCCTGCGGGCCCGCGAGCGACTCGACGCGCTCGATGTCGACCATCCGCGGCTCGGGGTTGATCGAGAACTGCGTCAGCGGCTGCTCGTCGATGTACAGGGCCGCCGACGAGGCCGCGATGAAGGCGACCGGGTTGTCCGAGACGCCGCGGAAGATGATCTTGTTGGCGCCCGCCGTGCCGCCTAAGTGCTGCACGCTGGGCAGGAAGCGGATCACGTCTTCCATGTTGACGAGGCCGCGGCGCTTCAGCTCCTCGCCGGAGAACGCCTGGATGCTTGCGCCGATGTCCTGGAGGCTCTCGGTCTGCTTGCGGGCAGTAACCATGATCTCTTCGATGCCCTGGGACCGGGCACCTTCATCGTCCTCCGCCTGCTGGGCACGCACCTGGCCGGCGTGTCCGGACAGCGCTACGGAAACGGCAATCGCGATCGCGCTCTGCGCTGGCACGCCATCGAAGTTTGCGGACGGATTTGCAGCCATGTTTTCCCCCCGGGGATCAGCTCTGGGCAATGGTGCCGCGTCCTGCGACCGGCGCCTTGTGGGTTTTTCGCAACATTCGGGCCCGGCCCGGACGTCGCTTGAACGCTCGCTTTGCGTTCAGGCTATCCGATGCTACCACCATGTTTTGTGGCCACACAACTTGACATCGAGGCATCCGGTCGGCGTCAATGCGGGCCGAAAAACCCTGCCTTGTCAGTGGTCTGGATATAAGGGACAAAATGAACATCGACACCCCGCTGAAATCGCTCGGTCCCGTCGACGTGACGGCACTGAGCGAAGCCGTCCTGGCCCTCGACGACGCGACCTGGCGGCAGAACGAGAAGCGCCAGCAGGACTACGAGGTACACCGGCTGACGCGATCGGTCGTCATGGTGTTCTGCGAGGGCACGCCGGAAGACCTCGAGGTGCGCAAGGAGGCCGGCTGGGAACTCCTGGCGCCCGCGGCGCTGCCCGTCATGGAGGAGCTGATCGGGCGCGGCTATGCGCCCGGCGGCGTCGTCATTCGCGCGATGGCGGCGAAGCTCCTGGCCGGCGGCCGCATCGATCCCCATTTCGACAGCCACACGACGTTTCGCCGCAGCCACCGCATCCACGTGCCGATCACGACCAACCACCGCGTGCGGTTCACGATCGACGGGCGTCCGTACCGGCTGAAGGTCGGCGAGGCTTACGAGATCAACAACCAGAAGGTCCACAGCGTGATCAACAGCGGGACCGAGGACCGGATCACGTTCATCTTCGACTACCTGCCACCGACGGCGATCGGCGCGGTCGAAGCGGAGCAGACCGCGGGACGGGCCTGACGGCCCTCCGCCTCAGGCGCTGCGCAGCGATGCCGGCTGCCAGTCGGCCGGCAGGTCACGGAGCACGGGCGCCAGTATCTCGATCAGCGGTTCGAGCTCGGTCTCGTAGTGGCGCCAGCGGTGCAGCGCGCCCTTGTAGATCGGTTGCCGGACCTGCTCCGAGCTCGCGGTTTTCACGGCGCGGTCGGTCTCGTAGAACCTGAGACAGTCGTCGTGCCAGGCGAGGCCGCAGTGCTCGAGGATGCGCCTTACCTGGCCCTCGAGGTCCTCGACGACGGTCTCGTACTGGACCTCGAGAATACTGCCGGGCAGGACCTCGTGCCAGTGCGCCATCAGCCGCCGGTACTCGAGGTAGAACTCGCCGAGTTCGAACAGATCGTAGGTGAAGGGCTGGCCGCGGGCGAACAGCTGCTTGTAGCTGCCGAGGCAGCTGTCGAGCGGATGCCGGCGCGCATCGATGATCGTCGCGTTGGGCAGGATCGCGCTGATCAGTCCCGCGTGCGTGAAGTTGTTCGGCAGTTTGTCCGTGAAACGCGGCGCGTCGGTCTCGCGATGGCGCCGCGTCTTGTCGAGGTAGGTCGCGCCGAGCCGGGCGAGATCGTCGGCGCCGAGTTCGCGCACCGCCCGCGGGTACGAGAGCCGGTCCTGCCGGCCGGTGCCGATCGAGCGCGCCACGCGACTCATGTCCGGCAGTTCGTGCGTGCCCTCGACGTCGGGATGGCTCGCGAGGATCTGTTCGATCAGCGTCGAGCCCGAGCGGGGCAGACCGACGATGAAAATCGGATCGGGCCGCGGGTCGCCCCTGCCTGCGTTCTGCTCGAAGAACTCGCGCGTGAAGACCTCGATGCACTGGTCGTGCATGTCGATGGTCTGCACCGGGTCGTACTTTTCCCGCTCCCGGCGATTCTCGTTGCCCTGCCGGTAATACTCGAAGGCCCGCGCATGGTCGCCCGCGTCCTCGTAGGCCTTGCCGAGCGCGAACTGGAAGTGCGCGCGCTGCTCGTCGTTCGTGCGCTCCGCGGCGACCTCAGCCTCCATCGTCGCGACGTCTTCAGCCGAGAAGCGATAGGTCTTCAGGTTCGCGAGGCTCCACCAGGCTTCGCCGTGCCAGGGGTTGTGCTCGACGCAGCGGCGGTAGGCGTCGATCGCGGCGGCCTGGTCGCCGACGGTCTTCTGCACGTGGCCGAGGCCGGCGAGCGCGCCTGCATGAGCCGGGCCCTGCGCGAGTCCCGCTTCGAACATCTCGATCGCCTCGGCATGCCGCCCGGCCATGCCCAGCGCCATGCCGGCACCCGTGTATGGCTGCGGCAGCTCGGGTTTGAGCCGCATCGCACGACGGTAGGACTCGAGCGCCTCGTCCAGCCGGTCCTGCTCGCGCTGCGCGTTGCCGAGATCCATCCAGCCCTGGTAGAAGTCCGGCGCGATTTCCACGGCTCGCGCGAGCAGCACCTCGGCGTCGCCGTGCTGTTTCGCCTGCATCGCGATGCCGGCCAGAAGGCGCAGCGCGTCCACGTCCTCCGGGTCCTTCGCGAGCACGGCCTGGTAGATGCGCTCGGCCTCACGCAGGTTGCCCATGCGCTGCAGCCGGATGCCGCGGACGAGGTCCTCGCGATTCGGAGTGAGACGGATCGACTCCTCGTACAGCGTGTCGGCTTCGTCGTTCCGGCCCAGCGCATCGAGCACCCGGCCCTTCTTGATCTTGACCGACGCGCTCGCGGGCTCGAGTTTCTCGGCGCGCTCCAGGGCCTCGAGCGCTTCGGGGAGCTTGCCCTGCAGGATCAGCGCCTCGGCCAGGCCTTCCTGCGCCCGGGAAAACGTCGGGTAGAGCTGGGCGGCGCGCGACAGCGTGTGTTCGGCCTGCTGCGCCTTGTCCTGCCTGATCAGCGTGGCGCCGAGCAGGCACAGCAGGTTCGCGTCGCGCGGAAACGCGTTCAGCGCCTGCCGGCAGATGCGCTCGGCCAGCGCCGGGTCGCCCGCGCGCATGAAGGCCTTCGCCCGGTCGAACGAGGCTTTCGGGGTATCTGCTTCGTTTTGCTGCAAGTCGGACCTACCGCCGGGAAATGACGGCCAAGTCTGACAACTAACGGCGGGCGAGCCAAGTGCTGCCGCCGTTGTGGCGGCGGCGTGCTCAGCCGTCGAGGCTGGCCGGTTCGAGAAAGCCCCGGGCGACGAACAGGCGTATCACGCCCAGCATTTCGGGACCGAGCTTCGCGCGGTCGGCGCCGGTCTTCGCACAAAAGTCATCGAGCACCTCGCCCACGCTGCGCCGCCCGTCCAGCTGGTCCAGGAATGCGAGGATCGGGACGTCGATCTCGGCATCGTTCGGCAGTCCGTCGGTCGTACGCAGCACGATCCTTGCGGGTTCCCAGTCGTCGCCGGTCCGCTTTAGCCGCTGCTCGAGTTCGAGCGCGGGCGAGAACTCGAGCGTCGCGGCCTCGAGTGATTCGGCATCGTCGCAGGCGTCGAGGAAGTCAGAGGCCTCGACGAGCTGCGTGACGGCGGCGCCGCAGTCGCCGGTGACGTCGCCGGTGAGCGTGAGGACGTTGTACCAGTTGGGACCCGGCCGGCGCCTGAGCAGGATCATGCCCGGGTGGATTCCTGCAACCTTTCGTTCCCGGAAATAGTTCACCCAGTCGGCGAACGGACGGCCTGCGAGCGCGAGCGGCCCGGTGACGTCGCCTGCCCGCTGCGCGACGTACTCGACCGGGCGCCGCGGGGGGCTCTTCAGTATCCACGTGTCGCAGCCGGTGCCGTCGACCCAGCCCTCGACTCGGTCGCTCCAGGGCTCGCCTTCGAACTCCACCCATTCCGCGAGCATCTGCAGGTGGCCGCCCTCGGTGAGATAGCCGGGTGCCTCGCGGACGAGTTCGCGGACGAGTTCGTCCAGTTCCAGCCGGTTGTCCCGGTAGACGTAGTCCTCGCCGGGGCCGATCACGAACGGCGGGTTGCTGACGATGAGGTCGAAGCGGCGGCCCTCGACGGGACCGAACAGGCTGCCGCGCAGGCATTCGACGTTGTCGAGGCCGTTCAGTCGCGCGTTGAAAGCCGTGTAGCGTACGGCCCGCGCGCTGATGTCGGTCGCGACGACGCTGCGGCTGTGGCGCGCGGCGAAGAGCGCCTGGATGCCGCAGCCGCAGCCTAGGTCCAGCGTCGTGTCGACCGGGTCGCGGCGGGTCACCTGGCGCAGAAACTGCGCAGAATGCGTGCTGGCGGGCAGGACGAATTCGTGCGCCCGCTCGCTGCCCAGGACGTGGAACGCGTCCGAGACGAATAGCAGGTCCTCGACGGGAACGATGACGACGTTGCTCCGCGTCATCCCGTCCTTTGCCTCCAGCAGCCCGAGATCGAGGCAGGCCGCCCGGAAATCGGTCGGCAAGAGCTGCCGCGCGGTCTCCTCGTCCAGCGACGCACCGACCAGGAACAGCCTCAGCATCGCGTTCTCTGCCGACCTGTCCCGGGTCCGGAACAGGAGCGCCTGCTCTTCGCCGGGCCGCGGCGGGCGCACGGAACCGAGTGCCTTCCGGATGCCCTCCGCGTAGTAGCCGGCCCCGGCGAGGCCGTCGCGGAGCATGGTGAGTTGTCGGTCGTCGGGGAGTTCGATCATGGTCCTGCCGGCAGGGCTTACCGAAGACGCAAGCGTATACCCGGTCCGGCAGCGGACTGCAAACGCGGCGCCGGAGATACGATTTGACAGCCCCCGCGGGGCGCCCGAGACTCCGCATCAACCCGGGCCCGGTGAGCCGTCGTGAAGACCTTCCAGAAAGCGCTGCGCGAAAGTGACCTCGTGGTGACGGCGGAAATGCCGCTGTTCCCGTCGACGCGTGCGGACGGCGTGCGCCGTCATCTCGACACGCTCGCGCCGGCCGTCGACGCCGTGCAGGTCGCCGAGGACCGGATGGCCGAGGGGCGCATCGCTGGGCTCGCCGTGGCTGCGCTGAGCCTCGAGCGGGGCGTCGATCCCGTCATGCACCTGAGCTGTCGCGATCGCAACCGGATCGGGTTGCAGAGCGAGATACTCGGCGCCGCCACACTCGGCGTGACGACGCTCGTCATCGATCGCGGCGACAAGATACCGCCGCACCTGAAGGGCAAGGTCCGCGGCGTTTTCGACACCTCCGGGATCCAGCTGATCGGCATGACGCGCCGGCTGGCCGAGCATCTCGACGTCGAGGCGGCGCCAGAGTTCATGGTCGGCACGATCGTCGCCGTCATCCGGCCGAAGCCGGACTGGGAACCCGCGAAGATCACGCAGAAACTCGATGCGGGCGCGCGGTTCCTGCAGACGTTGCCGTGCTTCAACGTCAAGCTGCTCAAGCAATACCTTGCGCGCGTCATCGAGCGCAAGATCACGCACCGCGCGCCGATCATCGTCACGGTGCCGTTGATAACGTCGGTCGACTCGGTCGAATCGGTGCGCGAGCGTTACAAGGGGGCGGCGCTGCCGCGGCCGAAACTCAAGCGCATCGCCGAGGCGGACGACCCGCGCGCAACCGGCATCCGGCTCTGCGCGGCCGCGATCCGGGACATCCGCAGCATGCCGGGAGTCTCCGGCGTCAACATCCTCTACGACGCAGACCCGGAATCGGTCGTCGAAGCGCTTGCTGCCTCGGCCGACTGAGCGACGCGCCCGGGCAAAGGCCACGGCCAGACCTCGAGGCCGTGGATCGCGTTGCGCACGTCCATCGAGAAATTGACCGAGAACACGCGCGTCCCGGAGTCGATGTCGAAGACGCTCACGGTCGAGGGCGACGACCCGGCAGCGACGAGCCGCTCGTCGATCGCGCAGAGGCCGCGGCCGAATCCCTGGCGTGCGACGTTCGAATCGTCGACGCCGGTCCATTCGAGCTCTTCGTCCGCGTAGACGGGATAGCGGAAGTGACGCTCGTCGCCGCTGCGGCTGACAAAGCGCAGGCAGTCGGCGTTGGTGTCGTTGAACAGCACGCCGTCGCGGAAGAGCCGGGCGTTGTGCACCCCGGCGGGGAGTTCGACCTGCTGGTGCAGCCGGGCCTCGGCGCCCAGCGTCACGATGCCGTGCGTGCGCAGGCCCGAGAACGAGAGCCCCGAGTCGTCGACCGCCACGTTGTTGATGTGCAGCCGGTTACCGGCCGCCGGGCCGTCCGCGGCGGCAGGATCGAAACGATGGCCGTGCCAGGTCCCGTCGGCACGGGCGACGTAGAGCCCCCAGGTGAAATGCTGCCTTGCGAGATCGAAAGCGAGGATGCTGTCGAAACCCGTGCTCGTCAGGTACAGCACGCCGCGGTGCACCGCGATCTCGTGGCAGTGCTTCAGGTACGGGTTGCGCCAGGACCCGGTGCGGCGGAACTCGCGATCGTAGGCGAACAGCTCGTCGCTGGCCGCGATATAGACCGTGTCGCCGTCGAACGCGATGCCCCTCAGGCCCCGGTCCCAGCCGCGACCCGTCCAGTCGATGTCGGCCCGGTCCCAGTCGAGCAGCTGGTGCACCGCCTGCGCGCGCGGGTCGACGAGGTAGACGCCCCCGTGGCTCTGGCCCTGCTCGCTGCCACGCACGACCGAGGTCGCGAGCAGCGGGGGAATGTCTGCGATCGCCTGAATGGGCATCGGGGCTTTGTGCGAGAATCGCGCCTCGGTCCGAAGGGGTCACGAAGATAGCCGCGATGCAGACGCCGGACAACCTGGTTTCCGCCACCTGGCAGCGACCGCTGGCGCCGCCGGCCGCCGTCCCGGACGCGGCCGACGTCGTCGTCATCGGCGGCGGCATCGTGGGCGTGTCGACGGCGTGGTTCCTCGCGCGGGAGGGCGTCTCCGTCGCGCTGTGCGAGAAGGGGCATATCGCCGGCGAACAATCGGGCCGCAACTGGGGCTGGGTGCGGCAGCAGGGCCGCGACACGCGCGAAATGCCGATGATCGTCGAGGCGCTGAACATCTGGCGCGGCCTCGCCGACGAACTCGGCGAGGACGTGGGCTTCCGGCAGCAGGGCGTGCTGTTCGCGGCCCGCACCGACGCCCAGCTCGCGCAGTACGCCGACTGGATCGACTCCGTGGCGGACTACGGCCTCGATTCGCGCCTGGTCGATGCCGCCGAACTGGCCCGCCTCGTCGCCGGCTCGACCGCGGGCTGGCGCGGCGCGCTCTACACGCCGAGCGACGGCCGTGCGGAGCCGCATCTCGCGACGGCGGCGCTGGCGCGTGCCGCGACCCGCGCCGGCGCGACGCTGTTGACCGGCTGCGCGGTGCGCGGCATCGAGACGGCGGGCGGCGCGGTTGCCGGGGTCGTGACCGAGTACGGTCCCATCCGGACGTCGCGCGTCGTCTGTGCGGCCGGCGCCTGGACCTCGCTCTTCTGCCGCTCGCTCGACGTCACGGTGCCGCAGCTCAGGGTCCGCGGCACCGTGACGCGGGCGGCGCCGGTGGCGAGCGT
>JAWWBD010000139.1:0-7909 GCA_033721115.1 Woeseiaceae bacterium | reverse complement strand
GCCTTTCTTGGCCCCGAGCGCCTTCAGCGCATTGGCGAAGCGGCAGACACGCTGGTGGAGTTCGCGGTAAGTGATCTTCGCGTCGCGCGCCGGGTCGTCGCCTTCCCAGATGATCGCGACGTCGTCACCGCGGGATTCGAGGTGCCGGTCCACGCAGTTGTAGCAGGCATTCAGCGTGCCATCGTGAAACCAGCGGATGTGCAGGTCGTCTTTCGCGAAGGACACGTCCTTGATCTTCGTGAATGGCCGCATCCAGTCGATGCGCCCGGCCTGCTCGGCCCAGAACGACTCGTTGTCGGCGACTGACCGCTTGTACATGGCTTCGTAACCGGCTTCGTCGACCAGGGCGCGCGCCCTGGCTTCGGCGCTCACGGGATAGATCTCTGTCATGCTGTTCTCTCTTTTATCTTCATGTCTTGTCGCGCCGGGCCGCCAGCGCCAGTATGCGTTCGGCCTGCACGAGGTGCGGGCGGTCGATCATCGCACCGTCGAGGCGGAGGGCTCCAGTCCCCGGGTTGTCCCGGAACAGCGCCACGATGCGTTCGGCGCGCTCGATCTCGGCTGTCGTGGGTACGAAAGCCGCGTGAATCACGGCAACCTGGTCGGGATGAATTGCCAGCATGCCGCGGAATCCGTCGCAGCGGGCACGCGCGGCAAAACGCGCCAGGCCCTCGGTGTCGCGGAAGTCGGTAAACACGGTGTCGATCGCGGGCACGCCCGCCGCCGCCGCGGCGACGAGGCAAAGCGAACGGGCGAGTTCGTAGGGTGGCAGCCAGCCGCCGTCAGGCCCCCGGTTGGTCGCGGCGCCGAGCGCCGCGCTCAGGTCCTCCGCGCCCCACGCCAGGCCCGCGAGGCGGGCCGTCGCGTCGATGTAACCGTCCAGCGCGAACAGGGCCTCCGGACGCTCGGTCACGAGCGGCAGGATCCGGGTGCTCCCCGTCTCGATCCCGAGCTCGCGCTCGATCCTGTCGAGGCGGGAATCCAGCGCCTCGGCATCCGCCGCCGAGCGCGGCTTCGGCAGGACGATCCCCGCGGGGATCGCCGGCATCACCGCCTCGAGGTCGGCCAGCGCATCCTCGGTATCGAAGGGATTGATCCGGACCCAGGCATCGTCACGGCCGGCAATGAACTCCGTCGCCAGGGCCCTGGCCGCGGCCTTCGCCCCGGGAGCCACGGCATCCTCGAGGTCGACGATCAGCGCATCGGCGCCGGCCGCGCCCGCCTTCGCGAGCTTGCGCTCGCTGTCACCCGGTACGAACAGGTAACTCCGGATCATCGTGCCTTCTGCGGCCGCCTGAGCATGAGCGCGGTGCGCCTGCACTCGCCGACCAGCTCGTCGTGCTGGTTATAGGCGCGGTGCGCGAACGTGACGATGCCGTTGTCCGGCCGCGACCGGCTGTCGCGGAGCTCGAGCACCTCGGTCGTGATCCGGATCGTGTCGCCCGGGAACAGCGGCTTCGGGAACCGCACTTCGTCCCAGCCCAGGTTGGCGACGGTCGTGCCGTGCGTCGTGTCGTTCACCGAAATACCGACCATGAGTCCCAGCGTCAGGCAGCTGTTCACCAGCGGTTTGCCGAACTCCGTATCCTTCATGTACTCGGCGTCGAGATGCAGCGCGGCCGGGTTGTGGGTCATCGTCGTGAAAATCACGTTGTCGGTTTCGGTGATGGTCCGATGGATCGGGTGCTCGATCAGCTCCCCCACCTCGAAGTCCTCGAAATAACGGCCGCCCATCGTCAGTCTCCCTCCCCCTTCGCACGCTCGATCGCTCGCAGGATCATCTCGTGGGCGACGCCCGCATCGTGCCAGTCGCCGATCCGCACCCATTTGCCAGGCTCGAGATCCTTGTAGTGCTCGAAGAAGTGCTCGATCTGTGCGAGCGTGATCTCGGGCAGGTCGGAATAGTTGTGCACGTCGACGTAACGCGCGGTCGTCGATGGCGACGGTACGGCAATGACCTTTTCGTCCTGGCCCGCGTTGTCTTCCATGATCAGCACGCCGATCGGCCGCACGTTGATCACGCAACCCGGCACGAGTGGCCGCGTGTTGCAGACCAGCACGTCGATCGGATCGCCGTCTTCCGACAGCGTATGCGGCACGAAGCCGTAGTTGCCGGGGTAGGACATCGGCGTGTACAGGAAGCGATCGACGACCAGCGTTCCCGCGTCCTTGTCCATCTCGTACTTGATCGGGTGACCGCCGATCGCCACCTCGATGATGACGTTGACGTCCTCGGGCGGGTGCTTGCCGATTGCGATCGCGTCCAGGCGCATTGCGTCCGATCCTTATCCCCGGCGACGGTGCCGTGTCGAAGGCAACAATAGTACACTGACCGCTGCAGTGATTCTCATCCCGCCGGCCGCCTGGATCCACGTTATGAACAGAATGCTCGCTCTCGTTTCCCTTTCGATCGCGACGGGCTGCGCGACGGCGGAGAACGATTCGCCCTGGACGTTCCGGACAGAGGAGATCGCGACCTTCGACCAGCCCTGGGCCATGGCCTTCCTGCCCGACGGGCGCCTGCTGGTCACCGAGAAACGGGGCGCCCTGTTCGTGGTGACGCCGGCCGGCGAGAAGTCGGCCCCGATCGCGGGCGTGCCCGAGGTCGACTACGGGGGCCAGGGGGGCTTCGGCGACGTGGCGCTGCATCCGGATTTCGCGGCCAACGGCGTCATCTACCTGAGCTACGTCGAGGCCGGACCCGGCGACACGCGCGGCGCTGCCGTTGCACGCGGCACCCTCGCCCTGGCTGACGGCGGCGGCGAACTCACCGGCCTCGAGGTCATCTGGCGCCAGGACCCGAAGACGACGGGCCGCGGCCACTACGGGCACCGCCTCTTGTTCGACACGGACGGCTACCTGTTCGTCTCCTCGGGCGAACGCCAGAAGTTCGACCCGTCCCAGGACATGGACGGCAACCTGGGCAAGATCCTGCGGCTCAGCGACGACGGTTCCGTGCCGGCCGACAACCCGTTTGCCGGCGAGGGTGGCGTCGCTGCCCAGGTCTGGTCGCTAGGGCACCGGAACCCGCTCGGCATCGCCTTCGACGCCCGGGGCCGCCTCTGGAACACCGAGATGGGTCCGCGCGGCGGCGACGAGCTCAACCTCGTCAGGCGCGGCGGCAACTACGGCTACCCGGTCGTCTCGAACGGCCGGCACTACAGCGGTATCGACATCCCGGACCACGACACGCGGCCCGAATTCGAGGCGCCGAAAGCCTGGTGGACGCCCGTGATCTCCCCGGGTGGCCTCACGTTCTATGCCGGCGACCTGTTCCCCGACTGGCGCGGCGACGCGCTGATTCCCGCCCTCTCGGCACGTGCACTGGTCCGCGTCCGGATCGACGGGGACACGGCGCGCGAGGTGGCACGCTACGACATGGGGCGGCGGATGCGCGCCGTCGCCACGGGACCCGACGGGGCCGTCTGGATGCTGGAGGACGGCGGCGGCGCACGCCTGCTCAGGCTCGTGCCGCTAGACTAAGCGCCCGGCCCGCCCGCGAGCGGCACGACGACGTGCAGCACGACGTCGGCGCTGAAGTGACAGAGCATGGCCATCTCGAGACCCCGCCGGTAGTAGAGAAAGCCGGCCGCGAGACCGACCAGCCCGTTCAACAGGATCGAGCGGGCCACCACGAGCGGCGTCAGTGCCACGAGTTCGGCCATCACCGGCAGGTGGGCCAGGCCGAAGACGAGCGCTACGACGGCGTTGACGATCCAGAAAATCGTCGGCGTGAGCTCCGCCCCGGGCTGTGCGCGAAACCGGCGCCGCAACCATGATGCGCCCAGCGCCAGCAGCGAGAAAAGGAACAGGCGGAGCTGCACCTCCTCGGTGACGCCGCCGTAGACGGACGCGAGCAGGCCCTGCCAGGCCCGCGGCGGCGAAGGGACGACCCCGCGCAGCGATTCACCGACAGCCGCGAACAGCGTCGTGTCGAGCATTACGATGGCGAGGCCGCAGGCCGCACCCAGCCCGGCGGCGCAGCCGGCGTTTCGCACTGCGTCCCGCGGCGGCGGCTGCCGGTCGAGCCAGGTCTCGAGCAGCGGCACCTCGAGCCCGACCCGGCGCGCCGCCCAGAGACCGAGTACGACCATGCCGCCGAGCAGGATCGCGGACTGCAGCAGGGACAGCGCGATGACGGCCGCAATCGGGATGCCCAGGTCCGCGGCCGCGGCTTCGAGCCGCCCGGGCGCGAGCGCCATCGTGTAAGGCATGACGAGGACCACCCCGACCAGGGCAGCCGCCCAGAGCACGAGGGCCTTCAATATGAACATCCGGCGTTCGTTCGGCACAGTCCGGCTCCGTTCGGCAAATGCCCGGGTTCGAATTACGCACGCGGGACGGAATTTATTCCCGCCCCGAAGAAAAACGGCGGGATCGACCCGCCGTTTTCTGCTCGGAGCGATCGCCTGCGTTAGTCGTCGTGGTCCGCCGACATGCGCCGGTTCGTCGCGATGTAGACACGCGATTCGTCACAGCGGAGATTGCCCGCGAACAGTTCTTCGGCCTTCTGCCAGCCGGCCGCAGCGTACTGGTCCCAGTCCACGCCCTGGTCCTCGAGGTTCTGGTATGCCGTTACGAACTTGAAATCGAAGTCCGCATCGCCGCCGCCGTAGGCCGGAAACATGACCCACATGCCGGCCGTCGAGCCGTGATCGGCGCGGTAGGCAGCCCACTCGGCCAGCGGCCCGGCGACGTCGCCGAAGCCCTTGCCGTCCGCCATGTCGCAGTCCGAAAACGATACGACCACGTTGGCGGGGTTGGCCCGCTCGGGCGGTGCCTTGTACTGCAGCACCGCCATGTTGACGTGCGCGTTGCAGTCGACCACCTGGTTGAAAAGCGCCTGGACTTCGCTGCCGGTCCGAAGCCAGGTGTCCTGCGCGCGGCCGAGCGCCGCGGCCGTTTCCGAGCCGCCGATCCAGAGGACGTCGAAGTCCTGCTCCGGACCCGAGTAATACGGCACGAGTGTCCAGGCCGTGTAATCGTCCAGGCCCTGGTTGTCGGCCCAGCGGTTCCAGCGCGTGATGACCCGGTCGAGGTCGGCCGGACCCTTGCCCTCGACGTAACTGCAGGCGAAGAGTTCGAGCGGCGTAGCCGGCTCCATTGCCGCGCCTTCTGCCTCGTGTTCAGCGGCGAGAACGGCTCCGCAATACAGCACGAGCGCGCCCGCGGCGGGCGCTATCCAGCGTTTTTTCATCGTATTCCCCTTGCTTGTTATTGTCCCGGCGCGCGCGAAACGCGGCGCCGATGTCAGCCAGTATAGCTACCCGGGAAACCATTCGCGGGCTTGTGGCGCGATCCATCTGCCGGTAGCGTCTGCGGGACACCGGTCCACGCGCACTCGCCGCCAGCCTGGAGAAGAAGAATGATGCCCGCGCTGCCCAGACTCGTTACACCGTTCATTGCCTGCCTGCTCGTCGGGCTCCCGGCCCCGGCCGCCGCCGCGGTCGACGAATCGCTGCTCGACGGTCTCGAATACCGCCTCGTCGGCCCCTGGCGCGGCGGGCGCGTCACGGCCGTGACCGGCGTGCCGGGGGACCCGCAGCGCTATTACATGGGCGCGACGGGTGGCGGCGTCTGGAAAACGGAGAACGCGGGCGTCACCTGGGAAAACATCTCCGACGGGCAGATCCCGGTCGGCACGATCGGCGCGATCGCGGTCGCGCCCTCGGACCCGAACGTGATCTGGGTCGGCACGGGCGAGGCGCCCATCCGCGGCGTGACGACGAGCCAGGGTGAGGGTCTCTGGCGCTCGACCGATGCCGGCCGGACGTTCAGCTTCGTCGGCCTCCCGAAGGCGGGCCAGATCGCGCGCATCCAGGTCCATCCGCGCGACCCCGACACCGCGTTCGTCGCCGTGCAGGGACAGATCTGGGCGCCGAACCCCGAGCGCGGCGTCTACCGCACGCGGGACGGCGGCAAGACCTGGCAGCAGGTCCTGAAGATCAATGCCGATACGGGCGCGACGGACCTCGTCATGGATCCGACGAATCCGCGGATTCTCTATGCCGCCATGTGGCACCACGGCCGCAGGCCCTGGTTCATCAAGTCGGGCGGACCGGGCGGCGGCATCTACAAGTCGACGGACTCCGGCGATACCTGGGACAAGCTCGAGGGCGGCCTGCCGGACCTGGTCGGCAAGATCGGGCTCGCCGTGCCGGCCGCGATGCCGGCGCGTATTTACGCGGTCATCGAAGCGGAGCCCGGCGAGGGCGGGCTCTGGCGCAGCGACGACTACGGGGAGACCTGGGAGCAGATCAACCCGCACCGCGTCCTGCACACCCGCGCCTGGTACTACAACCACATTGCGGCCGACCCCGTCGACCCGGACACGGTCTGGGTGCTGAACGTGCCGCTGATGAAATCGATCGATGCCGGCGCGACCTGGGAAAAGATCGACACGCCGCATGGCGATCATCACGACCACTGGATCAACCCCGACGACAACCTGAACATGATCAACGGCAACGACGGCGGCGCCACGATCACGTTCGACGGCGGGGAGACCTGGTCCAGCATCTACAACCAGCCGACTGCGCAGTTCTACCGCCTGATCACCGACAACCAGACGCCGTGGCGCCTGTACGCCGGACAGCAGGACAACTCGACGGTCTCGATCGCGGCCTGGGCCTGGGACGGCGGCATCGGCGAGGACGACTACCACGCGGTCGGCGGCGGCGAGAGTGCGCACATTGCGTTCGATCCCGACGACCCGCGGCTGGTCTATGCGACGACGATCAACGGCACACTGACCGAGTACGACCACGAGAACGAGAAAGTCCGCTACATCATCCCGTATCCGGAACTCGTCTATGGCAAGGACTCGAAGGACCTGAAATACCGGGCCAACTGGAATCCGCCCGTCATCACCTCGCCGCACGATCACTCCGTGATCTACTACGGCACGCAATATCTCCTGAAGAGCGCCGACCGCGGCATGACCTGGGAGGAAGTGAGCCCGGACCTGACCCGCAACAACCCGGCGCGCCTGGGGCGAAACGGCGGCCCGCTGACGCCGGAGAACGTCGGTGCCGAGTTCTATCACACGATTTTCTACATCGTCGAATCGGCAACCGAACAGGGCACGATCTGGGTCGGGGCCGACGACGGGCTCGTACACCTGACGCGAAACGGCGGCGCCGACTGGGAGAACATTTCCCCGCCACACCGCGGCGAGGCGATGATCAACGCGATCGAACTGTCGCCCCACGCCGAGGGCACGGCCTGGCTCGCCGTCACCGGCTACAAGCTGAACGACTTCCGGCCCTACATCTACAAGACGGCGAATTACGGCCGCAACTGGCGGCGCATCGAGAGCAATATTCCCGCCGGAGCCTTTGTGCGCGTCGTGCGCGAGGACCCGCTCGTGCCCGGCCTGCTCTATGCCGGCACCGAGAAGGGCCTGTTCGTCTCGTGGAATGCCGGCGGGGAATGGCAGTCGCTCGATCTCAACCTGCCGGCCGTGCCGATCACGGACCTGCGCGTGCGGGACGACGCGCTCGCGGTTGCGACCCAGGGCCGGGCTTTCTGGGTGCTGGACGACCTGTTCGTCGTGCGCCAGGCCGCGCAATTGCGCGCGGGCGCCGCGCTCGCGCTATATGCGCCACCGGCCGTACCCATGGGCCGGCCCGGCGGCAGCGGCGGCGACGCCGAAGGCGCCAACCCGTCACCGGACGTTCCGATTTACTATCACCTCGCGGAGGCGCTCGACGAGGACGCTGAGCTCACGATCGAGATCCTCGATGCAGGCGGGAACCGCGTCCGCCGCTACTCGAGCGTCGAATCGGACCAGGAGCGCTGCGAGACCGGCAACATGGATCCGCGCCGGCCCTTCGAGCACGAGTATCCCGCGACGGAGGAAGGCCTCAACCACTGGGGCTGGGACATGAAGGCCGACGACATCCCCTGC
>JAWWBD010000138.1:0-7981 GCA_033721115.1 Woeseiaceae bacterium | reverse complement strand
TGGAACAGGCCCCAGACCGCCGCGTTGTCGATGAAGGCGCGGAAGCGCTCGTCCTGGAACAGCGCGATCGACTGCGCGATGTCCTCGTCGGTCGGCACGAACGGCCGGTTCTGCGGCCGGTGCAGTACCCGGTTGAACACGACCAGCGCGACGCGCCGGTCCGACTCGGACGCCACGAGGTTCTGCCGGTCAGTCGCGAGCTGGCTTTCCCAGCGCAGCACGTCGCCGCGCCCGGACGCGCCGATCGCCTGCCGCAGGCGCGCGAGCTCGAGGTTCGTGCGCGTGACTTCGAGGTTCGATCGCTGCACGCGTTCGAGCGCGCGGGCACGCAGCACGTTCAGGTAGCCGCTGGCCGCGGCCTGCAGCGTATCGAGCGCCTGCGCCTGGTAGCCGTAGTCGGCGGCACTCTGCAGGTGACCCGCGATCTGCCAGGCGGCCCGCGCCCCGTCGGAGTAGACGACCTGGCTGCCGGAAATCTCGGCATCGGTGCTGCGCTCGGCCTGCGCCAGCGGGCTGGCACGGTCCTCGTCGATGCGCACGGCCTGGACGCCGACGCCGAGCTGCGGAAAAAGCGCTGCGCGCGCCCGCCGCGTCGCCTCGCCCGCGAGCAGCGGATCGTACTTCGCCGCGGCGAGGTCGAGGTTTCGGCGCAGTGCCTCGGTCATGGCATCGGCAAGACTCAGCGGCTCGCCCTGCTCCAGCTCGTCGCCGAAGAGCTGCTCGGCATCCATCAGCACGGCATAGCGCGGGTAGAAGCCGATCGCTTCGGCAGTCCGCATGTTGATCGCGAGGCGCTGCGGATCGGTGATGCGGACATCGATCGAACCCGGCTCGTCGCCGAGCAGGATACGCTGCACGTTGAGCGCAAGCCGCCGCGAGTAGCGGACCGCATCCTCCACGCGGCCGCCGGACGTCATCAGGAGCCCGTTCGCGAGTTCGGAGCGGCCGATGATTGCGAAACTGGGCAAACGTCTCTCGATGAAGCCCTGCGCGAGCGCCTGCATCGTCTCGTTGTCGAGTTCGAGCAGCGGACCGACCAGCACGGCATCCGTATCCTCCGGCAGCGCCGCAAGCGCCGCATCGACGGTGTCCCGGAAGGGGACGACCGTCGTCCGGACGCCGAGCCGTTGGCCGACCTGGGCCGGCTTGTCCCGGGCCAGTGCGGGTATCGCCTCGATCGTCAGGTCGTCGAGCAGAATCGTGAGGTGATCGAAGCCGACGGCATCCTGGAAGATGTCGATCGCCTCGTCGATCGTGGTCTGCCGCACGGCCTCGTCGTCTTCGTCCGTCCGGATGTGGGCGAGGTACACGAGGTTCTGCCTGCCGCTGACCAGCCGCTCGCCGTCCCGCGTGGCCGGGAACCCCTGCAGCCGCATGTCGGCGACGATCGACGCGATGACGGGTTTCGGGAGATCGCCCAGCCGCGCCGCCTCGTGCGACGAGACCAGCCCCGTCGTGATGACGATATCGACCTCGGGATCCGCCAGCTGGCGCTCGAGCGCAGCCCGGATGCCCGTGAGCGTCCAGCCGCCCTCGAGGCGCTTGTCGACGGGCATCCTGACGTCGAACTCCGAGCCCGCGAGACCGACGATCTCCCGCTCCAGCGTGTCGAGCGGGATGATCGGCCGGGGCAGCGGCCCGTCCTCGACGATCCCGATGACGACCTCGGCCCGGCCCGCCATCGGCCAGCACCCCAGCAGCAGGGCCAGGAGCAGGGCCAGGAGCAGGCCGGACAAGATCCGAGGATCGGCCATGAACTATCAGCCTTGTTGTTTTCGCGGTCGGCGGGCAGAGCCCGATTGTTCCGCTTTGGCTACCGGGACGCAAGCGCGATCACGGCACGGCAGAGCGCCCCTTCAGGCCAGCCCGAGGAAGCGCTCCGCGTTGCCGCCGAGCAGCCCTGCTTTGCCCGTGTCGCTCAGGCAGCCGGCATTCCGGATCAGGTCGCCGACGCGTTCCTCGCCGAGCGGGAACGGATAGTCCGAGCCCAGCACGATGCGTTCCTCGCCCATCACCTCGGCGAGCAGCCTCAGCGCGCGTTCGTCGAAGACCGCGGAGTCGACATAGAATCGATCGGTGTAGGTCGACGGCGGCGCGGTCGACCGGCCGCGCACGATGTCGCGCCGGCGCCATGCATTGTCGAGCCGGCCGAGCAGGAATGCGAAGCTGCCGCCGCCGTGCGCGAAACAGATGCGCAGGCTCGCGGGCAGCCGGTCGAAGGCGCCGCCCAGGATCATCGAGACGATACCGAGCTGGGTCTCGGCCGGCATCGAAACGGTCCAGGCCATCATGTATTTCGCCGTGCGGTCCTTCGCGAGCATGTCCCACGGGTGCACGAGCACCGCCGCGCCCTCGGCCGCGCAGTGTTCGAGGAACGTGACGATGCCTTCGTCGTCGAGATTGATCCCGTTGACGTGGCTGCCGATCTGCACGCCCAGGTGCCCTTCGCGCATCGCCCGGCTGAGCGTTTTGCACGCGAGGTCGACGTCCTGCAGCGGCACCTGGCACAGCGAGTGCAGCCGGCCCCTGCCCGCCGCGCACAGCTCGCGCGCGAGGTCGTTGAAGATCTGCGCACACTCGGCCGCGTGCTCCGCGGGGCGCTGGTAGGCGAACAGGATCGGCGTCGCACTGATCACCTGCTGGTCGATGCCGTCCCGGTCCATTTCCTCCAGGCGTCGCGCCGCGCTCCAGCAGGCGTCGTAGACCGGGCGGAAGTCCTTCTCGCCGAGCATCAGCATCGCCTCGCCGGGCCCGGTGTGGCGCATCCAGGGCCAGTCCGGCGTGCCGAAACGTTCGGCGAGGTCCGGCCAGGACTCGGGCAGGAAATGCGCGTGAATATCGATGACGGGGGTCTTCGTCACAGCTCGACCCAGCCTTCCGGCGGCCTGCCCTTGCCCGGGTGCACGGTCCCGCAGTGGCCGCAGGTCCGCGCTTCGCTGTCCGCGTCGAACGCATCGAAGATTTTCGGCAGTTCGGTCACGATGCCTTCGGGGTTCACCAGCGACACCTCGGCGCGGTGCACGCGCCGCTTGCACTCGAAGCAGTACCACTCAAAGCCGTCTTTCATGCCCGTCATCCGCGGCGACTCGACGACGAGGCCGATCGAGCCCGCCTGGGGCCGCTGCGGCGCGTGGCGCACGTGCGGCGGCAGCATGAAGACCTCGCCCGCGCGAATCGGCACGTCGTAGATCTCGCCGGCGTCGGCGATCTTGAGCAGCATGTCGCCCTCGAGCTGGTAGAACCATTCCTCCACAGGGTCGTCGTGGAAATCCATGCGCGTATTGGGCCCGCCGACGATCATCACGATCATTCCGGTGTCGTCGTGCAGCAGCCGGTTCGCGACCGGCGGCTTGAGCAGGTGCCGGTGCTCGTCGATCCACCGTTCGAGATTGAACGCTTTGAGCTTCGGATGCTCGCGGAACGCCATGTCAGTCGCCCTCGGGTTTGTACGCGACCGCGCGAATCTCGATCAGGAGCTCGGGATGGGGCAGCTCGCGGACGGCGACCGTCGTGCGTGCCGGCCCGTCCGCGGCGAAGAACTCGGCATAGACCTCGTTGTAGCCGTCGAAGTCGCGCATGTCGACCAGGAACGTGGAGACCTCGACGAGGTCGCCGAGTTCCGCGCCGACGCTTGCCAGTATGTCGCGGATGTTCTCGATGACGGCACGGGTCTGCACGCGGATATCGAGCTGCTTCTTGCCGGGGCCGGCACCGGGCTCTGCGCCGGCGATCGTGTCGTCGGCGCGCCGCGCGCTGGTCCCCGACACGTAGAGGAAATCGCCCGCCCGCTTCACGTGCGGATAACGGCCGCGCGGCCTCGCTTTGCCCTCGACGATCGTGCCTTTGGTCATACTCATAACTTGATGCAGATATTAGTCGGTTCGGAATAGAACGCGAGCGAGTGGAGCCCACCCTCGCGGCCGATCCCGGAGAGCTTGACGCCGCCGAACGGGGTCCGGAGATCCCTGAGGTACCAGGTGTTGACCCAGACGATGCCGGCCTCGAGCTGCCGCGCCACGCGGTGGCCACGCGCGAGATTCGTCGTCCAGACGGCCGCGGCCAGGCCGTAGTCGCTGTCGTTGGCGAGGGCGACCGCCTCCTCCTCCGTTGCGAACGGCGCGACGTGGCAGACGGGGCCGAAGATCTCCTCGCGGACCGCGCGGGCGTGCTCCGGCAGTCCGGTCAGGACCGTCGGCTCGATCCACGCGCCGCCGTCGCGCGCGTCGCCGAACGCCGGCACCCCGCCGCCCGTCACGAACTCCGCGCCCTCGTCGCGCGCGAGCGCGTAGTAGCCCAGCACCTTGTCGCGGTGCGCCACGGAGATCAGCGGCCCGAGCTCCGTGTCGTCCGCCGTCGGCCAGCCGGATTTGAGCGCCGCGGCGCGCTCGGCGAGCCGCGCAACGAACGCGTCGAACAGCGACTCGTGCACGTAGACGCGTTCCGAGCACAGGCAGACCTGCCCGCAGTTCGAAAACACCGAGCGCACCGTGCCGGCGACGGCCGCGTCGAAGTCCGCGTCTTCGAAGACGATCGCGGCATTCTTGCCGCCCAGCTCGAAGGACAGTGCCTTCACGTTGGCCGCCGCGGCCCGCATGATGGCGCTGCCCGTGGCCGACTCGCCCGTGAACGTGATGCCGTCGATGCCCGGGTGCCGGGCCAGGAATTCGCCCGCGGAATCCGGCCCGAAGCCGTGGACGAGGTTGAAGACGCCGGGCGGAACGCCGGCATCGTGCATGACCTCCGCCAGCAGAGTAGCCGAGCCGGGCGTCTCCTCGGACGGCTTGGCGACGACCGCGTTGCCTGCGGCCAGCGCCGGTGCCACCTTCCAGGTCAGGAGCAGGAGCGGCAGGTTCCAGGGCGAGATCACGCCGACGACCCCGAGCGGTTTCGCGACCGAGTAGTTGATCGCGCCGGCATCGTCGGGTGTCGCCGTCTCGAATACCTCACCGGCCGTCGTCCGCACGAGGTTTGCGAAAAAGCGCAGGTTGGCCGCACCGCGCGGGATGTCGAGCGCGCGGGCCTGCGCCACCGGCTTGCCCGTGTCCGCCACTTCCGCCGCAACGAACTCGTCGAACCGCGCCTCGATGCCATCGGCCACGCGCTCGAGCACGGCGGCACGCTCCGCCGCAGAACAACCGCCCCACGGGCCATCCAGCGCCGCGCGGGCCGCCGCGACCGCGGCATCGACGAGGCCCCGGTCCGCCTCGTGCACGCGGGCGGCGAGCGAACCGTCGGCCGGGTCAATCGCGTCGAAGCACGCGCCCGTTGCCACGAACTCGCCGGCGACGTAGTTTTTGATGTCGCGCGCCATGGCTTCATTGTAAGGTATAGGCGCCCCTGACGCGGCCCGGGCAGCACGGATGTCAGAATTAAAAAGAGCCGATTTGGAACGCCTCGACCAGGACGACCCGCTCGCCGCGTTCCGCGCCGAATTCTTCCTGCCCGCCGACACGATCTACTTAAACGGCAACTCGCTCGGCGCGATGCCGCTCGCCGCGGCGGAGCGCGGGCGACGGGTCGTCGAACACGAATGGGCGGAAGGCCTGATCGGCAGCATGAACACGGCCGGCTGGTTCGATCTGCCACAGACGCTGGGGCGGAAGCTCGCGCCGCTGATCGGCGCAGAACCGCACGAGGTGGTTCTCACCGACGCAACCGGGATCAACCTCTACAAGATCATGGCGGCCGCGCTCGGACTCCGGCCCGACCGGCGCGTCGTCGTCATGGAAGGCAGCAACTTCCCGACCAACAACTACATGATCCAGGGCCTGCTGCGCGAACTGGACAAGGGCCACACGATCCGCTTCGCCGAAGCCGACGAGCTGCTGGGGGCGATCGACGATGACGTCGCCGCCATTTGCATCACCCACGTGCACTACAAGAGCGGGCTGATCCACGACATGGCGGTGCTGACCGCGCGCGCGCAGGAGGCCGGCGCCATTGCCGTCTGGGACCTGTGCCACAGCGCCGGCATCATGCCGATCGACCTGAACGGGTGCGGCGTCGACTTCGCCGTGGGCTGCAGCTACAAGTATTTGAACGGCGGGCCGGGCGCCCCGTCGTTCCTGTTTGCGGCCGAGCGCCACCACGGCAAGGCTCTCCAGCCCCTGACGGGCTGGTACGGCCACGCGGAACCCTTCGCCTTCGAGCGCGACTACCGGCCGGCCGGCGACATCCGGCAGATGCTGACCGGCACCCAGCCGACGGCGAGCCTCGCGATGGCCGAACCCGGCATCGACATGCTGCGCCGGGCCGACATCCACGAGATCCGCGCGAAGTCGGAGCGCCTGACGGGACTGTTCATCGAGCTCGTCGAGGCACGCTCAGGCCACCACGGCCTCGAACTCGCGAGCCCCCGCGACGCCGGGCGCCGCGGCAGCCAGGTTTCGTTTACGCACGCCGACGGCTACGCGATCGTCCGCGCACTGCACGCGGCGGGCGTCATCTGCGATTATCGCGAACCCGGGATCATGCGCTTCGGTTTCTCACCGCTTTACATTCGCTACGTCGACGCCTGGGATGCCGCGGCCAAGGTCGAGCGGATACTCGCGGCCGGCACCTGGCAGGCGCCCGAATACCGCGTGCGCAAAACCGTCACCTGAGGAGAATAACAATGACGACGACAGGCGGGTTGCAGTGGTCATCGCGCATGACCTTCATCATGGCGTCGGTCGGCTGCGCCGTCGGCCTCGGCAACATCTGGCTGTTCCCCTACACGGCCGGATCGAGCGGCGGCGGTGCATTCGTTCTGATCTATCTCGCCGCCGTCGTGACGCTCGCGCTGCCGGTGCTGATCGTCGAGCTCATGGTCGGCCGGCGCGGCGCCGCCGGGCCGCCGCAGGCGATCGCCAACGTCGCACGCGAATCGGGGCGCTCGGAGAAATGGCGCTGGATGGGCGTGGTACTCGGCGTCGTCGGCGCGCTGACGGCGCTCGGGTTCTACGGCGTCGTCGGCGGCTGGACGCTCGCCTATTCGTTCAAGCTCGCGTTCGGCCGGCTCGAGGGACTCGACGTGCCGGCAGCCACGCGCGAATTCGACATCATGAACGGCGATCCGTGGGCGCTCCTGCCCTGGGTCGTCGTCTTCATGATCGCGACGATCGGCATCTCGGCCCGCGGCCTGCACGCCGGTATCGAGAAAGCCGTCAAGTTCATGATGCCCGCCCTGTTCCTGATGCTGGTCGCGATGGTCGTGTATGCCGCCGTCGTCGGCGACTTCGCACGCGCGCTCGGGTTCCTGTTCCGGCCCGACTTCAGCAAGGTGGACAGCAACGTCGTGCTGGCCGCGTTCGGGCAGGCATTCTTTTCCGTCAGCGTCGGCATCACCAACATGATGGCCTACGGATCCTACATGGAGCGCTCGACCAAGCTGCCGCAGTCCGCGGGCGTGATCGTGACGGCGGATACGGCGGTCGCGCTCTTGGCCGGGCTCGCGATCTTCCCGCTGGTCTTCATGATCGGCCTGCAGCCGGCCGGTGGGCCGGGGCTGGTGTTCATGACGCTGCCGTTCGCATTCGGCCAGATTCCCGGCGGCCTCGTGTTCGGCACGGTTTTCTTCGTGCTCTTGTTCTTCGCCGCGCTGACCTCGTCGATCGGCATGCTGGAACCGCCCGTCGCGTGGCTGCGGGACGCGACGAAACTCGATCGTCGGCAGGCGGCAGCGCTCGCCGGTTCGGTCGCGCTGACCCTGTGCCTGCTGGGCGCACTGTCGTTCAACGTGCTGGCGGGCGTGCACCCGCTCGGCATGTTCGAACAGTTCGCGGACAAGGGCTTCTTCGACCTGTTCGTCTACGTCGTGACCCAGTTGATCATGCCGGTCGGCGGGATCCTCGTCTGTGTCTTCGCGGGCTGGGTCGTCAAGCGGGAATTCTGCGCCGACGAGTTGTTCGACGGGAGGGAGACGCTCGCCTTCCGCGCGTGGCATGTCATCGTGCGCTACGTCGCGCCGGTGCTGCTCGCGTTCGTGCTGATCGACGTCGCG
>JAWWBD010000137.1:0-8020 GCA_033721115.1 Woeseiaceae bacterium | reverse complement strand
GGAAGGAAAATGGTCAGCATTCGTCTTTCGCGCGCCGGCGCGAAAAAACGTCCCTTTTACCATGTGGTCGTCACCGACAGCCGGAACCGGCGTGACGGCCGCTACCTCGAGCGCCTCGGATTCTTCAACCCGGTCGGCAAGGAACACGAGGTCAACCTCGAGATCGATCTCGAGCGCACCGATTACTGGCTCGGGCAGGGCGCCAAGGCCTCGGAGCGGGTGGCGAAGCTCCTGAAGGCGCACCGCAAGGCAAAGGCGCAGGCGGCCAATTAGGGATACCCCGGTCAGGCACCCCGTTTTCCTCGGCCAGGTAACGGGCCTGTTCGGGGTCAGGGGCTGGGTCAAGGTGTATTCCTACACCGAACCACGCGAAGCGATACTCGACTACCCGCAGTGGTTCCTGCGGCAGCAGGGCGACTGGCGCGTCGCGGACGTTACCGCGGGAAGGCGCCACGGCAAGACGATCGTTGCAGGGTTTGCTGACGTCACGGACCGGGATGCGGCCGCAGCGCTGATCGGCAGCGACATCGCCGTCGAGCGCGACGAGATGCCGGACCCGGGTGACGGCCGCTACTACTGGTCGGACCTCGAGGGCATGCGGGTGGTGCACCGCGACGGTACCGACCTCGGCCGGGTCAGGCGCCTCATGGCGACCGGCGCGAACGATGTGCTCGTCGTTGCGGGCGAGCGGGAACGGCTGATTCCGTTCGTGGCAGAACAGGTTGTACTCGACGTGGATCTCGCGGCCGGCGTGATCCGGGTCGACTGGGAGTGGGACTGACGCGATGAAAATCGCCGTGGTCAGCCTGTTCCCGGAGCTGGTGCAGCAGGTAGCCGGCTGCGGGGTGATCGGCCGGGCCGCGGAGCGCGGTCTGCTCGAGGTGATCGGCGAGAGCCCGCGGGACTACGCGGAGAATGCGCACCGGACCGTGGACGACCGACCCTACGGGGGCGGCCCGGGCATGGTCCTGAAATACGAGCCCGCGGCGGCGGCGATTCGCGCGGCCAGGGCACGGGTGCCGGAAGGCAGCCCGGTCGTCTACCTGTCGCCGCAGGGGCGCGTTTTCGACCAGGCTCTGGCGCGGCGCCTGGCGTCGCTGCCGGGGCTGGTGCTGTTCGCCGGCCGCTACGAAGGGGTCGACGAGCGGCTGGTCGAGGACCTGGTCGACGAGGAACTGTCACTCGGCGACTTCGTGCTGACGGGCGGGGAGATCGCTGCGATGGCCGTGATCGACGCAGTAGCGCGGCTCTTGCCGGACGTGCTCGGTGACGCCGGGTCGGCGGCCCAGGACTCGTTCATGGATGGGCTGCTGGACTGCCCGCACTACACGCGGCCGGAAACGGTCGCCGGCCGGCGAGTGCCGGCCGTGCTGTTGTCGGGCGACCACGCGCGGATCGCGCGCTGGCGCATGAAGCAGGCCCTGGGCCGGAGCTATTTGCGGCGGCCGGACCTGCTCCGGCAGCTGGACCTGACGAGGGAGCAGCGCGAGCTGCTCGACGAATTTTTGAAAGAGCAGGGTCGGGTGTAGAATACCCGGCCGCGCAGGGTGTTAGCGGCCGCGAGCCGATGGAAAGAGAGTCATGAACAAGATTATCGAAGCGATCGAGAAGGAACAGATGGGGAAGGAAATCCCCGATTTCGCACCGGGCGACACCGTCGTCGTGCAGGTCAGGGTCAAGGAAGGCGAACGGGAGCGTCTGCAGGCGTTCGAGGGTATCGTCATCGCGAAGCGCAATCGCGGCCTGAACTCCTCGTTTACGGTCCGCAAGGTGTCGCACGGCGAGGGCGTCGAGCGCGTGTTCCAGACCTACAGCCCGACCGTGGATTCGGTCGAGGTCAAGCGGCGCGGTGACGTGCGTCGGGCTAAGCTTTACTATCTTCGAGGAAGAACCGGCAAAGGCGCGAGAATCAAGGAGAAAATTTAGGTTTTCTCTGATCGCGGCGCGCCGGTGGAAACCGGACATGCCGGCGCCAAGCAGCATGGCCCGAGTCCACCCGAAGGGGTCCTCGGGCCCGGCTTTTTCTGGGACCGGCGCGACGCGGTCGACCCGTGACCCGGGTGCCCCGATTCGCGAGAAATCAGGGAATTGTCAGGTTTCCGTCAGGCCGGGAGTGCCTGCGCGGGCTAGCCTCCACGGGCAACTGACAGGAGACCGGTATGCTTGAGGCCAGGATGACGGGAATCGGAATGGGCGCCGCGCGTGGCCGGGCAGGGCAGTCCGGCCTCGTGCTCGTCCTGCTCGCGACCCTGGTGCTGCCGGGCTGCAGTCTGCTGGTTTCCCGCGCCGCGAGCTCCTTCGGGGACAACCTGACCAGCGCGATTCTCAACCAGGACGATCCCGAACTCGTCCGGGCCGGCATGCCGTCCTACATCCTGCTGCTCGACAGCTTCCTGCAGGGCGAGGACGACAATCCCGCCATACTCGCCGCCGCCGCGACAATGTACGCGTCGTATGGGGCCGTTTTCGCAACCGAGCCCGAACGGGCGTCCAGGCTGACGCGAAGGGCGCGAACGTACGGCCTCGAGGCGATGTGCGCCGCCCATGCCGAGGCCTGCGGGTGGCGCGAGATGCGGTACGATGCCTTCGTCGCGAGCCTCGCAGGCGTCGACGCGAAAGACGCCGACGTCCTGTACGCTTACGGCTTCGCGACCCTGGCCTACCTCAGGTCCCATGCCGACGACTGGAACACGCTGGCCGAGCTGCCGCAGGCGGAGGCGCTGCTCGAGCGCTACCTCGAACTGGCCGGGGCCGATGCGAACCCGGCCGCGTACACTTACCTCGGCGTCATACAGACCCTCCGGCCGCCGTCGCTCGGCGGTGAACCGGAACAGGCGCGCGAGCATTTCGAGCGGGCGATCGCCCTGACCGGCGGTCGCGACCTCGGTGCAAAGGTCGAATTCGCCAGGGGTTATGCCAAATTGCTGTATGACCGGGAACTTCACGACCGTCTCGTCGCCGAAGTCCTGGAGGCGAGCCCGTACGCGGAGGGATATACGCTGATGAATGTCCTCGCCAAGGAGGACGCACTGCGCCTCCAGGCCGAGGCGGACGAGTACTTCTGATCACACCAGGGAACGGTAGCGGACGATCGCAACGACAAGGAACAAAGTTATGAAACGATTGATGGTACTGACGTTGATGGTGGCGCTTTCAGGTGCGGCGCATGCCGGGCAGACGCTCAAGGTCGCTACGCTCGCACCCGCGACGTCGGAATGGTTCAAGGCGATGCAGGCCGCTGCGCGCGACATACGCGAGCGGACGGATGGCCGCGTCGAGATGAAACTGTACGGCGGCGGCGTCATGGGCGCCGACGACCAGGTCATCCGCAAGATAAGGATCAACCAGCTGCAGGGCATCGCGACGACGCCGACGGTGCTGGCCGATACCTATCCCGACATCGTCCTCTACACGCTGCCGATGGTGTTCCGTGATGACGCGGAGGCGGCCTACGTCCGGACACGGCTGGACCAGACGCTGATGGACGGGTTGGAGGAAGCCGGTTTCGTGAGTTTCGGATTCGCCGCCACGGGCTTTTCGGTAATCCTCTCCAACGATCCGATCCGTGGCGTCGGGGACATGCGCGGCAAGAAGATCTGGGCACCGCCGGGTGACCCGGCCGGCCTCGCTGCGCTCCGCGCGCTCGATCTCGTGCCGGTATTGAAGCCCATGGGCGACGTCTACACGAGCCTGCAGACCGGCAACATCGACGTCGTGCCGTTTTCGCCGATCGGGGCGCTCGTTTTGCAGCTGCACACGGAGATCGACTACCTGACCGATCTGCCGATGGTCTACACGGTCGGTCTCTTGGCGCTGTCGGAGCGCGCATTTTCGCGCCTCGACGCCGCCGATCAGGCGACGGTGCGCGAGGTGATGGAAGGCCTGTATGCGAAGTACGACGCCAAGAACGTGGTCGACAATGCCGAAGCCAAGGATGCCGTGATCCGGTCCGGGGTCGAACGCATCGTGCCCGATGCCCGGGAAACGGCGGAGATCCGGCGCATCGTCCTCGACTCCAACCGCAGGCTCGCGGAACGGGGCGAATTCTCGCTCGAACTCTACGAGCGAATGCTCGGCCTCGTCGCCGAATATCGTGCCAGTACTGCCAGCGGGAACGTCGCTGCCGGCCGCGAGTAGTGACGGAGGGCAAGAGGAAATTCTTCGACCGGCTCGACCGGACCGGTCGCCTGCTCGAGAATTTCGCGCTGGTCGTGCTGCTGGGCGGCCTGGTCGGGGTCGGTGTCGCAGAGATCGTCCTGCGGGAGATTTTCGGCAGGGGCATCAGCTGGGCCGAAGAGTTCAGCCGCCTCACCGTGCTGTGGCTCGCGATGATTGCCGCGATCGCGGCGGCGCGCGAAAACCGCCATATTCGCATCGACGCACTGGGCCACCTGTTGCCGGACATCCTGTTTCGCGCGACCCGGGTCCTCGTCGACCTGTTCGCGGCAGCCGTCTGTGCGGTGATTGCATGGCATGCGTGGCGCTACCTGCAGATCGAAATTGAATTCGAGGACACCGTGTTCCGGGAGACGCCGGCCTGGATCGTCCACAGCGTCGTTCCTGCCGCCTTCGCGCTCACGGCCTACCGGTTCGTCCTCAGCGCGGCGAAAAGCGCGCTCGGCAGCGACACGGCGCAGACCAGGACCCCGATGCCGTGATCGTCTCGAGCATCATCCTGGCCCTGCTCGCGATCCTGGGCGCGCCGCTGTTCGCCGTTATCGCAACGAGCGCCATGGTCGGTTTCAGTCGCGACGACACCGATCTGATGAATATGGCAATCGAGATTCTCGGGCTGGGCGACCCGATCCTGACGGCCATTCCCCTCTTTACCTTCGCGGGTTACATCCTGAGCGAGAGCCGGGCGCCGCAGCGCCTGGTGCGGATGACCAGCGCTTTCCTCGGCTGGATGCCGGCGGGACTGGCCGTCATTGCGCTCGCGACCTGCGCACTGTTCACGGCCTTCACCGGTGCCTCCGGCGTCACGATCATCGCGCTGGGCGCACTGCTGTATCCGGCGCTGAAGCAGGACGGCTATCCCGATCGATTCAACCTGGGACTCATTACCGCGTCGGGCAGCCTCGGACTGCTGTTTGCACCGTCCCTGCCGCTGATCCTCTACGGCGTGATCTCCGAGGAATCGATCGACCACCTGTTCCGGGCAGGCGTCCTGCCGGGCATCCTGATGATCATCATGCTGGCGGGCTACAGCATGTGGGTAAACCGCGGCAATACGCAGATGATCAAGCCGTTCTCCTGGCGTGAGCTGGGCGCCGCGACGCGCGAAGCACTCTGGGAGATACCGTTGCCCATCGTCGTCCTCGGGGGCATCTACTCGGGATTCTTCGCGGTTTCGGAAGTCGCTGCGATAACCGCGCTCTACGTGTTCGTGGTGGAGGTCGTGATTCTGCGCGAGATCCGCTGGGGCGAACTGCCGCGGATCATCCGCTCGGCGATGGTGCTCGTCGGCGGCATACTGATCATCCTCGGTGTCTCGCTGGCATCGACGAATTACATGATCACGGCCGAGATACCGCAGAAGCTCCTCGAATGGATTTCCAGCCTGGTCACGAGCCAGACCACGTTCCTGTTCCTGCTGCTGGGCTTCCTGCTGGTGCTCGGGGCGATCCTCGATATTTTCTCGGCGATCGTGCTGGTCGTGCCGCTGATCCTGCCGATCGCGCACGGGTTCGGCGTGGACCCGGTGCACCTCGGCATCGTCTTCCTGGCCGCGATGGAACTCGGCTACCTGACGCCGCCGGTGGGGCTCAACCTGTTCATCTCGAGTTACCGATTCGAAAAGCCGATCCTGCACGTGTACTCGGCCACGTTCCCGTTCCTGATGATCCTGCTCGGCTCGGTCATCATCATCGCCTTCTGGCCCGATCTGTCGCTCTGGCTCGTGCCGGACCCCTGAGGAACTTTGCCGCCTTCCGCCGGGTCCGGATACACTAGCTGCGAACCGGAGTCGTTTCAGTGAGCAAACCGAATATCCTTTTCCGCCTGTTGTCGGCGCTCTGGGCGGGTGCCGACGGGCTGCGCAAGGTCCTGCACCTGGTGCTCCTGTTATTTCTGTTCCTGCTTGTTATCGGCATGCTGTCCGACGCACCGCCGGTGCTGCCGGAACGGGCAGCCCTCGTGATCCAGCCGTACGGAACGCTGGTCGAGCAGCTCGAGGGTGATCCCTACGATCGCGCCGTAGCGGAACTGCTGGACGACGGGCGTCCGCAGACGCTGATCCAGGACATCGTCGACGCGCTCGAGTACGCGCGCGACGACGACCGGATCGACGTCGTCTATCTCGAACTCAGCAGCGTCCTCGGTACGGGGCTCGCGAAACTCCAGCGGGTTGCCGCGGCAATCCAGGAATTCCGCAACTCAGGCAAACCCGTGATCGCCAGCGCTGACTTCATGGGGCAGCATGCGTACTACCTCGCAGCGCATGCAGACGAAGTATGGCTACACCCCGACGGCGCCTTGCTCATTCGCGGCTACGGGCAGTTCCGGACCTATTACCGGGACGCGATCGAGATGCTCAGGCTCGACTGGAACGTGTTCCGCGTCGGCACGCACAAGTCGTTCGTCGAGCCGTTCATCCGCATGGACATGTCGGACGAGGACCGTGAGGCCACTTCGCGCCTGATCGAACAGCTCTGGGGGCTGTACCAGGTGGGAGTGACGATGGCCCGGGACCTCGATTCCGATGCGATAGACGATTTCGCGGTCAACTTCGTCGACCACGTCGCTGCGGCGGGCGGCGATACGGCGACTGCGGCGCTGGACAAGGGACTCGTCGACGAGCTGCTCACGCGCAACGAAGCCCGTGACCGCATGATCGAAAAGGTCGGGGCGGATCCGGACCGTCCGGACACATTCAATGCGGTTGGCGTACGCGAGTACCTGGCGCAGGCACGACTCCTGTCCGGGGGGAGGGTCGGTGAGCGAAACGTTGCCGTCATCGTCGCCGCAGGGGACATATTCTTCGGCCAGAGTCCACCGGGCGGTATCGGCGCAGATTCGACCGCCGAGCTGTTCCGGCGCGCGGCAAACGACGAGACGGTCGAAGCGATCGTCGTCAGGATCGACAGTCCCGGTGGCAGCGCCTTTGCCGCCGAGGTCATCGCCGACGAGATCCGCGCATTGCGCGCGGCCGGCAAACCGGTGGTCGCATCGATGAGTAGCGTGGCTGCCTCCGGCGGGTACACGATCGCGGCCAGCACGGACAGGATCTTCGCGAGTCCTGCGACCATCACCGGCTCGATCGGCGTCTTCGGCATGTTTCCGACCTACCAGCGCACGATGGCTGCGCTCGGCATGAACAACGACGGTGTCGGCACGACGCCGCTCTCCGGGCAACTGCGGCCGGATCGGGAGATGACGGAGGAAACCCGGCGCCTGTTCCAGCTGCTGATCGAGGACACCTACGACGACTTCGTCAGCGACGTCGCCGACAGCCGCGGCCTCGACAAGGAGACGGTCGACCGGATCGGGCAGGGGCAGGTCTGGAGCGGGATCGACGCGCTGAATTTCGGCCTGGTCGACGAGCTCGGCACACTGGAGGATGCGATCGCGGCTGCGGCGGACCTCGCGGGGCTCGCCGAGGGGGAGTACGGCACCAAGCTCGTCGAGAAGGAATTGTCCGCGGCCGAGCAGCTGTTGCTCGATCTGCTGACGCTGTTCGTGAGCGCCGGCGGCGACTTGTCCGCAGCGTTCCCAGGTCCGGCGCCGATGGAAAGTCTCACGCTGGACATCCGGCGCAAGGCAGAGACTCTGCTGCGCTTCGACGATCCCCAGGGCATCTACCGCCACTGCCTCTGCGACTCGATCCGCTAGCCGCCCGCGAAGTCCGAGCGTCCCCACCCGCAGGAGCAGCGCACGGCCGCGATTCGGGACGATCTTTTCGGCATGGTCGCCGGACTCCGGTGGCGGCGGGCCGGCATGGGTGGCGGGGCGTGGCCTTGGGCGGGGGATTTGCGGGCCGACGCCCCCCGCCCCCCGGGGGGCGGGGGGGGGGATGGGGGGG
>JAWWBD010000136.1:0-8032 GCA_033721115.1 Woeseiaceae bacterium | reverse complement strand
CTGGATCAATCCGAACAACCACGCGCTCGACGGCGGCCGCGCGAGTTCGGCCATGGAAAAGGAGTGCGTCAAGACGCTGGGCGGCCTGTTCGGCTGGGACGCGCCGCTAGGGCACCTGGCCGGCGGGGGCACGATGGCGAACCTCGAGGCGCTCTGGGTCGCCGGCCGGCTGCACGGCGACGAGGCCGTCGTGGCCTCGACGCAGGCCCACTACACGCACGGCCGGATCAGCGCCGCGCTGGGGCTCGACTTCGAGGAGGTCGGGGTCGACGCGGCGGGGCGCATGGACCTCGCTCTGCTCGAGGCGCGCCTCGCGCAGGGCGGCGTCGGGACCGTCGTCGCGACCATGGGCACGACGGGGCTCGGGGCGGTCGATCCGCTGGCCGAGATCGTACCGCTGGCACGCCGGTACGGCGCCCGCGTCCATGCGGATGCCGCGTACGGCGGCTATTTCACGCTGGCGGCGGGACTCGCGGACGCGACGCGCCGGAGCCTGGATGCACTGCGCGCCGTGGACTCGATCGTGATCGATCCGCACAAGCATGGCCTGCAACCCTACGGCTGCGGCTGCATCCTGTTCCGCGACCCGGCCGTCGGCCGCTTCTACAAGCACGGCTCCCCCTATACCTACTTCACGTCGGGAGACCTGCACCTGGGCGAGATCAGCCTCGAATGTTCGCGGCCCGGTGCGTCGGCGGTGGCACTCTGGGCCACGATGCGGCTCCTGCCGCACGAACCCGGCGGTGCGTTCGCCCGCGATCTCGACGACTGTCTCGAGGCGGCACGCGCACTCTGGCGGCACCTGGTCGACAGTGACGATTACCTGCCGGTCCTGGCGCCGGAACTCGACATCGTCGTTTACGCTGCGCGTGCCGACGACAGCGAGTCGGCCGGCCTGCGCGCGCGCGGGATTTTCGAAGCAGCAGCGCGGCAGGACCTGCACCTCGCGATGATCGACCTGCCGACCGATTTCGTCCGCCAGCGCCTGCCCGGGCTCGAGGCGACCTCGCCGACCGTGACCTGCCTGCGTTCGGTCCTCATGAAGCCGGTGCAGGCGCAGTGGGTCGAGCGGATCGCCGAAATCCTCGACGACTGTGCGTCGCTCGACTAGAAGCGCAGAGCCTTCGTCAGCACGAACCCGAGGTAAAAACAGGCAAATCCGCCGAGCACGCTCGCGAGCAGGTAGCTGAATGAGCCGAGCAACGCGTTGCGACTCAGCATCGTGTGCAGCTCCATGACCAGCGCCGACAGCGTCGTGAAGCTGCCGCAAAAGCCGATCGCGAAAAGCAGCCGGTATTGATCCGGGACGATGCCGGCCTCGTTGAACCATGCTGCGGTCGCCACCAGCTGCGCGATCACGCCCATGGCCAGGCAGCCGAGCAGGTTGGCGCTCAGCGTGCCCCAGGGGAACGCGACGTCGCGCTGCAGGAGGACGTTCAGTGCGAACCGCGCCATTGCGCCGAGTGCGCCACCGACGGCGACGAACAGGTAGGAGAGCGCGACGACCTTCATCGGCTAGCCGGCGCAGAGCCGGCGCCGGGTCGCTTCGTATTCCGCCTCGAGCTGCAGCACCAGGTCGCGCGTCGGCAGGATCTCGCCGATGCTCCCGACGCCCTGCCCCGCGCTCCAGATGTCGCGCCAGGCCTTGGCCTCGTTTTTCTCGCCCTTGGCGAAGTCCATGAGGTCCTTGCTCCCGGTCGGCAGGTCGTCCGGGTCGTAGCCGGCTTTCGCGACGCTGGGTTTCAGGTAGTTGCCGTGTACGCCCGAGAAGAGCGACGAGTAGACGATGTCCGCCGCGGCACAGTCGACGATCATCTCCTTGTAGCCGGGCAGCGCGTTGGCTTCCTCGGTAGCGATGAAGCGCGTGCCCAGGTAGGCGAGATCGGCGCCGATGGCCCGGGCCGCCAGCACGTCGCCGCCATTCGACATCGCGCCGGAGAGGATGATGGCGCCGTCGAACTCGCGCCGGATCTCCTTGACCAGCGCGAAGGGGCTCAGCGTGCCGGCATGGCCGCCGGCGCCGGCGCACACGGCGATGATGCCGTCGACCCCCTGTTCCATGGCCTTTTGCGCGTGGCGCAGGCTGATCACATCATGGAACACCAGGCCCCCGTAGCCGTGCACGGCCTCGACGACTTCGCCGGGCGGTCTCAGGCTCGTGATGATGATGGGCACCTCGTGCTTGACGCAGGTTTCCATGTCGGCGTACACGCGCGTGTTGCTCTGGTGCACGATCTGGTTGACCGCGAACGGCGCGACCGGTTCATCGGGGTGCGCCGCCGAGTGGGCTGCGAGCTCCTCCTTGATCTGCCGTATCCAGTCGTCCAGTTTTTCCTGCGGCCGCGCGTTGAGCGCCGGGAAGGCCCCGATGATGCCGGCCTTGCACTGCGCGATGACCAGGTCCGGTACCGACACGATGAACATCGGTGCGCCGATGAGCGGCAGGCGCAGGCGCGCCTCGAGCTCTGCGGGTAAAGCCATGGTAATCCCCTGTTGCGATCAGGCTCTTTCGAGCATGAAACTCGATTCACAGTCCGCGACGAGGACGTCGTCGGCGGCCCGGCGAATCTCTCCCTTGAGTACGATCAGCCGTCGCCGCTCGCTCTCGATCCAGCCCCTGAGCACCAGGGTTTCACCGACCCGCGCATGCTGCCGGTACCGGACTTCGCAGCGTGCCGTGTGTGCCTTGCGGCCCTGGCGGTAGAGTACGTTGGCCGTGACGTCGTCGAGCGCGGTGTACAGGATGCCGCCATGGACCGTGTTTTCGAACCCGACGTGATTTTCGTCCGGGGTGAAGCGGCCGGTGCATACTTCGCCGTCGAATTCGAATGCGATCCGGAGCCCGATCGGATTGTCGGGCCCGCAGGCGAAACACATCGGCGCTGCCTCTATATCCCGGTTCATGCCGGCGCCTCAGCGAACCTCGCGATCGATGGAGAACGAAACCTGCGGCGTGTCGGCCGGGCGGACGATCACGGAGCCGACCCAGTCGCCGGCCTGCTCGACCGGCCGGCCGCTGCGTGACGCCCGTGCCACAAGCTCGAGCTCGTCGAGACCGGACAGGGTACGGCCGGCCATCATCGCGTCACCGTCCCCGAGCCGCACCGTGGCCGGAAATCCCGCCAGCGTCATCCGGCGCACCGCGATCGGCGGCGACGGCTGCGCGGGATCGCGCGCAATGACGAAGACCGTCGTGTCCGGCGGCAGTGTCGCCGCGGCCGCATCGGCCACCGAAATCGTCGCGGCGATGACGGCATCACCCTCGCCTGCCGTGGCTTCGGCCGTCACCGGTGCCGCGGCCGCGGGCGGCGCCGGTGGCGGTTCGCCCCGCCACTCCGCGATACGCATCTCGAGCACGTGGCGGATTTCGGGGGGCGGATCCTGCGCGAGCAGCGCTTCCCAGCGGTCGGCCGCGAGTGCCGGTTTGCCCCGGTTGAGTGCGCCGATGCCGCCGTAGAACAGCGCCGTCGGATTCGTGGCGTCGAGCGCCAGCGCGGCCTCGAACAGGTTCGCGGCCCGGCCCTCGACGCCTGCCCCGTCCCGGGCGAGCAGCGCTTCGCCGAGCTCGATCAGCGTCTGGGCATTCTGCGATCCTTCGAGCGCATTGGCCCGTTCGAACGCATCGACGGCCTGCCCGTAGTCCTCAAGCTGCATTGACGACCGGCCGAGCATCTTCCAGCCCTTAAGGTCTCCGGGGTTCGCCTCGAGCCGTTCTGCGAGTGCCGCGACCACCTCGTCCATCGCCGGCAGCTCGCCGTCACCCGCCGAGGACAGGCCCGGGCTGCCCTGCCGCGCATAGAGCGCAGCGGAGCCGGCCGCCACGAGCAGCACGGAACCGACGGTCACGAAGGACACCCGGCGCTGGCCGCGGTACAGCGGCGCAGCCACGAACAGCGCTGCCAGAAGGGACATCGTGCCCAGCACGATCCACAGGGTCACGGCGTCAGGTCTCCCGCGTGGTTTCGTCGTCGATCGGCATGGCCATGCGGCGCGCGAGGATACGCCACAGGATCAGGCCGCCGCCGAGCAGGAACGCGGCAGGTGCAAGCCACAACACCAGTGTCTTGCCGCGCGCGCGCGGCCGGTACAGGGCGAATTCGCCGTAGCGGGCGACGAGGAAGTCCTTGATCTCGTCGTCACTTTTGCCCTCCTCGAGCATGCGCCGGATCTCTCGGCGCAGGTCGGCAGCCAGGAACGCGTTCGAATCGCGAATGGTCTGGTTTTGGCACTTGAGGCAGCGCACCTCGTCGATCAGTTTTTCGTAGCGGGCCTGCAGCGCCGGGTCTTCGAATGCGGGCCCGGTATCGATCGCGACCGCCGTGCCTGCAGTCAGCGCGATCAGCAGCAGCGCGATGATGTGCCTCATTCCGCCCCCCCGGCCGCCAGGATGCGGGGCAGGAACTCCTGTTGCCAGACCTCGCGCGTCAGCGGCGCAATGTGCTTGTGAATGACGATGCCGTTCGGGTCGACGAGAAACGTTTCCGGTGCCCCGTAGACGCCCCAGTCGATGCCGACCCGGCCGTCCTCGTCGTAGGCTGAAAAGACGTAGGGGTCTCCCAGCGCCTCGAGCCACCGCAGCGCGTCGGGCCGGTTGTCGCGCCAGTTCAGGCCGACGATCGGAACGACATCTTGCTGTGCAAGCTCCATGAGGAACGGATGCTCCTGCCGGCAGCCGGGGCACCAGGTCGCCCAGACGTTGACGAGCGCCATCCGGCCCTCGTAATCGGCGGAACCGACGATGCGCTCGGGGTCGTGCAGCGAAGGCAGCGCGAACTGCGGTGCAGGCTCTTCGAGCAGCGGCGACGGGAGCTCCCGCGGATCACGGGTGAGGCCGATCACGAAGACGGGCACCAGCACCGCGAAGACGACGAGCGGCAGAAGATAACGGTTCATCAGGCCGGCTCCGTCACCCGCCCGGCCTCGGCCCGGTCGGCCGCCGATTCGGCGATCCGGTAGCGCCGGTCCGTCGTCGCGATCAGCCCGCCGAGCGCCATGACGAGGGCACCGAGCCAGATGAAGCGGATCATGGGCTTGTACTGCACACGCACGCTCCAGGTGTCCGCACTGATCTGGTCACCCAGCGCCACGAACAGGTCCTGGTTCCAGAGCGCGAGGATGCCCGCCTCCGTCATCGGGCTCTGCTGCACCAGGTAACGGCGCTTTTGTGGCCGCACGGTGCCGACATACTCGCCGCCGTCGCGGATCTCGACGACGCCTTCGACGGCGCTGTAGTTCGGACCCTCGACGTTCCGGAGCTCGCGCAACTCGAAGTCGTAGCCGGCCACGGTGATCGAATTGCCGGGCCGCAGCGCCTGGTCCGACTCGACGTTGTAGGCCATGACGACAGAGACGCCGATGACGAACAGGCCGAGGCCGAAGTGTGCGACGGACATGCCGAGCATCGAGCGCGAGAGTCGTGGCGCGCCCGGCGCGCGGCGCCAGGCCCTGAGTGGGTCGATCAGGGCCGCGCCCATGATCCAGAATGCCGCGATGACCCCGACGCTGACGAGCAGGCCGAAGCGGCCGTAGAACAGCCCCGGAATCAGGATGCCCGCGACCAGCGCGACGATGGCCGGGATGCGCAGTCGCCCGAAAAGCGGCGCCGCGGCCTGGCTGCGCCACGCCGTGTGCATGCCGACGCCGACGAGGAAAATCAGCGGCACCATCGGGATCGCGAACGCGATGTTGAACCACGGGGGCCCGACCGAGATCTTGCCGGCGTTCATGACTTCGACGACGAGCGGCGAGAGTGTGCCGATGAACACGAGCGCTGCCGCGATGACGAGCAGGACGTTGTTCAGCAGCAGGAAGGTTTCCCGCGACAGCGGCCGGAATCCCGCGGGCGAATCCAGCGCCGGCGCACGCCACGCATACAGTGCCAGCGCGCCGAAGATCACGACACCGAGGAACGCGAGGATGAAAAAGCCGCGCGTCGGATCGGTCGCGAAGGCATGCACCGAGACCAGGATGCCGGAGCGCACGAGGAAGGTGCCGAGCAGGCTCAGCGAAAACGCGGTGATCGCGAGCAGCAGCGTCCAGCTCTTGAACAGCCCGCGTTTCTCGGTGACCGCCAGCGAATGAATCAACGCGGTCCCGATGAGCCAGGGCATGAACGAGGCGTTTTCGACCGGGTCCCAGAACCACCAGCCGCCCCAGCCGAGTTCGTAGTACGCCCACCAGCTGCCGAGCGCGATGCCGATTGTGAGAAACAGCCATGCCGCCGTCGTCCAGGGCCGGGTCCAGCGCGCCCAGGTCCGGTCGAGGTTGCCGGACAGCATCGCGGCGATGGCGAACGCGAACGCGACCGAGAAGCCGACATAGCCCGCGTAGAGCAGCGGCGGGTGAATCGCGAGACCGGGGTCCTGGAGGAGCGGGTTCAGGTCGGCTCCGTCAGCCGGCGCCGGCACGAGCCGGACGAACGGATTCGAGGTCAGCAGCGTGAACAGCAGAAAGCCGGTCGACAGGAGCCCGAGCACGCCGATGACCCGGGCCGCAAAGGCCTCCGGCAGGCCCCGGCTGAAGTGGCCGACGGCGACGGTCCAGGCGGCCAGCAGCAGCATCCAGAGCACCAGCGATCCTTCGTGCGCGCCCCAGACGGCCGAGACCTTGTAAATCGTCGGCAGCGCAAGCTGCGAGTGATTCGCCACGTACTCGACCGAGAAGTCGCTCTGCACGAAGGCCCAGGTCAGGCAGCCGAAGGCGAACGCGACAAAAAAGAACTGGCCGTTCGCGGCGGTCCGCGCCACGCTCATCAGCGCGGCGTCGTTCCGCTGCGCGCCGACCAGTGGCAGGATGCCCTGGCAAAGCGCCAGGGTCAGCGCCAGGATTAGTGCGAAATGGCCGATCTCCGGGATCATGGTTTACCGCACTCTGCCGTGCCCTGCGCCACGTTGGCCGTCATCTCGTCGACGTGCCCGGCGAGCGATTCCGCGACCTCGGGCGCCATGTAGTTCTCGTCGTGCTTCGCGAGGATCGTCTCGGCACGGAACACGCCGTCCTCGCCCATGCGGCCATGCGCGACGACGCCCTGCCCCTCGCGGAACAGGTCGGGCCGTACCCCGGTGTAGCGGACCGGGATCTCGCAGCGCAGGTCGGTCACCCGGAAATTCGCGTCCAGGCCATCGATCTCGAGCGAGTCGTGCACGACCAGGCCGCCGACGCGGAAATTGCGCTCGTCCGGAAATTCGCCCGCGACGACCTCGGATACGCTGATGAAGAACATCATGTTGTCCTTCAGCGCCCTGAGCGTCAGTCCGGTGGCGATCGCAATGCCGGCGACCGTGAGGCCGACGGCCAGCATCCTCTGCTGCCGCGGTGTCATTGCCTGTCTCCCAGTGCCTTGATGCGCACTTCGATGTCCCTGTAGACCCGGCGGTGCCGCAATCGTGCCCGCCACTCGACCAGGACCACGACGATCGCAGTCAGTGCGAAGCAACTCCATACGTAGGCGCCGTAGTCGCCCATGGCGAGATTCTCCATCATTTCTGCCCCGTCGTGGCCAGAACCAGGTCCCGCACCCAGCGGGTCCGCCGTTCGCGGTACAGGACCTCGGTCCGTACGCGCCTGAGCAGCATAGCGCCGAAGATGAAAGTGAAGCCGAAGATCATCGCCAGCAGCGGATACAGCATCGCGGGATCGATCGAGGGGCCGCCCTCGCGGATCAGCGTCGGTCCCTGGTGCAGCGAGCTCCACCACTCGACCGAGAAATGGATGATCGGCACGTTGACCGCGCCGACCATCGCGAGCACGGCGCTGGCCCGGTCCGCCTTGGCCGTATCGTCGATCGCGCCCCGCAGGGCCATGTACCCGAAGTACAGGAACAGCATGACCAGTTCTGAGGTCAGCCGCGGATCACCCCACTCCCACCAGGTGCCCCACATCGGGCGACCCCAGATCGAGCCGGTCGCGAGCGCGAGAAACGTGAATGCGGCCCCGATCGGCGCCGCCGCTGCCGCGACGGCGTGCGCGAGCTTGATGCGCCAGATGAGCCCGATGGCGGCGCTGACGGCCATGGTCATGTAGGCCATCAGGG
>JAWWBD010000135.1:0-8232 GCA_033721115.1 Woeseiaceae bacterium | reverse complement strand
GCGGAGCTCGATACGGACTCGCTCGGGCGGTTGCTCGAGCGCGTGCTCGGGCTGGGGTGCCAGGTGATCGCGACGAGCCTCGAGGCGAGGTCGCTGCCGGCCCCGGCCGGCGCCGCGCTGTTCCACGTGGAACACGGCCGCCTGTCGCGGGACTGAGGCTCTGCGTCCCGGGCCGGCGTCGTCGCCGGCAAGAATCCGGAGCGGCCATCCGCGGTCCCGCTCACCGGAGCCCGCAACGCCCGCCCGTAACCCTGCCGGAGGGCCGCCGGCCGGCCCCCGGCACCACCCTCGAGAGGGTGTCCCGAAAGCCCTTTCAAAGCCCGATTTTGGTACAATGGTCGGCTTGTATCGCGAGGGCGCCAGATGGCCGACAAGAAAGAATATACCTCCAGTAATATCAAGGTCTTAAAGGGCCTCGAGGCCGTCCGGAAACGCCCGGGAATGTACATCGGCGACACCGACGACGGCACCGGTCTCCACCACATGGTATTCGAGGTCGTCGACAACTCGATCGACGAGGCCCTGGCCGGCTACTGCAGCGCCATCACGGTCACGATCCACGCGGACGAATCGGTCACGATCACGGACGACGGCCGCGGCATCCCGGTCGATTTGCACCCGGAAGAAGGGCGGTCCGCGGCGGAGGTCATCATGACCGTGCTCCATGCCGGCGGCAAGTTCGACGACAACTCGTACAAGGTGTCGGGTGGCCTCCACGGCGTCGGCGTGTCCGTCGTGAACGCCCTGTCGGAGCAGCTCCTGCTCACGATTCATCGCGACGGCGAGACCTGGCAGCAGGAATACGCCTATGGCGAGCCGCTGCGGCCGCTGGCCGTCATCGGCAAGACCGACAAGACCGGTACGACGATTCGCTTCAAGCCGAGCAGCAAGACCTTCACGAACATCGAGTTCCATTACGACATCCTGGCGCGGCGCCTGCGGGAGCTCTCGTTTTTGAACTCCGGCGTCCGGATCCACCTCGTCGACGAGCGCAACGACAAGCAGGACACGTTCGAGTACGCGGGCGGCATCCGCGCCTTCGTCCAGCACCTGAACCGGAACAAGACGCCGATTCACCCGACGGTGTTTCATTTCTCCGTCATGAGCGACGACATCGGCGTCGAGGTCGCAGTGCAGTGGAACGACGGGTACCAGGAAAACATGTTCTGCTACACGAACAATATCCCGCAGCGGGATGGCGGCACGCACCTCGCCGGATTCCGCTCGGCGCTGACGCGCACGCTGAACTCGTACATCGACAAGGAAGTCAGCGCCCGGAAGGACAAGGTCCTGCCGTCCGGCGACGATGCCCGCGAAGGCCTGACGGCCGTCCTGTCCGTGAAAATGCCCGATCCGAAGTTCTCGTCCCAGACCAAGGAAAAACTGGTTTCATCTGAAATCAAATCTGCTGTCGAGCAGGCGATGGCGACCCGGCTCGAGGAATTCCTGCTCGAGCACCCGCAGGAAGCCAAGGCCATCGTCTCCAAGATCATCGAGGCGTCCCGGGCCCGCGAGGCGGCCCGCAAGGCCCGCGAGATGACCCGGCGCAAGGGCGCGCTCGACGTGGCGGGCCTGCCGGGCAAGCTCGCCGACTGCCAGGAGAAGGATCCGGCGCTGTCCGAGCTCTTCCTCGTCGAGGGTGACTCCGCCGGCGGCTCGGCGAAGCAGGGCCGCGACCGTCGCACGCAGGCGATCCTGCCGCTCAAGGGCAAGATCCTGAACGTCGAAAAGGCCCGCTTCGACAAGATGCTGTCCTCTGTCGAGGTGGGCACGCTGATCACGGCGCTGGGCTGCGGCATCGGCCGGGACGACTTCGATCCCGACAAGCTGCGCTATCACCGCATCATCATCATGACCGACGCGGACGTCGACGGGTCGCATATCCGCACGTTGCTCCTGACCTTCTTCTACCGGCAGATGCCGGAGCTCATCGAGCGCGGGCACGTGTACATCGCGCAGCCGCCGCTCTACAAGATCCGGCGCGGCAAGCAGGAAGTCTACGTCAAGGACGACGCCGAGCTCGCCAACCACCTGCTGAACTCGGCGCTCGACGGCGCCGCGCTGCACGTCAACGCAGAGGCCCCGGCGCTGTCCGGCGCCGCGCTGGAGAGCCTGGCGAAGGAGCACATCGCGGTCGAGCAGATCGTGGCCCGGCTCGCCAATCGTTACGACGAAACCGTGCTGCGCGCGCTGCCGGAGCTGCCGGAGGTGACGCCCGAGGTCGTGGAAAACCTCGACGCGCTGGGCGACTGGGTCGAGCGCCTGTCGGCGGCGCTGCCACAGGCGGGCGGTGACCGGGCCAGCACGACGAACGGCGGCAGCTACAGCGCCGCGCTCGAGCGCGGCGGCGCGGACGGCGAGGGCGTGCGGATCGCGGTGACGCGCGTCCAGCACGGGGTCGGCAGCACCCGCTACATTCCGCGCGAGTTCTTCGAGACCAACGAGTACCGGCACATCATGGCGCTGGCCGCAAAGCTCGACGGGCTGCTCGGCGAAGGCGCCCACGTCCGACGCGGCGAGCGCTCCGAGCCCGTCGCGAGTTTCGCGGCCGCGGTCCGGTGGCTGATGGAAGAGGGCCGCAGGGGGCAGGCGGTCCAGCGCTACAAAGGCCTGGGAGAGATGAACCCTGACCAGCTGTGGGAGACGACGGTGAACCCCGAAACGCGGCGCCTGATGCAGGTCAGGATCGAGGACGCGGTCAAGGCGGACGAGATCTTCACGACCCTGATGGGCGACCAGGTGGAGCCGCGCCGCGAGTTCATCGAAAAGAACGCGCTGACCGTCGAAAACCTCGACATCTGATCCTGCAGCCGGGCCCGACATGATCGACGCACGGTTCGCACTGAACGCACTGGTCTTCGTCATCCTGCCCGTCATCGTGGCCGGGTTCGGCCTGTCCGTCTGGGCAGCGCTCGGGCTCGTCGTCGCGGCGCTCGCCTGGCGCTGGCTCCTGAACCTCCTCGACCTGATGCGGGCGCAGGCCGGACCCGAGTTCGTGCTGGACACGATCCTGCTGAGCCATTTCGCGGAAAAGATCCGCTGGTGCATGGACCGCCTCGGGATCGACTACCGGGAACGCGCCAGCGCCGGCGTCATCGGCGCGCTGTTCACGGGCCGGACCGTGCCGCGGCTAATGCTGCGGACCGGACGCACGCGGTCGAGCATCGGCAATTCCCCGGAGATCCTGCGCTACCTGTGGGGTGCCTTCGCGACGCCGCTCGGTGAGAAGGCGGCGTTTCTCGAGCCGACGCAGACGAGGCTCGACTTCGAGCGGCGCCTCGAACGCTACGGCGTGGCGCTGCAGGTCTGGGTCTACTATCACATCCTCGACGACCGCGACCTCGCGCTCCGCGCGTGGGGCGCCGGCAGCCCGCTGGTGCCGTGGTGGCAGCGCAAGCTGCTGCCGGTCGTCTTCCCGCTGCTCAGGATTTTCCTGCGCCGCGCGTTCCGGGTGAGCGAGCAGCAGTACGGGCGGTCCGTAGAGCACATCGAGACGCTGCTCGGCGACGTCGACACGCGCCTCGCCGACGGCCGCGTCTCGATCCTGGGCGGCGCCGGGACGGATTTCGTCGACATCACGTTCGCCGCGCTGACCGGGCTCTGGCTGCAGCCGGACGGCTACGGCGGTGGCAAGGCGGAGGCCTGCCGCATCGCGCGAAGCCGCATGCCGGTCGGCATGCGGCGTGACGTCGAGCGCTGGATCGAGGATTTCCCGCGGGCGGTCCGATTCGCCGAGCGCCTGTATCGCGAGGAGCGGCCGGGCCGCACGAGTGCCCCGGAAAACGGTCCAACCGAACAGGACGACGACCCATCGGGAGACTGACCATGTCCGCAAGATTGCCGCTTTGCCTCGCCGCCGCGGGGCTGTTGCTCGGTGCCTGCGCGGGCCAGCCATCGCAGGAAATCGCGGACAAGAACCTGGCGGTTCGTGATTTCATCGCAGTGCGGGGGCTCGAGCCGCAGCCCAAGATTCGCTCGGACCGCAGCGACGGCTGGCAGACGATCACGCCGACGTTCCTCATCTATCGCACGCGCCGCGAAGATTACCTGTTCGAATTCGTCCGGCCGTGCTGGGAGATCATGGACAATTCGCGCATCTACGCCGACGAGCGCGCCGATGCCAATACGATCCGCGCGAAATTCGAAACACTGCGCGGCTGTCGGATCGCCGCCATTTACGCGCTGACGGAGGCCGAGGCCGCCGAACTCGAGCACATCGGCGACCCGCCGGGCGCGAACAACTAGGCCGCGCGGTGCGGGTCGCAGTCATCGGGGGCACCGGGTTCGTTGGCGGGTACATCGTCGACGAACTGCTGGCGCACGGCCACGAGCCCGCGCTGCTCGTCCGCAAGGGCAGCTCGGCCAGGCTGCGGCAGGCGGACCGCTGCCGGCTCGTCGAGGGCGACCTCGACTCGCCCGCCGCGATCCGGGACACCGTCGAGAACGCCGATGCGGTGATCTACCTGGTCGGCATCCTGCGCGAAAGGCCGGCTCAGGGTATTACCTTCGAGCGGCTCCAGTACCGCGGCGTCGTCGATACCCTCGCCGCTGCGGCAGCGTCCGGCGTCCGGCGCCTCGTCCTGATGAGCGCGAACGGCGTCGAGGCAAGAGCCACGCCCTACCAGGACACGAAGTACCGCGCCGAGCAGGCCGTGGCCGAGAGCGGCCTCGATTACACGGTGTTCAGGCCCTCGGTGATCTTCGGCGACCCGCAGGGCAGGATGGAATTCGCGACGCAACTCTGCCGCGACATGGTGCGCCCGCCGTTGCCCGCGGTCGCGTTCCGCTCGCGCGACGCCGCCGGCGACGGGCAGATCCGCATGTCGCCGGTGCACGTCGAGGACGTCGCTGCCGCGTTCGTCGCGGCGCTCGACGACGCCTCGCTCACGGGCCGGACGCTCGTCCTGGCCGGTCCCGAGGTCCTGACCTGGAGCGACATGCTCGAGCGCATCGGCCGGGCAGTGGGACGGCAGAAGATCGTCCTGCCGATGCCGGTCCGGCTGATGCGGCTCGCTGCGAGCGCGCTGGACCGGTTCGAGTTCTTCCCGGTGACGCGCGACCAGCTGACGATGCTCGTGCAGGGCAATACCGGCAGCCCGGATGCCGTTCGCGAGATCCTCGGTCGCGAGCCGAAACCGTTTTCGCCTGAAGCGCTCGCTTACCTGGCCGCGGGCTGAAACGGACAGATACATTTCCACACAGATCGGAAACCACCTCGCCCAGCCCGCTTGCTAGTCTCCTTCACCGTGGATCGCGGCCCCCGACAAACCCGCGCTCCCGACATCACTTCGCTTAGGACAAGGAGACAACCATGGCAACCCTGAAGAACACCATCAGCCTGTCGCTGGTGGCACTGTTCGCTCTCGCCACCTCCGCCGCCACGGCAGGCATGTACGGAGACAAGGCATCGAAGAACATCGTCGAGACCGCCGTCTCGGCCGGCCAGTTCACGACGCTCGCCGCGGCCCTGGACGCCGCCGGCCTGGTCGAGACGCTGGAAGGCGAGGGCCCGTTCACGGTCTTCGCGCCGACCGATGCGGCGTTCGCGAAATTGCCCGAGGGCACGATCGAGAACCTGCTGAAGCCGGAGAACCGTGACCAGCTCGTCGCGGTCCTGACTTACCACGTCGTACCGGGCAAGGTGAAGGCCGCACAGGTCGTCGAACTCGACAAGGCCAAGACCGTCAACGGCGCCGAGGTCAGGATCACCGTCGCAGATAATGGTGTGCGCGTTGACGACGCAAACGTCGTGAAGACGGACATCGACGCGTCGAACGGCGTGATCCACGTCATCGACACGGTCATTCTGCCCGGCTCGTAAGCCCCGGCTGCGAGCAAGCGATAGCGGTGGCACAGGGACGTGCCACCGATTTTTTTCCCATGTCTTTTTTCGATTCCCTGCCCACAGATTCGCGCGCCGTCGTCATCGGTGCTAGCGGCGGGCTGGGCGCGGCATTCACCCGCCAGCTGGCCGCCCATCCGGCCGTAAAAACCGTCCTCGCGCTGTCGCGCAGCGGCAGGCATCCGGACGACGCCGGCGTGATCGGCGACCGTATCGACATCACCGACGAGGCGTCGGTGGCAGCCGCCGCGGATGCCGCCACCGCGGACGGCCCCCTGGACCTGGTCATCGTCGCGACCGGCATCCTGCACGACGGCGACGCCATCGGGCCCGAAAAACGGATGCGCGATATCGACCCGGCGGTCATGCGGCGGGTCTTCGAGGTCAACGCGATCGGCCCGGCGCTGGTGGCCAAGCATTTCCTGCCGGCACTGCGGCCAAAGTCGCCGACAGTTTTCGCCGCGCTGTCGGCGCGCGTCGGCTCGATCACCGACAACCGGCTCGGCGGCTGGGCCTCCTACCGGGCCTCGAAGGCGGCGCTCAACATGCTGCTCAAAACGCTCGCGATCGAGCACGCGCGCACGCGCCCGGACTCGGCCGTCGTCGCGCTGCATCCCGGGACCGTCGACACTGACCTGTCCCGGCCGTTCAAGACCAAAGTGCCCGAGGACAAGCTCTTCACTCCGGAGTTCGCTGCCGGCCGCCTGCTCGAGGTCGTTGACGGCGTGACCGGCGACGATTCGGGCGGTTTTTTCGCCTGGGACGGCGCGCGGATCGACTACTGACCCGGCCCGTAGAGCGTACTGATCTCCCGCATCTTCGCCTCGATCCAGGCCTGCGCCTCGTCATTGACCTGGCGGACGTCCTTGCCCGCCGGGTCGATCGGCGGGCCGATCACGAAGCGCACGGTGCCCGGCCGCTTGATCCAGCCGCGCTTGGGCCAGACGTCGCCCGCATTGTGCGCGACCGGCACGACCGGGCAGCCGAAATCGAGCGCGAGCGCCGCGCCGCTGACGCCGTAGCGCCGGGTCTCGCCCGGCGGCACGCGCGTGCCTTCCGGAAAGATGCTGACCCAGAGCCCCTTTGCCAGCCGCGCGCGGCCCTGCTCGATGACCTGGCGCACGGCCCGGCCGCCGCCGCCACGATCGATGGCAATCGGCTTCATCACGAGGCCGAGTCCCCAGCCGAACAACGGGATCCAGGTCAGCTCGCGTTTCAGCACCCAGACCTGCGGGGGCAGCGCCCAGATCTGCCAGTAGGTCTCCAGCGCCGTCGTGTGCTTGATGAGCGCCACGGCGGGCCCGGAAGGCAGGTTCTCAGCGCCTTCCGTCACGACGCGCATGCAGCACAAGATCCGGCCGGCGTGGATGCACCCCGCCGCCCAGCCGTAGGCGATGCCCCAGCGCACGCGAAACGGCGCCCAGAAGCACAGGAGCTCGAGCGTCGCGCCGACGAAAGCGGAGACGAACAGGTAGCTCGTGAAGAGGACCGACCGGAGCAGAAGCATCGGGCTATTCTAGCCCGGCCGGATCAGGCGATCGCGAGCCTCGAGATGTCGGCGATCTCGAGAAACAGTGCACGGAGCCCGGCCAGGAGTGCCAGCCGGTTGTTGCGGGTCGCGGCGTCGTCCGCCATGACCAGCACCTCGTCGAAAAAGCGGTCGACGGCCGGCCGGAGCGCGGCGAGCTCGGTCAGTGCGGCCGTGTACTCGCGGGCCTCGAGTTTCGGGGCGACCGCCTCCTGTACCTCGGCCAGTGCCTGCCAGAGTTCGAGCTCGGCGTCGTCGACCAGGCGTTTCTTCGCCACCTTGCCGGTGTCCGGGTCCCCGGCCTGCTTCAGGATGTTCGCGATGCGCTTGTTCGCAGCCGCAAGGCTGGCCGCGGGCTCGAGCTCGATGAAGGCCTGCACGGCCGCGAGCCGGGCCTCGAAGTCGACGAGGGTCGGCGGGCGGCGCACGACGACGGCCTCGAAGGTCTCGGTCGCGAGCGACGGATCGCGCTCGAGAAAATAGTGTCGCAGCCGCTCGGTGATGAAGACGTAGAGTTCCTCGCGGACCTCGTCAGTCGCAACCTTGCCCGCCGGCTGCAGCTCGACCGCGGCGCCGATCAGGGCGTAGAGGTCGAGGTCGAGCCGGCACTCGACCATACAGCGGATGATGCCGAGCGCCGCGCGCCGCAGGCCGAACGGGTCGCGGTTGCCGGACGGGCGCTTGCCGAGCACGAAGATCCCGGCGAGCGTATCGAGCTTGTCGGCGATGGCGAGCACGCGGCCGGCAGCGGTCGCCGGCAGTTCGTCGCCGGCGAAGCGCGGCAGATAGTGCTCGCCGATCGCGGCGGCGACCGCTTCGGGCTCGCCGTCGGCCGCGGCGTAGTACCGCCCCATCGTGCCCT
>JAWWBD010000134.1:0-8281 GCA_033721115.1 Woeseiaceae bacterium | reverse complement strand
GCGGCCGGCTGCCCGAGCGGCCGCCCGGACGGCGTCACACCGGGCTTGCCGAGTCGCCGCGCGAGCCGGGTCAGCCCGGCGGCGTCGAGGTCGTAGACCGGCCGCGCGTCGGGTTCGTCGCCCGTGCGCGGATCGTCGCCGGTCAGGATCAGCAGGTTCCTGATGCCGAGCGCAGACGCGGCCACGAGGTCGGCGGCCAGCGCGATCCGGTTCCGGTCCCGGCAGGTGACGTGCATGATCGGCTCGACGCCCTCGGCGACCAGCAGCGCGGCTGCGCCGAGGCTCGACATCGTGACGCGGGCGCCCGCGCAGTCGGTGACGTTGATGGCATCGACACGGCCCTTGAGCGGCGCAACCTGTTCGGCGATGACCCTGCGATCCGCGGTCAGCCGCGGTGCGATCTCGGCCGTGATTACGAAGTCGCGGCGCTTGAGCTTGTCGAGGAGGGTGTCGGCGGGCGTCATGGTGGGTGCCGATTCTAGTACGTAGTCACCACGATGTCGCCGCCGCGGGGCCCCGCGCAGTATGTGCGATACGCATGAAAAGCTCGCAAGGGGAGAGTCGCTATGCCTGCCCGAGAGACCTTCTACGAAGTGATGCGACGCCACGGCATCACGCGCCGGAGCTTCCTCAAATTCTGCAGCCTCACCGCGGCCGGCCTCGGCCTCGGTCCCGAGTTCGCTGGCAGGATCGCCCATGCGCTCGAGACCAAGCCCAGGACGCCCGTCGTCTGGCTGCACGGCCTCGAATGTACCTGTTGTACCGAGTCGTTCATCCGGTCCGGCAATCCGCTGGCCGGCGACGTCGTCCTGTCGATGATCTCGCTCGACTACGACGACACGCTGATGGCGGCCGCCGGTCACCAGGCCGAGGAGCTGCTGGAACAGACGATCGAGAAATACGACGGAGAGTACATTCTCGCCTGCGAAGGTAATCCGCCGCTGAACGAAGACGGCATGTACTGTATCCAGGGCGGCAAGCCCTACGTCGAGAAGCTCAGGCACATGGCCGATCACTGCAAGGCCATCATTGCCTGGGGCTCGTGCGCCTCGTGGGGCTGCGTGCAGGCGGCGAAACCCAACCCGACGCAGGCGACGCCGATACACAAGGTCATCACCGACAAACCGGTCGTCAAGGTGCCCGGTTGCCCGCCGATCGCCGAGGTCATGACCGGCGTCATCACCTACATGATCGCCTTCGACGAGCTGCCGGAACTCGACCGGCAGGGGCGGCCGAAAATGTTCTATGGCCAGCGGCTGCACGACAAGTGCTACCGCCGGCCGCACTTCGATGCGGGCCAGTTCGTCGAGCGCTTCGACGACGAGGGCGCGCGCAAGGGCTACTGCCTGTACAAGGTCGGCTGCAAGGGCCCGACGACCTACAACGCCTGCTCGACCGTCGAGTGGAACGGCGGCCTGTCCTGGCCCGTCAAGTCGGGTCACGGCTGTCTCGGCTGCGCCGAAGACAATTTCTGGGACAAGGGCAGCTTCTACAGCGCAGTGACCAACTTCGGCGTCATGGGCGGCGTCGAGGCGAATGCCGACCGGATCGGCGGCGCGCTCGCCGGCGCGGCTGCGATCGGCGTCGCGGCCCACGCGGTCGCGAGCGTCGTTTCGAAAGCGACCGGCAGGAAGTCCGCGCCCGCGGAGGAGGTGAGCAATGGCTAGTGTCACGACACCCAACGGCTTCAACCTGGACGACAGCGGCCAGCGCGTCGTCGTCGACCCGATCTGCCGCATCGAGGGGCATCTCCGCATCGAGGTGAACGTCGACGAGAACAACGTGATCCGCAACGCGGTGTCAACGGGCAACATGTGGCGCGGCCTCGAGGTGATCCTCAAGGGCCGCGATCCGCGCGATGCCTGGGCCTTCACCGAGCGCATCTGCGGCGTCTGCACCGGCGTGCACGCCCTGATTTCCTGCCGCGCCGTGGAAGACGCGATCGGTATCGAAATCCCGCGCAACGCGAACTCGATTCGCAACCTGATGATGCTCGCGCAGTACACCCAGGACCACCTCGTGCATTTCTATCACCTGCACGCGCTCGACTGGGTGGACGTCGTGAGCGCGCTGTCCGCCGATCCGCGGGCGACGTCCGAACTGCAGCAGTCGATCAGCCCCTGGCCGAAGTCCTCACCCGGCTACTTCCGCGACGTGCAGAACCGGGTCAGGCGCTTCGTCGAATCCGGGCAGCTCGGTCCGTTCGCCAACGCCTACTGGGGCAGCCCGGCCTACAAACTTCCGCCCGAGGCGAACCTCATGGCGGTCACGCACTACCTCGAGGCGCTCGACTTCCAGAAGGAGATCGTCAAGATCCACACGATCTTCGGCGGCCGCAACCCGCATCCGAACTGGCTGGTAGGTGGCATGCCCTGCTCGATCAACGTGAATGACACCGGCGCGGTCGGTGCGGTCAACATGGCCTGGCTGAACCAGGTCTCCGACATCATCGACAATGCCATCACGTTCGTCGACCAGGTCTACATCCCCGACCTCACGGCGATCGCCTCTTTCTACAAGGACTGGGGTTTCGGGGGCGGGCTGTCGGGCAAGAACGTGATGTCCTACGGCGAGTTTCCCGCCATCGCCAACGACTACACGAACGCGAGCTGGATGCTGCCGAACGGCGCGATCCTGGACGGCGACCTGTCGACGGTCTACGACGTCGATCCGCGCGACCCGGCGCAGATCCAGGAGTTCGTGACGCACTCGTGGTACGAGTACGCGGACGCGGACGCCGGCCTGCATCCCTGGGACGGCGAGACGACGCCGCGCTTCGAGCTCGGGCCCAATGCGAAGGGCACGAAGACCAACATCGAGGCGCTCGACGAGGGCGGCAAGTACTCGTGGCTCAAGGCGCCGCGCTGGCGCGGCAACGCGATGGAGGTCGGGCCGCTCGCGCGCTACCTCGTTGCCTACGCACGCGGCCACGAGGAGGTCAAAGCGCAGGTCGACGGGCTGCTCGCGGCACTCGAGCTGCCGGTCACGGCGCTGTTCTCGACGCTGGGCAGGACCGCGGCCCGCGGCCTCGAATGCTCGTTCACCGCGCACAAGCTGCGCGAGGTGTTCGACGACATGATGGCGCACATCAAGGAGACGGGCGACACCGCGACCGCCAACATGGCATCGTGGGAGCCGGAAACCTGGCCCGCCGACACGAAGGGCGTCGGGTTCGGTGAGGCACCGCGCGGTTCGCTGGGGCACTGGGTGCACATCGCCGACGGCAAACTCGAGAACTACCAGGCGATCGTGCCGACGACGTGGAACGCGTCGCCGCGCGACCCCGCCGGCAACATCGGCGCCTACGAGGCCGCGCTGCTCGGGACACCGATGGCGGATCCGGCGCAGCCGCTCGAGATCCTGCGCACGATCCACAGTTTCGACCCGTGTCTTGCCTGTGCGTCGCACGTGATGTCGCCCGATGGCCAGGAACTTGCCACCGTGAAGATTCGCTGAGGAGATCTGTCATGCAGGTCACGGCCAGGGGCAATGCAGCACAAGGGACCACGAGGAAACCGGTCTACGTTTTCGAACTACCGGTCCGGGTCTGGCACTGGGTGCATGCCCTGTCGATCGTCGTGCTGGCGGTCACGGGCTACCTGATCGCTCACCCGTTGTCGGCCCCGGCGGGCGAGGCCAGCGAGAATTTCCTGATGGGCAATCTCCGCCTGGTGCACTTCGTGGCGGGCTACGTGTTTTCGATCGGCTTCGCGGTGCGCATCTACTGGGCGATCGTCGGTAACCGTTACGCACGCGAGCTGTTCTACCTGCCCGTCTGGCGGGGCAGCTGGTGGCGCGAGTTCATCGAGGAGCTCAAGTACTACGCGTTCCTGCGCCGCGACATGCCCTTGAGCGTCTCGCACAACCCGATGGCGCAGACGGCGATGTGGATCTTCAACACGCTGCTCGGGCTGTTCATGATCGGCACCGGGTTCGCGCTCTATGGCGAGGGACTCGGAGCCGGCAGCTGGGCGGACGACTGGTTCGGCTGGATGGTGCCCGTGCTCGGCGGCTCGCAGAACCTGAAGATGTGGCACACTTTCGGCATGTGGCTGCTCGTCATGTTCGCGATCATTCATATCTATATGGCCATTCGCGCCGAGCTGATGGGCCGGCAAAGCAGCTTGAGGACGATCGTCGACGGCTGGCGGACGTTCAGGGACTGAGGACAGGGTCTTGCCCGGCATCTCCGCGCCCCACGCCCAGGAAGCGGCCTGGCATACGCTGGTCCTCGGCATCGGCAATCTCCTTTACGCCGACGAGGGGTTCGGTGTCCGCTGCGTCGAAGCGCTGAACACGCGCTTCGAGTTGCCCACCGCCGTCCGCGTGATGGACGGCGGCACGCAGGGCATCTTCCTGTTGCCCTGGGTCCGCTGTGCGACCCGCCTGCTCCTGTTCGACGCGATCGACTTCGGGCTCGCACCGGCAAGCTTAAGGCTCATCACGGGTGACGACGTCCCGCGCTTCATGGGGGCGAAAAAAGTCAGCATGCACCAGGCGGGATTCCAGGAAGTGCTGGCATCGGCCAGCCTCGCGGGCGAATTGCCGGCCGAGCTGGCGCTCGTCGGCGTACAGCCCGCGGTGCTGAACGACTACGGGGGCAGCCTGACGCCCGGGGTCCGGGCGCAGATCGAACCGGCGCTCGGGCTCGCACTGGCGGCTCTCGCGCACTGGGGCGTGGCGGTGACCGAACGGCCCCGGCCGCCCGCCGTTGAGGACCTGACCGGTCCCGGGGCACTCGACATTGGTGCGTACGAGGCGGGCCGGCCCGGAGGAGCCTGACCATGCATCCCCTGATCAATCACCTGCTCGAGACCCACGGGTACCCGGAGGTCGACCTCGCGAATCACGACGCCTTCGTCGCGGAGCCCGGCATGAACGTATTGTTCTTCCCCGGCGATCCGCAGACCGTGCGCGATGCGACCGACGTGGCCGTCATCCTGCCGGAACTCGCCAGGGCCTTCGCCGGACGCCTGCGGCCCGGCGTCGTGACGGACACCTTCGGCGCCGGCAAGGAGCTCAAGCGCCGCTATGGATTCCGCGAGTTTCCATCGCTCGTATTCGTCCGGAGTGGTGACTACGTGGGGACGATCAGCCGCGTCCAGGACTGGGCGGAATACCTGCGGCACATCGACGAACTGCTCGTCGCGGCACCGCGGCGGGCACCCGGCTTCAGTATCCCGGTCGTCGCGGCGCCGGCCGCGGAACGCTGACGCATGACCACGATGGATCTCAAAGGCATTCCCGTACGCGTCGTCGGTCCCGGCAGCCAGCCGCTCGCGGCCGACGAACAGCAGCTCGACTACATCTCCATGCCGAACGAGATGGCGCGCTACGTGGCGCCGGTCCTTGCGGGGCCGGGCGACGTGATCGGCCTCGACGGCGCGCGGCAGGCGATGGACTGGCTGCGTGCGGCGCTTCGCGACTACGCGGTCGGCGACGCGCCGCGGCTTGCAAAGCTCGACGCGCTGGATGCCGACAGCCGCGAGCTCGTCAACCAGGTCCTGGGCGAAGGCGAGGTGAGTCTCTCGCGCAGCGGGCACCTGTCCGCGAAGACCCAGGAAGCGGTGCTCGCGGGTGTATGGCGTACGCTTTACTTCGATGCGGACGGCCGGATCGTGCACGACGTCCTCGAGGTTGCCGATGCGCCGCACGTGATGCAGATCGACCCAGCGGACGGCCGCAGCATCGACGTGGCGGCGGACGCGACCCGACCGGAGATCGCAAACGCACTGCCGCTCCTGGTGGAACTCGAGTCGCGGCTTGCGCTGTACGCGACGGAGCGGATACCGCACTCGCTCAACCTGAGTCTGCTGCCGCTCGCCGACGCCGAGCTCGCCTGCCTGGACGAGCGCCTCGGCCGGGGGCCCGTCGAGGTGCTGTCGCGCGCCTACGGCCGCTGCGAGGTCCTGAGCACGCGGGTGCACGACGTGTGGTGGGTCCGTTACTACAACTCGATGGGCACGCTGATCCTGAATTCGCTCGAAGTCGTCGACGTGCCCGAAGTCGTCAGGGCGGCTGCCGAGGATCTCTGCGACTCGGCGATCCGGCTGGACGAGATTCTCGCACCGTACCGGGCGGACATCGCGTGATGGCGCCGACGCCAGGCGCCGCCGGCGCACGCCTCGACGCCGGGACGAGCATGGAGTGCAGAATCTGCTGGCACGTCTACGACCCGGCGACGGGCGATCCCGGCCAGCAGATCGCGCCGGGCACGGCGTTTCTCGACCTGCCGGGGCACTGGCGCTGCCCGGAGTGCGATTCGCCGCCCGATGCCTTTCTGCCGCTGGCGGACTGACATGACGGCAGGCGTCACGGCCCTGGTCGATCACTTCCGTGCCATCGCGGCAGGGAAGATGCAGGGACTCCCGATCGTCAATCCCGCCCTCGATGTGGAGGCCGTGGGCTTTGCGCGCGACGCCGAAGGTCACGAAACCGGCGTCCTGATCGCGCCCTGGTTCATGAACCTCGTGATCCTGCCGGCAACCGACGCATGGGACGCGCTGCCGGCGGGGGCGACCGTCGACTGGTCGTTGCCGTCTGGCCGCTACGAGATGACGGTGTGCCGCGACGATCGCCTGGGTACCTACCTGACGGCCGTACTGTTTCGGTCCGTGACGGACTTTCCGGACCGGGCAACGGCGCGCGCGGTCGCCAGGGAGATCGTAGCGGTCCTCGGGCGCCCGCCTGCGCAGCCCGACGGCGCCGGCCGCAGGCTGAGCCGTCGCGCGCTGTTCTCGGGGCTCGGGGCGTCCTGATGCACGAACTGTCCGTTTGCCTGGCGCTCATGGAGCAGGTCGCCGCCGTCGCCGGACTGCACCGCGCGACCGGCGTATCGCGCATCGTGCTCGACGTCGGGCCGCTCGCCGGCGTCGAGCCGGAACTCCTGAAGAAGGCTTTTCCCCTCGCCGCGGCAGGCACCGCGGCAGCCGGCGCGGCACTCGACATCCGGGAGACGGATGTCGTCGTCCGCTGCTCGCAGTGCGAGCGTGAATCCCGGGCCACCGCCAACCGGTTGTTGTGTGCGCACTGCGGGGACTACCGGACGCGAATCGTCAGCGGCGACGAACTGGTACTCGCCCGCGTCGAGCTTGAGAACGTGCGCCCGACAGGTGACACTCCAGACGCCTCGGCATCGACAAAGTCCAATACCCTGCAGTGACCAGGAAAGCCGGCCCCGTCGAACTCGTGTTCGGTGCGAGTGGCTACATCGGCAGCCATCTCGTTCCGTTGCTCGTAGACGAGGGCCGCCGCATCCGCGCGGCTTCGCGCAATCGCGACGTGCTCGAAGGCCGCGGCTGGGCCGGCGTCGAGCTGGTTGCGGCCGACGCGCTGGACCCGGCGACGCTCGATGCGGCACTCGAGAACGTCGATACGGCGTACTACCTCGTGCATTCGATGGCGGCCGGCCGCGGCTTCCCGGCGATCGATGCCGCGGCCGCCCGCCATTTCGCCGCTGCGACGGCGCGTCACGGCGTGCGCCGGATCGTCTACCTGGGCGGCCTGACGCCGGCCGAGCCCCGCTCGGCACACCTGAAATCCCGGCAGGAAACCGGCGCCATCCTGCGGGGAGGCAGCGTGCCCGTCACCGAGATCCGTGCGGGCATGATCATCGGGCCGGGCTCCGCGGCCTGGGAAGTGATCCGCGACCTCGTCAATTACCTGCCCGTCATGGTCACGCCGCGCTGGGTGCAGTCGAAATCGACGCCGATTGCGCTCGCCAACCTGCTGCGTTACCTCGCGGATGCAGGCCGGTTCGAGGCGACGGCGGGCGAAATCTACGACGTCGGCGGACCCGAGGTGCTAACTTACGCCGAGATCATGCGCCAGTACGGCGCGCTGGCCGGCAAGCGGCCGCTGATCCTCCCCGTGCCCGTACTGACGCCACGGTTGTCCTCTTATTGGCTGCGGCTGGTGACGTCGGTGCCGACCAACGTCGCGCGGGCGCTGATCGACGGGCTGGCGCAGGACGTCGTGGCCGGCGACGACCGGCTCGCGCGGCTCGTGCCGCAGCGCCTGTCGACATTCGCCGAGGCCGCGCGCACGGCACTCGAAGCCGATCGCCGCCACGACATACCGGCGCGCTGGGTCGAGTCGGCGTCCGTCGCCCGTGATTTCGACCCCGCCTATTCCTTCTACGCAAAGCGGGCCGGCGCGACGATCGAGACCGACGCGTCTCGTGCCGCGCTGTGGGCGGTCCTCACCCGGTTCGGCGTGCACGGGGATTTTTTCTATGCGCCGGTGCTCTGGTGGCTGCGGCGCGCCATCGACTGGCTGGCCG
>JAWWBD010000133.1:0-8290 GCA_033721115.1 Woeseiaceae bacterium | reverse complement strand
GCTGAATTGCGGGCCCGGCGAGATCGCTTACGTCGAAAATGCGACGCGGGCCTGGGACATGGCTTTTTACAGCGTGCCGCTTGGGCCCGGCGACCGCGTACTCACCCACGAGAGCGAGTACTCCTCGAACTACCTCGCGCTGATGCAGCAGGCCCGGCGGCGCGGCATCGTCATCGACGTCGCGCCCTCGGACGATACCGGGCAGGTCGACGTCGCGGCCCTCGAGGCGCTGATCCGGCCGGAGACGAAGCTCATCGCGCTGACGCACGTGCCGACCCAGGGCGGGCTCGTGAACCCCGCCGAGGCGGTCGGCGCAGTCGCCCGGCGGCACAGGATCCTGTTCCTGCTCGATGCGTGCCAGTCGGTCGGCCAGCTCGACCTCGACGTCGACCGCCTCGGTTGCCACATGTTGTCCGGCACGGGCCGCAAGTTCCTGCGCGGCCCGCGCGGCACCGGGTTCCTGTACGTGTCCGATGCGGTCGTCGAGCGCCTCGAGCCGCCGCTCATCGACATGCGCGCCGCGGACTGGGTCCGGCCCGACGCTTACGAGTACGCACCGGGCGCACGGCGCTTCGAGAACTGGGAAAGCTACGTGGCGGGGCGTATCGGCCTGCTGGAGGCCGTGCGGTACGCGCGCGCCGTTGGCCTGGCGGCGATCGAGGCACGCGTCGGCGACCTCGCGGCCCGGCTGCGCGAGCAACTCGCTGCCGCGCCGGGCATCCGCGTACTCGACCAGGGCGCACGCCGCTGCGGGATCGTGACCTTCGCGCTGGACGACGAGCCCGCGGAAGAGACCGTGCGGCGCCTCCGCAAGCGGCAGATCAACGTCTCGGCGACCGGCCGGCTGTCGGCGCAACTCGACTTCACGCGGCGCGGCATCCACTCACTCGTGCGCGCCTCGCTGCATTACTACAACACCGGAACCGAGATCGACCGCTTCGTCGCGGCCGTCACCGGTGACCGGGACGCCTGAGCGTCAGGGCCAGAGCCAGCCGAAGATACCGGCCGTCAGGAGCCCGTAGATCAGCCCGTCGACGATGTCCTTGACCGTGCGCTTCCAGGTGTGGCCGAACCAGATCGAGCCGGTGGCCGCATTGCCGGCATAGGCCAGGACGGCCACGGTGCCCGTCACCTGGAATACCTTGAGGTAGTCAGTGCCGGCAGCCAGCGTCGCGCTCGCAACGTAAGCAATCAGGAACGAGATGACGAGCGTGAAGACCAGCCACTGGACGAGCTGTTTTCCCATCCCCAGGTCGCCGTGCGGGAACACGACGATCAGCGCGGCCGGGCCTTCCTTGTACTTCGCCTGCCAGGCTTCGTCCTGGCGATCCTTGCCGCTGGCGGCGTAGGGCAGGGAATACTGCCCCGGCGCAGCACCCCGCAATGCGGCGCGGGCGCTTTCCTCGTCCGGAAGCGGCTGCCAGTCTGAGTTGTGCCATTCGATCACAGCCCAGATCAGGCTGCTGACGATGAAAACCGTGACCGCGGACAATACAATCGGCAGCCACAGTGACGTAATCGCTACCTGCATCGGAACCCCCCTTCCTCGTGCGTGGTGATAGCAATGGGTGTCCTGCATTCTAGACCAAAACGGGTGCCCAACGACCGAAACCAATCGGTCGCCAAGGTATCGAACCCACGGTAGCGATCACCAGAACAGGAATAATCGATGACCTACTCCCGGATGCGCCGTTTCCGGTCCGCAATTACCACGCTCCTCGTCCTGCTCGTGCCGGCCGCACCGGCTCTCGCCGACGAGGCCGATCCGTTTCGCCTGCTGCCGTCGATCCGGCCCGTGGCGCAACAGCTCACGCTCACGATCGACCCGGGCAAGCCCGTCTATTCCGGCACGGCGGTCATCGACATCGAGGTCGCCGAGCCGACCGGCGAAATTCGCCTGCATGCAGAGGAGCTCGACATCGGCTCCATCGAGCTCGAACAGGGCGGTGCAGCGCTCGATATTGCCCGGGAAGAACGGGCGCACGGGCTGCTCGTGCTGATTCCGGGCCGGGCGCTCGCGCCCGGCAGCTACAGCATCCGGATTGCATTCGCCAACGACTTCAACACGGACGGCGTCGGCATCCATCGCAACGAACTCGACGGCGAGTACTACATTTTCAGCCAGTTCGAGGCGATCGATGCGCGCAGGGCGTTTCCGACCTTCGACGAACCGGGATTCAAGCTGCCCTGGCAGCTCACGATCCGCGTACCGGAGGACTACGTCGCCGTCACGAATACCCCACCGGGGCAGATCACCGCGGCGGATGGGTGGGTCACGACCGCGTATCTGCCGACGCCGCCGCTGCCGTCCTACCTCGTCGCCGTCGCCGTGGGCAAGTTCGACACGGTGCCGATCGACGGCCTGGCCGTCCCGGCGCGCATCGTCGTGCCCCGGGGCATGGGCAGCAGGGCGGCCTACGCCGTCGAGACGACGCCACCGCTGCTTGCCTGGCTCGAGGGTTATTTCGGCGAGCCGTACCCGTTCCGCAAGCTGGACCTCATCGCCACGGTCGGCGCGTTCTCGGGAGCGATGGAGCATCCCGGCGCCATCACCTATTCCGATTTCCTGCTGCTGCTCGACGAGAGCGCCGGCGCGCGACGCCGCGACACGCTGCTGCGCGTGACCGCGCACGAACTCGCGCACCAGTGGTTCGGCAATCTCGTGACCATGCAGTGGTGGGACGACCTGTGGCTCAACGAGTCGTTCGCCGACTGGATGGCCGACAAGGCGGTCGAAGCCGTCTACCCGGAGAGCACCCACGGCACGGCCGAGCTGCGCACGGTGTTCCGGATCATGGACGTCGATGCAAGCCCCGCGACGGAGGCGATCCGGAGGAACTTCAGCGCGACCGACAATTTCGAAGACGGCGTGTTCCTGTCCTACTACAAGGGCAAGGCCGTGCTCGGCATGTTCGAGAACGCGACGGGTGAAGAGGTGTTTCGCGACGGGGTCATCCGCTATCTCGCGAAGTACCGCTATGGCAACGCATCGGCGGCGGATCTCTGGGCCGCGATCGACGCGGGCGCGGATTTCGATCTCGCCGGCGGGCTTGCGAGCTTCATCAACCAGCCGGGCATCCCGCTCGTCAGTGTGACGCCGGCCGGAAAGGGTCGCTTCCGCATTGCCCAGAGCCGCTTCGTCGGCATCCCGGGGGTCGAGGTCGAGCCGGCTACCTGGATCATCCCGGTCACCTACCGCTACCGGGACGACAAGGGGGTACACACCGGCAAGCTGATCCTCGACAAACCGTCCGCCGTGGTCGAGCTGGGCGACGTTCGCTGGATCCTGCCGAACGCGGACCAGCAGGGCTACTACCGGTGGGCGGTTCCGCCACCGATGCAGCAGGCGCTCGGTGAGGATGCCGCGGACGATCTGAGTGTCCCCGAACGCATGGGCATGCTGTCGAATCTCTGGGCACTCCTCGGCGCGGACCGGATCGACGGCGACGACTATCTCGCGGCGCTGACCCGGCTGGCTGCGGACCCGGATCCCGACGTTCTCGCCGCGGTGCTCGACCAGCTGGACAATGTCGAGGTCACGTTTGTGACGGCGGATCTCGAGGCGGATTACGCGGGATTCCTCAGGCGGACGCTGACGCCGGCCTTCGAGACGCTCGGCGGCACCACCGTGCCGCCTGCCGGTGAGCAGACGGATTCGCTCAGGCCCCGACTCATGTACCGGCTCGCCGTCGAAGGCGGCAGCGAACCCGCGAGGGCACTCGCCAGGTCGCTGGCAGACGCCTACCTGGGCGGTGATTTGCCGCTGACGGAGTACGTCAATCGTGCGCTCAGGGTCGTCGCCTGGTACGGCGGCGAAGCGCTGTTCGAGACATTGCGCGAGCGCTTCGAGGCAAGCGAATCGCCGGGTGAGCGGCTGAACCTGCTTGCCGCACTGGGCTCGTTCGCCGAGCCGGCACTCGCCAGGCGGGCCCTCGATTATTCGCTGTCGGCGTCACTCCGGCGCAACGACATGACGACGCTGATCCTCGCCGTCGGCGGGGAGCGACGGCACCGCGAGCTCGTTCGCGACTGGCTCATGGCCAACGACCGAGCGTTGCGTGAGCGCCTGCCCGACAATTCGATGAGCCGCATCCCCGTGTTCATCGTCGGCTGCACGGTCGCCGATCTCGACCGGATCCGGGCGTTCTACACCGCGGGCGAGCGGGCCGTGCCCGGCATCGAGAATGCCCTCGAGGACGCCGAGGCGGAGGCACGGCGCTGTTCGGGCCTGCGCGCGCGGGAGCTCGGCGCGGTGCAGGCGTACCTCTGATCCGGCTGCCGGGAGCCATGATCGGCGCCGGGGCAGGGTCTAGAATGGTGGCCTGATGCCCGACACCCTCATTTACCTGGACCCGGACAGTCCGCTGAACCTGCAGAACCAGATTCGCCAGAAGCTGGTCGACGGCATCCTGTCCGGCGCGCTGCCGGCGGGGCACCGGCTGCCGTCGAGCCGCAAGCTCGCGAGACAGCTGGACGTCGCGCGCAACACGGTCGTGCTCGCGTACCAGCAACTCGTCGCCGAAGGCTATCTCGTGAGCCGCGCCCGCAGCGGGATTTTCGTCAACGAGCGCATCCTGGAGACCCGCGTGGCGCGCAGCGGGACGGCGGGCGACTCCGCGCGCGCCGCGACCGAACTCTGGCGGCGGCGCACGAAGCGGCCCGTGCTGGCCGAATGGGACGCGGTCAAGGACCTGCCCAACTGGAACAGCTATCCCTATCCTTTCATCGACGGCAAGTTCGATGCCTCGCTGTTCCCGCTGGCGGAATGGCGTGAGGCCAGCCGCCTCGCGCTGAGCGTCGGCGACGTCCGCGAATGGTCGGCGGGCAGCGGCGATGCCGACGACGCGATGCTGGTCGACGAGATCCGGAGCAAGATCCTGACCCGGCGCGGCATCCAGGCGCGATCGGACGAGATCCTGATCACGATGGGCACCCAGAACAGCCTCTACCTGATCAGCCACCTGCTGGCCGACCGGTCGACGACGGCGGGCATCGAGGAACCCGGCAACAGCGCGATGCGGGCGCTCATGCGCCAGACTTCGGCCAGCATCCGGGCCTGCCCCGTCGATGCGGAGGGCATCGTCGTCGACGAACGCCTGGCCGGCTGCGACCTGGTCTACGTCACCCCGAGCCACCAGATCCCGACCGCCGTCGTCATGTCGCGCAAGCGGCGCGCGGCGCTCCTCGCGGCCGCGGTGCGGGACGACTTCCTGGTGATCGAGGACGACTACGAGTGCGAGATCAATTACCTGGACCACCCGGAGCCGGCGCTCCGGAGCATGGACGATACGGGGCGCGTCATCTACGTCGCGAGCCTGTCCAAGGTGCTGGCACCCGGCATTCGGCTCGGCTTCATCGTAGCCGATGCGGCCTTCATCCAGCGGGCACGCGCGTTAAGGCGTACCGTCATGAACCATCCGCCGCGCAACAATCAGCGCGCTGCCGCGTTCTTCCTGTCGCTCGGTCACTACGATGCCCTGATGATGCGGCTCGGCCGGATTCTGAAGGAACGTCGCCTCGCGCTGCGCGATGCGCTGAACTGGATGCGCGGCGTGCCGATGGAAATCTCGCCCGAGGTCGGCGGCACGACCTGGTGGGTTCGCACGCCCGACGACTTCGATGTCGGCGCCTTCGCGCACGCGGCCGCGGAACAGGGCATCCTCGTCGAGCCGGTGCGGCATTACTACGCCGACGAGGCGCGGGCCGAGAACTGCTTCCGCATGGGCGTGACGAGCCTGCCGCTCGAACGCATCCGGCCGGGCGTGACGCGCCTCGTCGAGGTCATTCGTTCGCAGGTCCGCGGGCAGGTCGAACACCTGTCGACGACCAAGGGTGAATGGCTCCGCGGCGAGGAACTCGTCGAGGCGATGCGTGGCGCGACGATCCTGTATCGTGAAATCGACGGCGCGCCCTGCACGATCAAGTACCACGCCGACGGCACGATGACCGGTGTGTTGGGCTTTGCCAACGAGGAGCAGGACACCGGGCACTGGCGCATCGAGGACGACGTGTTCTACCGGCAGTGGGGCCGCTGGAACTACGGCGAGGAGAAGGGCTGGTCGATGGTCATCGACGGCGAGCGCATCAAGTTCTTCAACAGCGACGGGCAGATCGTCGATTCGGCCTTCATCCTGCGCGGCAGCGAATACGAGGACGCGGCGGACCTGCCGGCCTGGTCCATCCGGAAGGCGGCAACTGGACCTATCTAGGGCGGCTCAACGCGGCTAACGTGGCAGGCCTCGAAGGGGAGGCGTGCGCATGAGCAGATTCAACGTCGCGGGGCTGCAGCTCGAGGCCGGCAACGGGGACAATGCCGACGCCATGGAGGCCGAGATCGACTCGGCGATGGCCCGTTATCCCTGGCTCGACATGCTGGTGCTGGGTGAACTCAATGCCTGCGGGGTGGACCCGAGCCGCGCGGAGCCGATGCCGGGACCGCTGGAGGAACGCTTTGCCGGGGTGGCCCGTCGCCACGGCATCTGGCTCGTGCCGGGCTCGATCATGGAGGCCCGCGACGGCAAGATCTTCAATACCTGCCCGGTGATGAATCCCGCCGGCGAGGTGATCGCGCGCTACAGCAAGCAATTCCTCTGGGCGCCCTACGAGACCCGGTTCGTACCCGGCAGCGGCTTCACCGTTTTCGACGTGCCGGGCATCGGGCGCTTCGGCATCTCGATCTGCTATGACATGTGGTTCCCGGAGACGCTCAGGACGCTGACCTGGATGGGCGCCGAGGTCATCCTGCATCCGACGCTGACGAGTTCGATCGATCGCGAAGCCGAGCACTGCATGATCCGCGCGAGCGGTGCGATGTTCCAGTGCTACGTCTTCGACGTCAACGTCGCGGGACCGCTCGGCGTCGGGCAGTCGATGATTGCGGGACCCGGCGGCGAAATCATCCACGCCGCGGGCCGGGGCCGGGAGATCATCCCGCTCCGCCTGGATTTCGACTACGTGCGCGACGTTCGCAGGAACGGCTGGCACGGCCTGGGCCAGCCGCTCAAGAGCTTTCGTGACAGCCAGGTGCGGTTCCCGCCATACACGGACGGTTACGCGTCCGAGGCGCTCGAAGCGCTCGGCCCGCTCGAGATGCCGAAACGGGCCGAAACGTGAGACGGGTCGCCCCGAACAGCATGATCGCGCGGGTATTCCTCGCGTTCCTGGCTTCGGCCGGGCTTTTCTACGTCAACATCATGCCGGCGATCGTCGACGGCCTGAAGGAAGGCCTTGCCTTCACCGACCAGCAGGCGGGTTTCGCCGCTTCGGCGAACGTCTACGGGGCGGCTTTCGGGGCGCTCCTGATCGTCTTCGTCGTCAAGCGCCTGCGCTGGCGGCCGGTGGCCTACGCGCTGCTCGCCACGCTGATCGCGATGGACCTGCTGTCGATGCTGGTATCGACTCCTGCGCTGATGATCGCGGCGCGGCTCGTGCACGGCTGCGTCGGCGGTGCGCTCGTGGGCGTCGGCTTCTCGGTCATCGCGCGGACGCTCAGTCCCGACCGCACCTTCGGCGTCCTGCTGTTCGTCCAGTTCGGGCTCGGCGGGCTCGGCAACCTCTACATCCCGCGCCTCGTGCCGGTATTCGGCGAGAACGTGCTGTTCCTCGCGCTGATCGCATTCAGCGTCGCGACGGCGCTGATGGTGCCCTTCCTCGATCGCTACGAGGTCGAGGTACCGGTGCAAAAGGAGCGGAAGGCGGCGACCGCGACCGTCCCGGTGCTGCCGATCGCGCTGGTGCTCGCGTCGCTGTTCTTGTTCCAGGCCGCGAACAACGGCCTGTTCGCCTACATCATCGGGCTCGGCAAGTTCGAGGGGCTCGCGCTCAACTTCATTACGCTCTCGCTCGCCGTCGCCGGCTGGCTCGGGCTGCTGGGCGCCGCGCTGGTCGTCGTGTTCCATACCCGTTACGGGCGAACCGTGCCGCTGGCGACGGCAATGCTCGTCACGATCGCGGCGACCTGGGCGCTTCATTTCAGCGCAAGCGAGACGATCTTCCTCGTCGCCAACTGCGTCATCGGGATTACCTGGGCCTTCGTGATGTCCTACCTGCTCGGCCTCGTGTCGGCATTCGACCGGACGGGCCAGATGGCGGCCCTCGGCGGCTTCGCATCGAAACTGGGGCTTGCGAGCGGGCCGCTGGCGGGCGGCCTCCTGCTCGGCGAGGACAACTACGCGCTTCTGATCAACCTGGCCGTCGCCGGACTGGCATTGAGCGCCGCGGCGAGCCTCGTGCCGGCACGGCTCAAGGACCGGCCCGAATCGACCGCGCCCGTAACGGACGGCGCGATGGT
>JAWWBD010000132.1:0-8342 GCA_033721115.1 Woeseiaceae bacterium | reverse complement strand
GCCTCCCGGACTCTGTTGACAGGTAAGCAACCCAGCGGCCATCTGGAGAGATTACAGGGTTTCCTTCATCAAACGAAGTCTTGAGAAAAACGGTAGTACTCCGCTCACCCTGGAGTTCAAAAATACCGATGTCGTTGTCAGTACCCGAGGGATTCAGAGAACCGAACGCCAGCTCGCCATCAGGTGAAATGGAAGTGACGCTACCAAAGAGTTCATCGGTGATGAGCTGCTCCGCCGTGCCGGTGCCGTAACTGTCCAGGACCTTGCGCCGGCTCGCCGGGAAGAACGCGAACTGCCAGAGGTATTCCGTGAATTCCCGGACCTTCTCCGGGGCCAGCGGCCGTGCATTCAGCGTGCCCGCGTAGCCGTCGAGGACGTTGCGGTCGACGCCGTCACGGTTGGTGTTGCTGCACTTGAACACTCGCGCGAAACCCGGCGAGGTGATGTCGTCGATGTTGCCGACGTCGCTGTCGTAGGAGAGCTCGCGGGCGAACTCGAAGTAGCGCTCGGTGTCGGCGGACTCGACGTAGTAGCCCTGCACCTGGCGGGCAGCGTTGTCTTCCGCTTCCCAGGCACGGGCGACCGCGTAGTCGTCGGTACAGCGCTCGAAGGAATTCGACGGGTCGAGAACGTGATGGATGGTGTAGCTGCGCTCGGTCGTGGCACGGGCGTCGACGTAGAAACCGGCTGGCGCCGAGTAGCCGGGGTCGTACAGGCGCTCCGCGACGCGCAGGTCGTCCGCGGCGGCGGCGCTGCCCGGCGCATCACCGGCGGCCGTGCCCGGACCCGTGCCGGACCCGGAGCAGGCGGTCGCGGCGATGGCTGCGGGGGCCAGGCACTTGAGCCAGGTCTTGACGGCGGTCGGCCGCATGCGTATCCCTGCCCGGCGGCGCGGCGCTGTCAGGCCGCCGCGTTCTTGCGCCAGATCGAGAGCTGCGCCGGCGCCTGGACGCCCATCTTCACGCGCTTGCCGCTCGACGAAAAGATCGTGATTTCTATGGGTCCGTTCTTGAACAGGTCGGCCAGGGTCATCTGCAGGTCAGCGCCTTCGCCGGGCCTGATCAGGATCGATTCGTCATCTCTGCGACTCACAATCAGCATTGCTGGTACCCCTCGTGGTTGGTGAGGAATCAGGCCTCGGCAAGAGACCGCTGGTTGCCACTTTCCGGTACGGCGCCGGCGGGTGAATAGGTGCCGGCGCCCGGAGAGCCGCCGCGAATGACCGCGAGGCTCGATTCGACGTGTTGCCGACGGCTCCGGATGATCGCGCCGTTGGTGATGTTCAGGGCGACGCACTCCGCGGCGATCTCGAGCAGGTGTTCCCAGCTGCTCGCGAGGACCGAATCGGCATCGCACCACTCGGTGACGCGCTGCATCTGCTCAGGGCCCGGTTCGAACCCGGCTTCCGCGCAGCAGGCCTTGCGCCGCTCCTCGAGCGCCTCGAGCCCGGCGGTACAGCGAGCCTTGTTCTCCACTGCAGCACCGAGCGCGTCCATGTCCTGTGCCTCGAGGGCACGGAATTCGTCCTCGAGCGATTCCCTGAGGCCCAGCGCCTGGTAGACGCTGTCACCGATCAGCTCGACGAGCTGGCGGCGCACGACTTGCGATTCGGGAGCCGCCATCGTCATTCGCCGAGGGAGCGCTCGAGGCGGATCATGGCCGCGGCGATCGCCTCGGCGTCGATCTCGTAGTCGCCGTTCTCGATCGCCGCCTTGATCGCGTCGACGCGGGCGCTGTCGACGTCGGGCAGGGACGCAAGCGACTTCTCGAGGCGCTCGAGCAGCTTGGCGCCACTGGTCAGTTCAACCGTGTCGTTGCGCGGGCCCGCCTCGGCGGCTGCCCCCTTCGACTTCTGCGGGTCGTCAGCGATCTTGCGGCTCGTCCCCGTCTCGTCGATCTTGTTGCCCAGCTTGTTCAGCGAGCCTGGATCCATCGGACCTATCCTGTTTGCCATAATCCCGTACCTCAACGCTCATTGTTGGTAAGCCCTGTATCGGCGCCCGCAGGCGGTTCTTTAGGGCCAGAGTGAAAAAAACCGCCGCTGGCGGACACGAGGACCTCGACGTGCTCGGGCGAACGGACGATGCCCTCGACGACGCGGCCGGAGTGGGTGTTTTCGACGCGGATTCGCTGGTTCAGCGCCCCGTCGGTGAGGGCCGTGCCGGCCATGCTGATCGACACCCCGCCGGCGACGGCGACCAGCGTGACCGACTGGCCGCGCCGGACGACCTGGTCGGCTTCGACGGCGGCGGGGGTCAGCACGCTGCCGGCGATCAGCTGCTGCCGAACCCGGAGGCCCGCGACGTCCGCGGGCTCGCTGAAATAGCCTCGCTGCATGCGCGACACGTCACGGTCGACGACGGCGAGGTCGTCGACGCCGATGAGATGCCCGCGCGGCAGCGTGCGCCGGGCCGTGACGACGGGCGCGGTCACGACGACGTCGACCGGCACGTACACCTTCCAGGGCCGGCTGCCCGTACAGCGCACGCCGACCACCGTTCGCGCCCCGATCTCGGCGCCGCGCCGCATGAAAGCCTCGAGCGCCGCGTCGCAGCGTGGCAGGCGATGCCGGGGATCGAGCGCGGCAGCCCGCACGGTCGTGCGCTTGCCGCGGGCGCCGGTTCTGTCGCGCAGGAAGGCCTCGGCGGCGGCTTCGATGTCGGCGGCGGGCTGCCAGCTGACGGCGGCATGGCCGTCGCTGCCTGTCGCGAGCGCCAGCACGAGCGCCGCAATCGCGAGCAGCGCCGGCCGGATCGGCTCCCGGGGGGAGTCGCCGGCGTCGATTCGCTGACAGGCAAGCGCTGCTGTCGTCAAATTGTTGACGTTTCTCTTCATTCATCACCCCGAACCAGCGGTTTCCCGGTTGACGCTGCAATAGTCGTGCCAGACGCGAGCGGGGGCTGGACGCGGGGGCGGCAAACGGAGGCAGGGGCTTGCCGCCCGGCCGGCAATGTCTTGCCGCGGAGTGCCACCGTGAGTGATCGGCAGCGGGGCCGAAACCTTTAGCGACGGCCTCGCCCGAACTTGGCACGCCGCTTGCATCGGGCAGTGCAGGACCAACCGTCGGCAGACGCAGCATGAAAATTGACTCACTGGCATTGCACGAGGCCTCACTCAAGTTCCGGGCGCACCGGAACGAGGTGCTGTCCTCGAACATCGCGAATGCCGACACGCCGAACTACAAGGCGCGCGATCTCGACTTCGCCACGGCGCTCGCGAAAGTGCGTGGCACCGGCGTGGGCCTCCTGCAGACGAGCGCGCTGCACCTGGGCGGGCCGGGCAGTGCGCGCTCCGACGGCGATCTCAAGTACCGGATCCCGACGCAGCCGACACTCGACGGCAACACGGTGGAGACGGACGTGGAGCAGGCCGCTTTCGCCGAAAACGCCCTGCAGTACCGGGCGAGCCTGTCTTTCGTCGACAGCGCGCTCAAATCGCTCAGGTTTGCCATCAAGGGGAGTGACTGATGTCTCTTTTCAACGTCATCGATGTGGCCGGTAATGCCATGAACGCACAGTCGGTGCGCCTGAACGTGACCGCCAGCAACCTGGCGAATGCGGGCAGCGTGTCCGGCGATCCCGCTGCCGTCTACCGCGCCCGCCAGCCCGTGTTCGAGACCTTCCGCCAGACGCTCGACCACGAAAGCGGCATCGCCAGCGTGCGCGTCGCCGGCATCGTGGAGAGCCCCGCGCCGCTGCAACTGCGTTACCAGCCCGACCATCCCGAAGCCGACGCCGACGGCAACGTGTACGTCTCGAACGTCAACGCAGTCGAGGAGATGGTCAACATGCTGTCGGCGTCGCGTTCCTACAAGAACAGCGTCGAGATCATCAATACGACGAAGGATCTGCTGCTGCAGACCCTGAGCATGGGTCGCTGAGGACCGAGGGAGACTTTCGAATGACCACCGTCAACGCATTCGAGGACGCGCGGCTGTTCGCGCCGCCGCCGGAGAAGAAGCCCCGCAACGAGCTCGGCCAGGACGACTTCCTGAAGCTCATGATCGCGCAGTTCCAGAACCAGGATCCGTTCAAGCCGATGGAAAACGGCGAATTCCTCGGCCAGCTCGCACAGTTCAGCACGGTCAGCGGCATCGACTCGCTGAACTCGGCCTTCACCGGCCTCGCCGGGTCGATCCAGGACGAACAGGCGCTCAAGGCGGCCGCCCTGGTCGGACGCTCGGTGCTCGCCGTGACCGACATCGGCTACCTGCCCTACAGCGGACCGCTCGCAGGCGCCGTCGAGCTCGATGGGGCCGTCAGCAACGTGCAGCTCGACGTCACGAACGCTTCCGGCGAGCTGGTCCGGCGCATCAATCTCGGCGAGCAGCAGGGCGGCATCGTGCGCTTCGAATGGGATGGCCGCAATGCCGACGGCGAACGCCTCGGGGCCGGCCACTACCAGCTCCGGGCCCGCGTCGTGCGGGGTACCGAGACCGAAAGCGTGCCCGTGCTCATCCGGGCCGACATCGAATCCGTCACGCTGGGCCAGTTCGGCGCCGGCATGACGCTCAACCTCACCGGCGGGGACGCGCTGTCGCTCGGCCAGGTGTACCAGATTACCTAAGACCCACCCAGGAGATTCACCATGCCATTCGCCATTGCATTAAGCGGACTCAACGCGGCCTCGGCCGATCTCGGTGTGACCGCGAACAACGTCGCGAACGCCAATACGACCGGCTTCAAGATGTCGCGGGCGCAGTTCGCGGAGGTGTTCGCCATCGGCACGCAGAGCGTGAGTTCGAGCGCATCCGGCTCGGGCGTCAGGCTGTCGGCGATCGCCCAGCAGTTCACGCAGGGCAACATCGACTTCACGGACAACGCGCTCGATCTTGCGATCGGCGGCGAAGGCTTCTTCGTCCTGAGCGACGGCGGTGCCCGCAGCTATACGCGGGCCGGGGCCTTCGGTGTCGACAACCAGGGCTACGTCGTCAACGCGGAGGGCGCGCGACTGCAGGCCTACCCCTACGCCGGCAACGGCCTGTTCAACACGGGCACGCCGCAGGACCTGCAGCTGCAGATCGGCGCCAACCCGCCCGCCGCGACGACGCGCGCCCAGTTCGGGATCAACCTGCCGGCGAACGCGCCGCCGCCCGCGAACCCGGTCTTCGATGCCTCCGATCCGTCGAGCTTCAATCACACGACCTCGGTCACGGTGTACGACACGCTGGGTTCGGCGCACACGGCGACCGTCTACTTCATCAAGGACGCCGCCCCCAACACCTGGAATACCGAGATCGAGATCGAGGGTACCCCGGTCGCCGGCGCGGCCCAGATCGTCTTCAACCCGGACGGCACGCTCAATTCACCGGCCGGCGGCCTGATGCCGCTCGGCGCCTACAACCCCGGCACGGGTGCCGCGGACATCGTGATGGACCTGGACTTCGGCAATGCCACCCAGTACGGCGACAACTTCGGCGTGAACTCGCTGTCCCAGGACGGTTTCACGACGGGCCGCCTGACCGGGGTCAGCGTCGATGCGGAAGGCGTCGTGTTCGCGCGCTTCACGAACGGCCAGTCGACGTCGCTCGGCAAGCTCGCGCTTGCGAACTTCACGAACCCGCAGGGTTTGCAGCAGCTCGGCGACACGACCTGGGGCGAGTCCTTCCAGTCGGGTGACGCGCTGCTCGGCGAGGCCGGTACGGCATCGTTCGGCAATATCCAGTCCGGCGCACTCGAGGCATCGAACGTCGACCTGACCGCGCAGCTCGTGCAGATGATCACGGCGCAGCGGAACTTCCAGGCGAACGCGCAGATGATCTCGACGGCCGACACGGTCACGCAGACCGTGATCAACATCCGCTAGGCCTGATGCGGGGAGGGTGAAGCCACCATGGACGAGCTGATCTATGTCGCGATGACCGGCGCCAAGCAGGTCGAGTACGCCCAGGCGATCAATACGAACAACCTGGCGAACGTCTCGACCACCGGGTTCCGGGCCGACCTGCATTCGTTCAGTTCGATCCCGGTCGAGGGCCCGGGTGTGGATACCCGCGTCAACGCGGTCGTCGAGTCCTACGGCACGGATCACGCGCAGGGCGCAGTGATCAACACGGGGCGCGATCTCGACGTCGCGCTCCGCGGCGAGGGATTCATTGCCGTGCAGGCACCGGACGGCAGCGAGGCCTACACGCGACGCGGTGACCTCAGGGTCGAACCGGGCGGCCTGCTGGCAACAGGCGACGGCCGCCTCGTGATCGGCGAGGGCGGGCCGGTCGCGCTGCCGCCCAACGTGAGCATGACGATCGGCAACGACGGCACGATCTCGGTCCAGCCGCTCGGCCAGGGCCGGAGACGCTGACGATCGCGGACCGGATCAAGCTCGTGAAGCCGGATCCCGCCCTGCTCGCCAAGGGCAGCGACGGACTCTTCTACCTTGCCGAGGGGGCGGTGGCGGACGCGGATGCGAGCGTCAAGCTGACTTCCGGCGCGCTCGAGAGCAGCAACGTCAACGTCGCGAAGACGCTCGTCAACATGATCGAGCTCGCGCGGCTCTATGAAATGCAGATCAACACGATCAAGACGGAACAGGAAAACGCGGATGCCGCAGCGACGCTGACCAGCCTTGGCTAGGCAGCGCGGCTGACGAGGAGAACACGATGACACAGGCATTATGGATTGCGAAAACAGGGTTGGATGCGCAGCAGACGCGCATGGCGGTGGTGTCGAACAACCTCGCCAACGTCAACACGACGGGGTTCAAGCAGGGTCGGGCGGTGTTCGAAGACCTCTTGTACCAGAACGTACGCCAGTCGGGCGGCTCGAGTTCGCAGGACACGATCCTGCCGACGGGCATGACGCTCGGCACTGGCGTACGCGTCGTGGCGACGGAAAAACTGCACACGCAGGGTACGGTGCAGAACACGGAGCAGGCGCTGGACGTCGCTATCAACGGCCGCGGTTTCCTGCAGGTGCTGAAACCCGACGGCGAGCTGGCCTACACGCGCGACGGGGCGCTCAAGATGAACGACCAGGGCGAGCTCGTGACCTCGAGCGGTTACATCGTCCAGCCGGGAATCTCCATCCCGACCGGGGCACAGAGCATCACGATCGGCACGGACGGCATCGTATCGGTCAAGCTGTCCGGCCAGACGGCGCCGTCGCAGGTCGGCACGATCGAGATCGCGGACTTCATCAACCCGGTCGGCCTGCAGCCGATCGGCGAGAACCTCTACATCGAGACCACCGCGAGTGGTCCGGCGCAGTCCGGTACGCCGGGACTGAACGGTCTCGGGACCCTGGTCCAGGGTGCGCTCGAGGGCTCGAACGTCAACGTCGTGGCAGAGCTCGTCAACATGATCGAGACGCAGCGTGCCTACGAGATGAACTCGAAGGCGATCTCGACCAACGACCAGATGATGCAGTACATCAATCAGAACCTCTGAGGCAGCCGACGATGATCCGACCTGAACAATTAATTCGCATGGCGGCTGCAGCCGGGATGTTCGCACTGGTGACCGGCTGTTCCACGCTGGGCGGCAACGAGCCTTCCTACGCGCCTGTGCCGCCCGGGACCCAGGTGTACGAGCCGGCGACCGCCGGCGCGATCTATCGCGCCAATACGGACCTCCGGCTGTTCGAGGACCTGAAGGCGAGCCGGGTCGGGGACATCCTGACCGTGCGCCTCGTCGAACGCACCAACGCGAGCAAGAACTCGGCGACCTCGACGTCGAAGTCGACCGAGACGTCGCTTGCGAACCCGACGGTCTTCGGCCGGCCGACGACGAAGGACGGCACGCCGCTCTTCGAGGGCGCGCTCGCGGGTGACCAGGCGTTCGACGGCACCGGCTCCTCGAGCCAGTCGAACAGCCTCGTCGGCGATATCACGGTTACCGTCGTGGAACGGCAGCCGAACGGCAACCTGCGGATCCGCGGCGAGAAGTGGGTCACGCTCAACCAGGGCGAGGAGTTCATCCAGCTCGCCGGCATCGTGCGCCCGACCGACATCGAGCCCGACAACACGGTCGCGTCGACCCGGATCGCCGATGCGCGAATCACCTACAGCAGCAAGGGCGTGATGGCCGCGGCGAACCGCATGGGCTGGATCTCCCGCTTCTTCCACTCGGCGCTGTCGCCGTACTGATCCCGGGAATGTCCACCATGTCACGACCCGAACACCAGAGTGCCCGCGCCGCCAGGCCGGGCTTCGCCTGTCTCCTGGCCGCGCTCTTCGTCCTGCAGCCGGCCGCGGCCGAGCGCGTCAAGGACCTTGCGAGCGTCGCCGGCGTGCGCAACAACCAGCTCGCCGGCTACGGCCTCGTCGTCGGCCTGAACGGTACCGGCGACCAGACGACGCAGACACCGTTTACGATCCAGAGCATCGTCAACATGCTCGAGCGCTTC
>JAWWBD010000131.1:0-8441 GCA_033721115.1 Woeseiaceae bacterium | reverse complement strand
TTCAGGTGCTAGTGGGGGTAACCCCGTGGAGGTTCAAGTCCTCTCCTGGGCACCAGTGAATCAACCCATCAATCCTTGCGCGGCGACACGTACATCGTGATGTCGGCGTGCACGACGACGTTGCCCCCGGCATCCGTCACGTCGACCGATACGACCACGTCCTGTGCTTCGCCTTCGGTGATTTCCGGAAACCGGCCCTCGGCACGGACGTCCGTCGGCGCCTTGCGCAGGTAGTCGATCTGCATGCCGCGCGGGATCCAGCGCATCGATTGCGGAATGGAAACCTCGGTCAGCGTACCGGCCACGAGTTCGCAGAGGTTGGCCATGGCGATGGCGTGCACGGTGCCGATGTGGTTGGTCACGGCCCGCCGCTTTCGCATGCGCGCAGCGGCCCTGCCCGGCTCGAGTATCTCGAAGACAGGCCGGATGGAGCCAAAATACGGCGCCTTGAAACAGACGAGACGCGTGAACAGCCAGCGGCCGAAGGCCGTGCCCGAGAGCCTTTGCCAGGCCCGGTGCGCCGAGGGAGCGGCCATGGACTTCTCCTGTGCTTTCAGTCCCGGAGTACGTGGGTATCGAAGACGTGCGGGCAGCCGCCGAAATGGTCGAGGTCTTCCGACCACTTCCAGACGTCGTTGGCACGCTGCCAGCGTCCGTGCGAGAAATACATCAGGCAACTGCCCATCTGGTTCCTGAGCAGGATCTTGTCGTGTTCGCCGACCTCCTCGGGCGGCGGCAGGACGCTGCTCGCGGGCCAGTGACGTCCCGGCCCGCGCTCCGCGAAGCTCAGCCAGTACGCCTCGGTTTCGAGCCAGCGGCGGGACTCCGCATCCCACAGCATCACCTGGCCATCGGGCATAACGTACACCTGGCCGTCCCGGTTGCCGGGCGGCAACGACGTCGTGCTGCAAGCGGTCGCCAGCGCGAGCAGATACAGGCCGGCAAGAACGAGCATCGTCCGGCGCATGACGGTATACCTTGTCCGGCAGCTCACAGGCTCTGCACGAAGTCGCGGATGCCGTTCAAAAGCATCTGCGTTGCCAGGATCACCAGGATCATACCCATGAGTCGCTCCATCGCGCGGGCTCCGCGCGCGCCCATGACCCTGAGCAGGAACGGAGAGACCAGCAGCAATATGGTCGTCCCGAGCCAGGCGAGTACCAGGGCAATGCTCCATTCGAGCAACCGGTCCGGCTGGGTCGAACTCAAGAGCAGCAGGATCGCGATCGTCGACGGTCCGGCGATCAGCGGCACCGCAAGCGGCACCAGGAACGGGTCCTCGTACTCCGCGAGTTCCTCCTTCGCCACGGGTCGCGGGTAGATCATTCGCAGCGAAATGATGAACAGCAGCACACCGCCGGCGATATTGAGCGACGGCTGGGTCAGACCGAGGAACCCGAGAATCGCATTGCCGGCGAACAGGAAGCCGAGCAGGATCACGAGCGCGAGGCACAGCTCGCGGGCAACGACCGCCGTCCGCCGCGGCGTGTCGAAACGCGCGAGGACCGAGTTGAAGATCGGCGCGTTGCCGAGCGGATCCATGATGAAAAACAGGGTCACCGCGATCGACGCAATTTCGGGCCAGTTCATCGTCAGCCTGCCCGGAGCTCAGGGCATCGGCAGCAGTGGCTCGCGGTCATACGGCAGGTGCACGTCGAAAGTATGCAGCAGGAACGCCGTCCGCGTGTAGTCGCCCATGAAGTAGCAAAGATCGACGATGTCGCGCACGCTCACGTGCTCGCGCAGCCGGGCAAATGTCCCGGAGCTCACGTCCTTGTCGCGGAACAGCTCGCGGCCCCAGTCGATGAGCGCGGCTTCCCGCGCGGGCAGATCGGTTGTCGGCCTGCGGTAACGGATAACGTCGATGATCTCCGGCTCGAGCCCGTTCGCGAGCGCCACGGGCTCGTGCACCGTCCACTCGAGCTGCTGGCTCATCTCGCGCGAGACGACCAGCCGCATCAGCTCCTGCGTGCGCTTGTCGACGAGCGACTCGTCGAGCGAGTCCGGCAGCGACGGGCTGCCGTTGAGCGTCAGCCCGCCCGGGCCGTAGATGCCGGCGAGCGACGTCGTGTTCGGATCGACGCGCGCATCATAACGTCTCTGCTGCGCCTCATTGAGCGAGTCACGGTCGACGATCGGGATCCGGCCGCGCGATTCCGGATCGACGTCCGGCGGCAGTGCAGCGAGAAACTCCGCTTCGGTCACCGGCCAGTCAAGTTGCTCGTAAGCGGTCGGCTCGTTTCCGGCGTCGCAGCCGGTGAGCGCCCAGGCCGCGGCCGGCAGCAGCAAGGCTGCCACGCAGTGGCGACGTAATGCCATCGATATTCTCCCCTTCCGTCGTCCGGATCAGGGGAGAGTCTACTGCATTGTGAGGACGAACAGCCCGTTCGCGTCGTCGTTGACGATCAGGTTGCCGGACGGCAGGTACGGAAAGACGCTCCAGGCGCCGTCGAACGTCGGATCGTCGCTGTCCGGAAACGTGTCGAAAAACGCGATCTCGACCAGGTCCTGCGTCCCCGGATCATTGAACTCGATGACCCGGAGCCCCGACGTGTAGTTCGCCTGGTACAGGCGATTGCCGAGGACGTACAGGTTGTGATCGATCGACGAGGTGGTCGCCTCGTAAGTGTAGACATAGGCCGGGTTGTCGAGATCGGCCACGTCGATAACGATGGTCCGGGTCGGCGTGAAAAACACGTTTTCGTCGAACTCGTCGCCGACGAACAAATACCGGTGGTCCTCGGTGAGCCAGGCCTGGTGGACGAAACCCAGGTCCGGGTAGACGACTTGAGAAATATTGACCGGTGCCGGTTTCAGCGTGACGTCGGCGATCTCGACGACGTTCGAGGCCGAGCTGACACAGACCTCGGCCCCGGCGTGATCGGGATCCGGACCCGCGTAATGGACACACTGCGCATCGTGCACGTCGAAACCGGTGTAGCAGCCCGCGAACATCGGGTTCAGCGGGGTCGAAATGTCGACCATGTGCAGCCCTTCGTCGCAGGTGACGGCGCCGCTGCTGATCCCGACCACGTAGGCAAAGCCGCTGTCCTCGTTGATCGCGAGGTTGTGCGCGCTGCCAAAATCGCCGTAGACCACGTCCGCCGAGAAGACCTGCGGCGCCGCGACGGCGCGCAACCGCGTCAGGTCGAAGACCTGCATCCCGTGCGCGCCCGCGCCGTCGGCGACGATATATGCGTGGTCCGCGTAGACCTTGATGTCACGCCATGGCGCGGTGCCGGCATTCGTCGGCAGCCGACCGAGGAAAACAGGCGCTTCGGGATCAGTAACGTCGACGAAAGCCGTGCCGTCGGTCATGCCGACGAGCGCATACTCGTTGCCCGTCATGGCGTCGACCCAGCCCCAGATGTCGCTGCCCGCGCTCCCGCCCATGTCCGCGTGGGGCACCCGGGCCCTGAGCGATACGCCGAGGCAGTCGAAGTCAGCGGCCTTGCCGCCGACGCAGTCTGCAGGCCCCGTGCTGAGCCCTGGCGGGGGCGGCGGGTTGTTCCGCTCCCGGTTGCCGCCGCCACTGCTGCTGCAGCCCGCCAGCCCGATGACGACGACGGGGACGACGAGTGCCGTCCGTAAACTTCGATACGCCATGCTTTCCCTCTCCCTGGTTCCGGGGCCCGCAAAGCTGCAGGTCGCTGCCGCCAGTCTACCGGCCGGCGGTTGTCCTTTCTTTGATACGGTGCACGGTCACAAGTTCGGATTTCAGCGTGCAGGGGCGCTGGCCCTGCGGCGAAACTGTGCATAAAGGTACATCTGTTCGACGCCGCCCGGCGTGACGTGCAGCTCCTTGCGGTCGAGTTCGAGCCGGAAACCGGGTCCGAGCGTCGCCACGAGGTCGTCGAGCGAATACCGCCGCACCGGCAGCCCGGAACATGTGGGCGGCGCTTCCGGTGCAAAGACGCCGATGAGCGCATGCCCCCGGGGTTTGAGCGAGCGCTCGAGCCTTGCAAGGTAGGCAGCCCGGTCCCCGTCGTCGGTGAGAAAGTGAAAAACCGCCCGGTCGTGCCACAGCGCGTAAGCCTCAGCCGGCAACAACACCGTCGTGATGTCGCCGACGATCCAGTTCACTCTGTCGGCTGAATCACCGAGGCGCTTCCGGGTGATCGCGAGCGCTTGCGCGGAAATGTCGAGCGCCGCGAGATTTTCGAAGCCCGCGGCCACGAGATCGTCGATCAGCGTCGATGCGCCGGCGCCCACGTCGAGCAGACCGGCATCGCGAGTCAGGCCGAGTTCGCGGATCCAGGCAATCGGCGTTTCGAGCTGCGGGCGATACCAGCCGAGACGTTCGGGCGGCTTGCCGGTGTAGATTTCGTCCCAGTGCCGCTGCCGGTCCGTCGTCACTCAGCCCGCCTCGCGCTGCCGGCGCTCGGCAACACGGTGCTCGATGGCACGAAAGAGCTCGTCGCGCAGGCCGAGCAGCTTGAAGAGTTCGACGACAGTGAAAAACGGCGCCGCCAGGTTCGCCTGCACAGGATGCCGGACGAGCACGGGCATGGACTTTTCGACCGCATGGCCGATGAACTGCGCGGTGTAACCGCCGAAAAATGCGAGCGCGGCAATCGTGCCCGACACAGGCAACGGCAGCGCCCCGAGGTGCGCTGCGAGCACGGCCAGGGCCAGCGCAAGGACCAGGAACACGATGGCGAAAAGCCGGTCGAGCGTCAGGTAAAAAAGGAAAAAGCCGGCGACGACCACGTGCGCGAGACTCAACGTCACGCCGCCGATGGTCACGTGGGGCCAGGTCAGCGGAATCAGCACGCCGAGCATGATCGTCGGGATCCCGATCATGTGCACGAAGACGTTGACCGGGTGCTGGTGCGCGGCCGCGTACCCGGTGAGCATCTCCATCAGTTTGCCGTCGCCCGCCATGCCGCCCTCCTGCCCGCCGGCCCGGTTTGTAACATTCCCGAAATATCTGGGAATCGATACCCATGTATACTTCGGCCATCAGACCGGGGGCATGCGGCACGGGATTTCTGACGGCGGGCGTAGGGGCCTTCGCGACGCCGGCTCATGCGGTCATTACCTGTTTACTCCGCTGACCATTCGGCGTAAGCGTAACTCGTGACTTCCCGGTCCCGTTTAATGCGCGGCGAAACGTAGCGAGGAGCGCCTGCGATGAGCTTTCCCGTCCTGATCCTGCTGATCGTGTTCCTGGCCGCCCTGTGGTGGTTCCTGCGCCTCTGGCGCGCTGCCGGCAAGCCCGACGAGCAACCGGCGCTCGCGCCGCGCAGACAGGACACCCGCTATCACGCCGTGTCGATCAAGTACGCCCCGACGGCATGTAAGGCGGCGAAGGAACTGGCCGGCCGCCGCTTCCTCGCGACCGCTGCGCCACGCCTGCCGCTTTCTGCCTGCAACGTCTCGGAGTGCCAGTGCCGGTTCGTGCATCACGACGACCGGCGCAGCGGCAAGGATCGCCGCAGTCCGTTTGCGCCGGCCGCCGGCAGTCTCACCGCAACGGGCGAATTGCAGCAGGAGCAGCGCGAGGGCCGCGACCGGCGCCGCGACGAGGACTAGGTCCGACGTACGGCCGGCTTCGCGCCGGCCGCCCGGTCAGTAACGGTAGGCGGCTACCGTCTGCTCGTAGTGCGCAAGCTCGGCTTCATGGTGCGCCCGGTCCGCGACCAGCATCTCGATTTCCGCCTCGAGCTCACCGGTACGCTCCGACAGGTCGTTCAGGTCCACGAGGAGCAGGACGCGCTGCTCGTTGCTCGTCTCGGGGCTGATGATTTGCGCCTGCTTGGCACGGATCAGGCTCTCGACCTGCTCGAGCTCGCGTTCGCGTTCGTAGATCTGGGCGTTGGCCGAATTGACGTTGGAGCGCAGCGTGTACAGGCGCTGGCCGGCGCGAAACGCATCCAGGAAATCGTGCTCGTATTCGGCCGCGCATACCCCGTAGTAGTGGCCGCCGTTGGCGCCGAGGTTGAAACCGCGCCCCGGCTGGCAGAACTCGACGAGCCCCTGGTTGCGGCCCTGCTGGTAGGCCTGGAAGTCGGCAGTATAGCCGTGCTTCGCGCAGGCCTTGCGATGGGTCGCGAAGCGATCCGAGGTATAGCCTCGCGAACCGTCTTCGTAACCGATCGCGGTCCAGTCACTCGCGGCGCATTCCTCGCTGCTCATCGACGCGCAGCCGCCGAGCCCCAGCGCCAGGAACGCCGTACTGATCAATATCCACTTGCTGTCCATGTCAGCCCCCTCGAGCTTGTCATCCGTGGCAGTCTGCAACAGGGATACGCGAGCGACGCTGAATCCACGCTGAAAATGCGGCCTGTGACGCACTCCCGTACCACCCGGTGTGACCCAGGTCACAGTGGCCGGGAGCGACGGCCATTACCCTGATCGCGACGATTTCCCACGGTGCCCTCTATGGATATCGAAAGCCTCAGCGGTGCCGCGACGGTCGCCCTTGCGAGTACGCTCGTGTTCGTGCTCGTGGCCAAGTCGTGGCAGCTGATCAGCCGCACCGTCGGGGCGCAGCCGAGCTTTCCCGACAGCATCATGCGCGAGGCCGCCCAGCGGTTTCGCGACGAGTTCGAGCGCCTGTCGGCACGGCAGGCGACCTACCTGAGTGCAGGCGTCGTCTTCATCGTCCTGTTCACGGCGGCCTATACGCTCGACGCTGCACGTCTGTTCAGCGGCTATCCGCACTGGCAGCTGTATCTGCTGCTCGCAGCACTCACGGCCGGCGCGCTGCTCGTAGCGCGCCGGCTCGTGCGCATCGCACTGCACCGGCGCCAGGTTGGTTTGCAGCGCGACGCCAATATCGCGATCGGCCACCAGCTGCAACGCCTGGCGAACGGCCTCGGTCGGGTTTATCACGACGTCGAAACGTCGACCGGCATCCTCGACCACGTCATCATCGGGTCGGCGGGAGCCTACGCCGTCAGCGTCGTCGCCCGGCCGGTGGCGAAGAACGGCGTCGTCTCGATCGCCGGCAGTGAACTGGGCTTCGGCCCCGTCGGCGACAGTCTCGGCCTCGTCGAGACCGGCGAACGGGTCGCCAGCCTGGAACGGGAGTTCCGGCGCCTGCTCGATCACCGGGTCCGCGTGCGCTCGGTAATCGCGGTGCCGGGCTGGGAGATCGGCCAGCAGGGCGGCGAAGAACACCTGCTCGTCAACGAACGCACGCTGCCGATGCTGCGCGGCTGGAAGGACAAGGCCGACTTCCTGATGAACGACGACGTCGACGCATTGCACGAATGCATGACCCGCCGCTGCCGGCGGGTCGCACGCGACCGCTAGCGCCTTCCCGCGACCGGGATCGCCTCGAGGAGCGCCGCGAGCCGGTCGCCGCCGAGGACCTCCTCCAGTTCGTCGGCCAGCGCGCGGCATTCGCTGACGACGCGGCGCCAGGTCCGGACGCGTTCGGCCGGCGGGTAGCGCCTGAAATCGTGTCGGTCCGGAATCTTGCCGCCGGGCAGGCGGGCGACGAATGCCGGGGACGGGCTCACGATCAGCATGTTGTCGACGTGTTCGGGCTGCGGCCGACGCCAGGCGAGACCCTTGTCGAACCAGCCGGGGACGAGGTGGCCGTAAAAGTGGGGGTAGAACACGAGCCGGTCCGGCGCCGCGAGCGGCAGGTCGAGGTGGTAGTCGATGACACCGCCGTCCCGGTAGATGCCCGGCCGGGCACCGGGGATGTCGCGCACACCATCGAGGACCAGCGGGATCGACCCGGTCGCCAGGATCGCCGGCGCGAGATTGTCCTGCGTCAGTCCGATCCGCTGCAACGGAAACCCCCCGAGGTCCAGAAACGGAGGCGGATCCCGGCGGTCGTGGAACAGGGCCCGCTCGAAAAAGAGTCCGAGCGCGCGCCGGCTGACGGCATTGAGCGACGCCGCCGCCGCGAGGCCCAGCGAGAGCGGCAGGCTCCGCTCCGCTGCCGCCACGTGGCGCGCGCGGACCGCCAGCACGTGGGTGCGCAGGATAGGGTGCGAAAGGATGTCTTCGACTGCCCCGCCGGCCAGTACGGTCGCGAGAATCTCGCGGCTTTTGGCCGTGATCTCGGCACGGTCGGGATCCGGGCTGTAGGCCTGCTCGATGTAGGCTTCCTCGAAGCGTTCGATGGCTGCGAGGGGATCGGCCTGCGCGTAGCAGGCGAAGCGCCAGGCGCCGATCGACGTTCCTAGCAGGTGCACGGGTCCGCTGAGCCGTGGCAGCACTTCCCGGGCGACGACGCGGTCGAGCTGGCTCAGGACCAGGCACTTGGCACCGCCCGATGCGCCGGCGAGCGTTCCGATCGCAGCCGGATCGAAGCCGTCCCGCCGGATTCGGGCCAGCGCCGCCGGACCCGCGCGAAAAATGAGATTTTTTGTAGCCAAATGCCGTGTGATCCGGTTGGTCGTCACGAGCATCGCACCGACCGTGTGCGCAGCCGCCGCCGCAAAGTCAGTCGAGCCCGAGCCACTCCCGAACGCGCTCCT
>JAWWBD010000130.1:0-8453 GCA_033721115.1 Woeseiaceae bacterium | reverse complement strand
CCAGCAGCATGGCGAAAGAGCTGTCCTTGTAGGTCGTGATGGACTCGATCGGATCCATGACGATGACTGTGCGAAGCGATCGATTGCTCACGATGACGGTCGATCCGGTGACTGGAAGCGTGGCGCCAACTATACCGTGTTATGCATTTCTAAATGCCGAAAATTCCTCGGCTTATCGGCTCTGCGGCAGCCGTCGTAGCAGGACTTATGTCAATATGGTAAAAGTCAGTTTTCACGAGGGATTTCCGTGTCAACTAACTCGTCTCGAAGTCTCAGCGGACTCAAGATACTCGTCGTGGACGACAGCAAGACGATCCGCCGGACGGCGGAGACGTTGCTGACCAAGGAAGGTTGCCAGGTTTTCACGGCGATCGACGGCTTCGACGCGCTGTCGAAAATCGCGGATCACCAGCCCGACCTCATCTTCGTCGACATCATGATGCCGCGGCTCGACGGCTACGAGACCTGCTCGCTGATCAAGCACAACAAGACCTTCAAGGATACGCCGGTGATCATGTTGTCGAGCAAGGACGGCCTCTTCGACCGGGCGCGCGGGCGGATCGTCGGTTCGGAACAGTACCTGACGAAGCCCTTCACCAAGGACGAACTGCTCGGCGCCATTGCCAACCAGGTGAGCTGAGCACGATTCGGGAGTTGTGAGCCAGTCACTCTCAAGGAGTCAAGCGTGGCGGTCATACTGATCATTGACGATTCACCGACGGAACTGCACCTGTTCCAGACGATGCTGAAGAAGAACGGATTCGGAACGCTGGTGGCCGACAGCGGCGAAGAGGGCCTCAGGCAGGCGAAGAACGCGCGCCCGGATTGCATCCTCATGGACGTGGTGATGCCGGGCATCAACGGGTTCGAGGCCACGCGCAAACTGTCCCGCGACCCCGACACGGCCAACATCCCCGTCATCATCATCACGACCAAGGACCAGGAGACCGACCGCATCTGGGGCATGCGCCAGGGCGCGGTGGAATACCTCGTCAAACCGATTGGAGAAAAAGACCTGGTCGCAAAGATCAACGCGGTGATGGCGGGCTGAATGAGCGGATCCCCGGACCTCGCGGACCTCGTCACCCGGCCGTTCGACCTGCTGGCCGAGATCGAGCGGCGCAGCCGGCAGGCCCATGCCGGGCATGGTGCCGGCGCGATGCCGAGCGAGTGGGTCGGGGTCGGCTTCCGGATCGGGGACGAGCAGTTCGTCGCGAGCCGGGAGCAGGTGCGCGAAGTGCTGATGCTGCCGGACGGCATGACCCGGGTGCCCGGTGCGAAGCGCTGGTTGCTCGGTATCGCGAACCTGCGCGGGCACCTGCTGCCGCTGGTCGACGTCAAGCTGTTGCTGGGCAGCGGGCGCACGTCGCTCAGGCGCTCGGCGCGCGTCATCGCGGTGAATCATCGCGAGATCCCGGCCGGCCTCGTCGTGGACGAGGTCATCGGCTTCCGCCGTTTCGGTGAGCACGAGTTCACCGACATCTGGCCGGAGACGGTTGTCCGCTGCGACCGGTTCCTGAAAGGGGCCTACCAGCGCAGCGACGAGAGCTGGCCGATATTCGACCTCGTCGCATTCGTCGAGAGCAATCTTTTCCTGCAGGCTGCGGCCGAGGCCTAGCGTGCCGCAGGCGGCGTACCGGGTCTCGGGCCCGGCACAAAACAGACAGAGCTAGCGAGATCATGGCCAAGAAAACGAACGTATCAGGGACCTTCCGGATCATCGCCATCGTGGCTGCCGTCCTGCTGCTCGCCGCGGGACTCCTTATTTACCTGCAGGGCTCGGGCGACGGGGCATTGCCCGGCGAAGCGCGTGACTGGCAGGCGCTCGAGTCACAGTCTGCGGCGCTCATCGCCAGTCGCGAGGCCGTCGCGACGCTCGAGACGGCGGGCGCCGCGCTGGCCGAGGCGTCGGCCGCCGTGGTCGGGACTGCCGAGCAGCTGCTCGATCGCGCGGGCAGCCCCGACGTGATCCAGGAATTCCAGCAGCGCGCCGACCGCATCGGCCGCAATGCCGCGCGGCTGGTCGGCGGCGATGCCGAGGCGCTGACCGGGGAGATCGCTGCCGACCTCGCCTATCTCGAGAACGTGGCAGCCGCGCTCGGCGGCGAGGCCAGCGAGTTCGACATCCCTGCGCTCGGTGCCGCGGACCGCGAGGCACTGCTCGTACCGCTCGGCGGCAGCCTGGCGACGATGCGCTCGGCGCTCGCAGACGCGGAGGCCGCCGCGGGCGACGCGGGCGGGCTCAGTGAGCTGCAGGCGGGGCTCGCCGACAGCGCCGCGCGGATTGCGGCCGCGGCGGATACGGGTGCGGGCGCCGGCTTTTTCGCGTCCCGCTGGATACCGCTCGGCCTCGTGCTCGTCGCGATCGGGCTCATCGCGGCGCTCGTTGCGCTGAACGCGAAAAGCGCGGTCTTCGAGCAGTCGGCGCGCGAACAGGCGGAGCAGAACGAGCGCAACCAGCAGGCGATCCTGCGCCTGCTCGACGAGATGGGCAGCCTCGCCGACGGCGACCTGACCGTCGAGGCGACCGTGACCGAGGACATCACCGGCACGATCGCCGATTCCTTCAACTACGCGATCGAGGAGTTGCGCAAGCTCGTGGCCACCGTCAACGAGACCGCGATCATGGTCGACTCCGCGGCGAAGCAAACGGAGAGCACGGCCGCGCACATGGCGAAAGCGGCCGAGAACCAGGCGCGCGAGATCAGCGCGGCCTCCGAATCGATCGTCTCGATGGCCGCGTCGATCGAGGAGGTCTCGGGCAACGCCGAGCGCTCGTCCGACGTGGCGCGCCACTCGGTCGAAGTCGCGCACAAGGGCGGCGAAGCCGTGCGCCGGACGATCGACGGCATGAACACGATCCGCGAAACCATCCAGGAGACCTCGAAGCGCATCAAGCGGCTCGGCGAGAGTTCGCAGGAGATCGGCAACATCATCGAGCTCATCAACGACATTGCCGAGCAGACCAACATCCTCGCGCTCAATGCCTCGATCCAGGCCTCGATGGCCGGCGAGGCCGGTCGCGGTTTCGCCGTTGTCGCCGACGAGGTCCAGCGCCTGGCCGAACGCTCGACCAACGCGACCAAGCAGATCGAGGTGCTGGTCAGGACCATCCAGACCGATACCAACGAGGCGGTCGTCTCGATGGAGCGCTCGACGACCGACGTCGTCGGCGGTGCGCTGCTGGCCGAGAATGCCGGCGCGGCGCTCGACGAGATCGAGCAGGTGTCGAACCAGATCGCGAGCCTGGTACAGAACATCTCGGGCTCGGCGCGGCAGCAGGCGGGCGCCGCTGCCGACGTGACGCGTCGCACCACGCGGCTGCGCGAGATCAGTGAACAGACCGGCAAAGCGACGACGGCCACGGCCGCGGCGATCTCCAAGCTGTCTGAACTCGCCTCGCAGCTGAGGCAGACCGTCGCCGGGTTCACACTCCCGAACTCGGCACTCCAGGGCGGCACGCTCGCGGCGGCGGCCGCGAAACCGGCGCAGGGCAAGCCCGCACCGGCGCCAGAGAAGCAGGCCCGGACCGGTTAGCACGCGCGTCGACGTTCGATGACAGGCGACACGGGGATCCAGGAGCAAATCGAGGACGTGCGGGCGGCCGAGCCGACCGCGAGCGGCCTCGCGATCATCAGCCACGAGCTGATGGAGACGATCCGCAATGCCCACCTGGCGCTCGAGGACTGCGTCGACGGCCGGGGCGGATCTGCCGCGCTGGTCCGTGCCGGCGAACTCCTGCACCAGGCCCGCGGCGCGCTGACCATCACCGAGACCTACGGCGCGGCGCTCCTGACCGAGGAGATGGAGCTCACCTGCAGGTACCTGGGCGGCCTGCGCCCGGGCAAGGGCCTCGACGATGGCCTCGACGCGCTGACCCGCGCGATGGTGCAGCTGCCGAGCTACATCGAGCGGATCCTGGGTGGCGGGCGCGACATCGCGCTGGTGCTCTTGCCGATGCTGAACGACCTGCGCGCGGCGCGTGGCGAGCCGCTCCTGTCGGAGGGGACACTCCTGCTCCTGAACCTGTCGCCGAACCGCGCCGGCGAGCGCGCGCCGAAGCGGGAGGCCAGCGGCGACGACCCCGTCGCGCTGTCCGCGCGGCTGCGGCCGAAATTCCAGCTCGCGTTGCTGGGCTGGATCAAGGGCGGTGACGCGTCGCGCCACCTCGACACGCTCGCCGCCGTTGCCCGGCAGCTCGAGCAGGCGGCCACGCGCGACGACATGTACCAGCTCTGGTGGGTCGTCGGGGGTGTCCTCGAGGCCCTGCGCGAGGGCGGCCTCGAGACGTCGGTCGCGCTGAAGCGCCTGCTCGGCCAGGCGGACCGGCAGATCAAGCGCGTCATCGACGAGGGGCCGGCCGCTTTCGACACGCACCCGGTCGAGGACCTGCTCAATAACCTGCTGTACTACGTCGCCCGCTCGAGCACGGCGGGGACGCGCATCCGCGAGATCCGCGCGGCCTTCAACCTGTCCGAGCTCCTGCCCGGTGACGAACAGGTCGAACACGCGCGGGAGGCGCTCTCGGCGCCGAGCGTCAAGCTCATGGAAACCGTGGCGTCGGCGATCAAGGAAGACCTGGGCCGCGTCAAGGACGTGCTCGACATCTACGTCCGCACGGGCATGAACAAGGCGTCCGAACTCGTGCCGCAGCTCGAGCTGTTGAAGAAAATCAGCGATACGCTGGGCGTCCTCGGGCTAGGCGAACTGCGCGGCGACGTGGACGGCGAGATCGACCGGCTGAAGACCGTCGTCGAACGCGGTGGCGCGACGAGCGAACACATCATCCTCGACATCGCATCGACGCTGCTCCGGGTCGAGGATCGCCTCGACCAGCAGCTCCTGCGACTGATCGCGCCGCGCGAACGGGCGCCGAACGATGCGGCGGCCGATCTGCCGCCGCAGGAGGCGGCCGACTACCAGAAGGTCGCCGAGTCGGTCATGCGCGAGTGCATCATCAACCTGGCCCGGATCAAGGAGACCGTCAGCCAGAGCCTTGCCGAGCGAGCGCCGTCGCAGGGCCTCGACAGCGTGCCGGCGCTGGTCCGCGGGATCAAGGCCGGGCTCCTGATGCTCAACAAGACCCGGGCGATGGAGGTCGTCGACCGAATCGGCAGCCTGATCACGCTCGCGCTCGGTAGCGGTGCCCGCACCCGGCTGTCGCAAAAGGAGACCGACCGGCTGGCCGATGCGATCGTCAGCCTCGAGTACTACATGGAGACGGTCAAAGCGGGTCGCAGCGAGCCCTGGTACATGCTCGACAACGCCGAAGCCTGTCTCGCTGTGCTGCGCGACGTCGAGACCCGGCTCAGGCGCGAACGCGAGACGGAACCCGCGGTCGACGTGACGCAGAAGCTGTCCCGCGAAGAGATCGCGGCGGCGGCCGAGCGGCAGGCGGCGGCACCGGCCGCGGAACCGGCCGCGGAACCACTGCCCGTGGTCGCCGCGGACGCGGAGCACGTGGACCCGGAGCTGCTCGAGCTCTTCATCGAGGAAGCGAAGGAAGAGGTTGCGTCGATCCGGCGCCTGTTGCCGGCGTGGGCGGAAGCGCCGGACGACATGGAGACGCTGATCACGATCCGGCGTTCGTTCCACACGCTCAAGGGCAGCGGCAGGATGGTCGGTGCGGAGCGTATCGGCGAGTATTGCTGGACGGTCGAGAACCTGCTCAACCGGCTGATCAATCGCACGCTCGTGCGAACGCCGCCGATGGTCGAATTCATCGTCAAGGCCGGCGCGGCGGTGCCGGAACTGATCGAGCAGATCGAGACCGGCGCCGAGCCCGAAGCGGACATCGACCTGCTGATGGCCAGGGCGAATGCGTTCGCCGAGGGCGATCCCAACGCCGCGGTGCTGCGGCCGACCCGACCGCCCGCGGCAGCCGTCGAGCCCGAGAAGCCGGCGCTCGAAATGGATCCGGTGCTCCTCGACATCTTTGCCAAGGAGACCGCCGGGCACATCAAGGTCATCGTCGATTACCTCGCTGCGTGCGAAGGCCATCGGCCGCCGTTCGACGTCACGGACAAGCTGTACCGCGCCTGCCATACGCTGCACGGCAGTGCGAACATGGCCAACGTCGAGCGCGGCGTCGCGGTGGCCGCCGCGCTGAATCGCTTCGTGCGGCGGGTCTACGAGCACAAGGTCGGGTTCGAGCAGGCCGGGCTGGATGCACTGCGCGCCGCCGCGCGGGCGATCGCGACGATCGTCGGCGACATCAACAAGCCCGATCGCTCGCGCGCCGACTACACGCCGCTGATCGAGCACCTGAACAAGCTGACGAACGAGCTCCAGGTGGACGCGACGATGGTCGACGAGCAGGCCGGGGCGGCGGTCAGTCCGCCACCGGCCCCGGCCGAAGAGCAGCCCGCCGAAGCTCTGGCCGAGGAGCCGGGCTACGATGCCGAGATCGCGGCGATCTTCACCGAGGAATCCGCCGAATTGCTCGAGATGGCGGACCGGGCGCTCGGCGAATGGAGCAAGGACAAGGGCGCCCGGCAGGCCATGGACGAGCTCAAGCGCCACCTGCATACGCTGAAGGGCGGCGCGCGCATGGCCGGCATCGCCGCGATGGGCGACCTGAGCCACGATCTCGAGACACTGCTTATCTCCGTCGCGGACGGCCGCGTCGCGCCGACGACGGCGATCGACGACCTGTTGCAGCAAAGCGTCGACGAACTGCATCGCATGCGGGACGCGGTCATCGCCGGCAAGGCGGTGCGGCCGGCAACCGAGCTGTCCGCGCGCATCCAGCACGCGAACTCGGGCTTCGAACTCGCCGAAGCGGTGCCGGTCGAGGCGGAACCGGAGGCCGACGAGCTCGAGAAAGCCGAGCCCGCGCCGTTCACGATCGAGCCCGAAGACACGATCAGCATGGTCATCGTCGACTCGCCGCTGGCCGACGAACTGAAGGAGATAAGGGAGCGGGCAGAGCCGCCGCCCGAACCGCCGGCAGCACCGGAGCCCGAACCCGAGCCCGAACCCGAGCCCGAACCCGGGCCCGAACCCGGGCCGGAATCCGCAGAATCCGCCGGGCCGGAGCCCACGCCCGCGAGCGCTGCGCAGGCCGACCCCGCGCCGCCGCCCGCCGCACCGGTACGCCAGCCGGAGCCGCCGCGTGCCCGGCCGGCCGCCGCGCAGCGGGGGGCGGAACGGCAGGAGTTCGCGCGCATCGATGCGGACCTGCTCGAGGACCTGCTGAACGCCGCCGGCGAGATCAGCATCTATCATTCGCGCCTGAGCCAGCAGGTCAGTGCCTTCGAATTCCACGTCGACGAACTCGAGCAGACCGTGCAGCGCCTGCGTGAGCAGCTGCGCAAGCTCGAGATCGAGACCGAGGCGCAGATCATGCACAGTCACCAGGAAACGCTGGTGGCGAAAGATTTCGATCCCCTCGAGCTCGACCGCTACTCGACCATTCAGCAGCTCTCGCGTGCCCTGGCCGAATCCGCGAACGACCTGACCAGCCTGAAAGACCTGCTGCAGTCCGTCACGAACGAGGCTGAAAACCTGCTCGTCCAGCAGTCGCGCGTGACGGCGGAATTGCAGGACGGGCTCATGCGCACGCGCATGGTGCCGTTCGAGCGCCACGTGCCGCGCCTGACCCGTCTCGTCCGGCAGATCGCCGCAGAGGCCGGCAAGCGCGCGGAACTCGCGGTCGAAGGTGCGTCCGGGGAACTCGACCGGCAGGTCCTCGAGAAAATGCTGCCGCCGTTCGAGCACATGCTCAGGAACGCCGTAATCCACGGCATCGAGGAACCCGGCGATCGTCAGAAAGCCAACAAGCCGGCAACCGGCCGCATCACGATCCGGCTGCACCGCGAAGGCTCGGAAATGGTCATCGACGTTGCCGACGACGGCCGCGGCCTCGATGTGGATGCGATCCGGCGCAAGGCCTACGAGAAGGACCTGCTGAAAGCCGATTCGCGTATCAGCGACGAGGAGATCATGGAGCTGATCCTGACGCCCGGGTTCTCGACGGCGAGCCGCGTGACCCAGACCGCCGGGCGGGGCGTCGGCATGGACGTCGTCGCGTCCGAGGTCAAGAAACTGGGCGGCTCGCTCAGGATCTCGTCGGTTACGGGGCAGGGCACCAACTTCACGGTCCGGCTGCCGTTCACGCTCGCGATCACCCAGGCGCTGATCGTGCGTACCGGCGAGGAGGTCTACGCGCTGCCGCTGCCGTCGGTCGAGGGCGTGGCGCGGATTCCGCGTGCCGAGCTCGAGACGCTGCTGAGCCAGCCCGAGCCCAGCTACGAGTACGGCGAACAGACCTACAAGTTCCGGCATCTCGGCATGTACCTGGGCGGCCAGGCCGCGCGGCTGCCGGCCGACGAGGCCTTCATCCCGGTCATCCTCGTCCGTGCCGGCGACTACTCCGCTGCCCTTCTGACTGACGAGATGCTTGCCAGCCGCGAGATCGTCGTGAAGTCGGTCGGCCCGCAGCTCGCGGGCAT
>JAWWBD010000129.1:0-8696 GCA_033721115.1 Woeseiaceae bacterium | reverse complement strand
CTCCTGCTCGACGAGCCGACCAACGACCTCGACGTCGAAACCCTGCGTGCGCTCGAGCAGGCACTGCTCGAGTTCCCGGGGTCGGCCGTCGTGATCTCGCACGATCGCTGGTTTCTCGATCGCATCGCGACGCACATCCTCGCGTTCGAGGGCGACTCGGTCGTGACTTTTTTCGCGGGCAACTACGCCGACTACGAGGAAGACCGCAAGCGACGGCTGGGCGCGGATGCGGACAGCCCGCACCGGATCCGTTACAAGCGCCTGAAGGCCTGACCGGCGGCCGCTGGCAGGCCCACTGCCCGGATGCGACAATAGGAAAAGATTATGTAAACCACCGGCGGCAGCCGGCACGGCATCGTGCATACTGGGCCGGCGGTTTGCTTTGCCACCAATAACAAAGAGCGACGATGGCGATTTTTCTGGACCGGGTCGAGGGGTTGCAGCGCGAAGACGACGAGCACTTCGGGCTCGAGTGCCCGTACTGCAGCGTCTATGCGCACATGACGCCGCAGGCTGTGCCGGACGCCGCTGCCCTGCTCCGCGACCGGCCGAAACACGTCGGTCTCGTCTACCAGTGCGACGCCTGCAAGGCGCCGGTGTTCCTGCGCTTCGCCGTCCGGGAGTACGGCGAGGACCGGGTCGAGCTCTATCGCAACTTCATCGAGCTGGAACGGCCCAAGGAGCGCTTCGCCTACTCGTACCTGCCCAAGGAAACGGAGATCCTGTTCCGCGAGGCGCTGTCGTGCTACTCGCACAACAACTTCAACGCGTTTGCGTCGATGTGCCGCCGCGCGGCCGCCAGCGCGTTCCGCGCCCTCGGCGAGGGCGGCAAGCTCCAGGCTTTCGAGGAGATCGTGATCGCGCAGGACATTGCCGGCATCGACGACGATACCTTCGCCCCGATCAAGACCGTGCTGTTCGACGCCGGCGAGGAAGAGGACCTGCCGCTCCTGGACCGGGCCGAGGCCGGCATCCTGCTCGAGATCCTGAAAGACATGTTCTACCAGTGCTTCGTGCGCCGCGGCAAACTCACTCGCGCAATCAAGGTGCGCCGCTTCTTCGTCGAAGAAGGCGGCCCCGACCTCGCCTCGTCGGCCTGACGAAAGCCCCCGCAGCAACGACCCCGATACCTACCGACGGCACCCCGCCAGGATTCGCTCTCGAACCTTTCGGCATGGTCGCCGGACTCCGGTGGCTCTCGACCGGAATGGCTCGCTGCGCTGCGCTTTATTTCCGGTCGAGAGCCATCCTCGCCCGGCGGGCCGGGCGATCACACCGCGGCCCTATCAGCGCGCACCCGCCGGCCGGGGCTGCCCGCCGATCGTTGCTTCCCGAGGAAAAACGCGCAGCGCCGCGAGCCATCCCGGGAAGTAACGATGGGCGGGCGGCCACAGTCAGGCTGAGACAAATCGCAGGTGGCAATCGCCCCGACCGCCCCGGCATGCCGGGCCGTGTCTAGTCCGGATCCGGCAGCAGGATGGTGACGGACTGCACGTTTTCGTGCGGATGGATCGTCACGCGGCGCGTGTTGGCGTCGTAGAGCATCAAAAACTGCCCGGTCGTGCCGAGCAGGAGCGCCTCGCGCGGGGCTGCGGCATCGGCGGCGAGGACCTCGACGCTCGTGCCCCTGCCGCCCATGGTCAGGTCGGCCTTTACGCGGGCATAGACCTGGATCAGGTAGGCGATGACGAGGAACAGGATCAGGAAGTTGAGCGACCGGTAGCGCGGCGACCCGTACCAGCGCAGGAACCGGACGCGCTTTTTCTGTTGCCAGCGCCGGCTGAGCGCATTGTCCGAAACCATCATCAGAACGGCGAGTACGACGATCACCCAGGTCATCGGCTCCTTGAGTGACGCGAGCAGGAAATCGCTGACCTGTGCGTAATCGAAGAAGTTGACGCCGAACTGCCGGAGGTAACTCCAGGCGAACAGCATGCCGACGAGCGAGGCGAACACGTAGATACCGGACACGAGCAGCGCCGGATGTTCCCGCAGGAGACTCATCGCCGCGGACCCGGCTGCCGGCGCGGCGGTCTGCGGTTCCTCGTCGCGCACCGTGTCCGTCACCGGCCGGTTCAGCCCACCGCCACGCGGGCATTCCTGAACATGCGCATCCAGGGCCCGTCCTCGCCCCACTCGTCCGGATGCCAGGAATTCTGGATCGTCCGCGCGACGCGCTCCGGGTGCGGCATCATGATCGTGACCCGGCCGTCGTCCGTCGTCAGCCCGCAGATCCCGTCGACCGAACCGTTCGGGTTCGCGGGGTAGCTGTCGGCCACCTCGCCGTAGTTGTCCACGTAGCGCAGCGCAATCGTGTAGGAAGCCGTGTAGCGATCCACCGCATCCGTGAATTCGGCCCGCCCTTCGCCATGCGACGTGGCGATCGGCAGCCTCGAGCCCGCCATGCCGGCAAGAAACAGCGACGGACTCTCCAGCACCTCGACCAGGCTGAGCCGGGCCTCGAACTGCTCCGAGCTGTTGCGCAGGAAACGCGGCCAGGCTGCGGCCCCCGGCACCAGGTCCTTCAGCTGCGCGAGCATCTGGCAGCCGTTGCAGACTCCCAGCGTGAATGTGTCGGGACGCGCGAAGAATTCGGCGAACTGGTCACGCGTGCGCTCGTGATAAAGGATCGACTTCGCCCAGCCGCCGCCGGCGCCGAGCACATCGCCGTACGAGAACCCGCCGCAGGCGACGAGGCCCTGGTAGTTCGAGAGTACGTCGCGACCCTCGAGCAGGTCGCTCATGTGTACGTCGACCGGCGCAAAGCCCGCCTTCAGAAATGCCGCGGCCATCTCGTACTGGCTGTTGACCCCCTGTTCGCGCAGGATCGCGACCCGCGGTCCCGGCGTGCCGCGGAACCGGCGCGCGATGTCGTCGGCGGGATCGAAAGTCAGCGCGGGGCTCAGGCCCGGATCCTCGTCATCGCCGATCCGCCGGTACTCCTGCTTCGCCGTCGCCGGGTTGTCGCGCAGCGCCTGGATGCGGTAGCTCACCGACGACCACTCGCGCTGCATCTCGGCCCTGCCGAGCTTCAGCACGGTCCGCTCGCTGTCCTTGACCGTCAGCACGGGGTCCGACTCGACGCGGCCGATCACGTTTGCGCTGGCACCGGTCCGGTCCAGGATCATCTGGACCTGGGTCAGTTTCTTTTTCGCGACCTGGACGACGGCGCCGGCCTCCTCGCTGAACAGTGGCGCCACGATGTCGCCGCCCTTCCCGGGGAGCCGGACCGAAACACCGAGCCGGCCGGCGAACATCATTTCGGCCAGCGTCGCGAACAGCCCGCCGTCGCTGCGATCGTGGTAGGCGAGCAGCATGTCGCGTTCGTTCAGTTCCTGGATGGCGGCAAAGAAGGCTATAAGCCGCCCGGCGTCGTCGAGATCCGGCGTCGCGCCGCCGTGTTGCCGGAACACCTGGGCAAGGCAGGAGCCGCCGAGCCGGTCCTTGCCGCTGCCCAGGTCGAAGAGCAACAGGTAGCTCGGCTCGTCCACTTTGCGCAGTTGGGGCGTGAGGTGCCGCCGCACGTCCGTGACCGGTGCGAATGCCGATACGATCAGCGAGACGGGCGCAACCACGTCGAACGTCTGCTGATCCGCCTCCCAGCGCGCGCGCAGCGACAGCGAGTCCTTGCCGACCGGGATCGCGATCCCCAGCTCCCTGCAGAGCGAGTGGCCGACGGCTGCCACCGTGTCGAACAGCCGCGCGTCCTCGCCCGGGTGCCCGGCCGCGGCCATCCAGTTCGCCGACAGCCGGATGTTCCCGATGTCGCCGATGTGTGCCGCCGCGATATTCGTGACCGCCTCCGCCACGGCCATGCGCCCCGATGCGGGGGCGTCGAGCGTCGCCAGCGGCGTTCGTTCGCCCATCGCCATCGCCTCGCCGGTATAGCCCGTGTAGCCCGTCGCGGTGATCGCGACGTCGCTCACCGGCACCTGCCAGGGCCCGACGAGCTGGTCGCGAACCGACAGGCCGCCGACCGTGCGGTCGCCGATGTGGATCAGGAACGACTTGTCCGCCACGGCCGGGAAACGCAACACGCGTCGGGCGGCGTCTTCGAGGTCGATGTCGTTGAGCGCCAGATCCGCCGCCGCCGGGGCAACCCGCGCCACGTCCCGGGTCATCTTCGGCGGCTTGCCGAGCAGCATCTCCATCGGCATGTCGACGATGCGGTTGCCGAATTCGCGGTCATCGACGACGAGGCGGCGGTCGCCGGTCAGTGTCCCGATGACGGCGACCGGGCATCGCTCGCGCGCGCAAAGCGCATGGAACGCCTCGAGTCGTTCGTCGGCGACGACCAGCACGTAGCGCTCCTGGGCCTCGTTGCACCAGATGGCCATCGGCGACATGCCCGGCTCGGCGTTCGGCACGTCCCGGAGTTCGAGGCGCGCGCCGTGGCGGCTGTGATCGACCGCCTCCGGCACCGCGTTCGACAGGCCGCCCGCCCCGACGTCGTGGATCAAGAGGATCGGGTTGTCCCGCCCCATCTGCCAGCAGCGATCGATCACTTCCTGCGCCCGCCGCTGCATTTCGGGATTGCCGCGTTGTACCGATGCGAAGTCGAGGTCGGCCGAGCTCGCGCCGCTCGCGAGGCTCGAGGCAGCGCCGCCGCCCAGACCGATCTGCATGGCGGGTCCGCCGATGACGACGAGGCGTGCACCGACCGGTACGTCGATCTTCTGCGCATGCTCGGCACGGACGTTGCCGACGCCGCCCGCGATCATGATCGGCTTGTGGTAGCCGCGGATCTCGTTGTCGGCGAGCCCCGGCAGCCGCGCTTCGTAGGTGCGGAAATAGCCGAGCAGGTTGGGCCGCCCGAACTCGTTGTTGAACGCGGCCCCGCCGATCGGTCCTTCGAGCATGATGTCGAGCGGCGTCGCGAGGTGGTCCGGCAACGGGAACTCGATCTCCCACGGTTCCGGCCTGCCCGGCAGCCGGAGGTGGGAGGTCGTGAAGCCGGTCAGCCCGGCCTTCGGGTGCGCCCCGAGGCCCGTCGCGCCTTCGTCGCGAATTTCGCCGCCCGCCCCGGTCGCCGCGCCGGGGAACGGCGAGATCGCCGTCGGGTGGTTATGGGTCTCCACCTTCATCAGGATGTGGACCGGCTCGTCGTGGAAGCGATACGCGCGACTGCCGGCCTCGGGCAGCAGGCGGCTGCCGTCGAAGCCCTCGATCACCGCGGCATTGTCGGAATAGGCCGAGAGCACGCCTTCCGGACTCGCCTCGGTCGTCGACCGGATCATCCCGAACAGGGTTTCCGCCTGCGGCTCGCCGTCGATGATCCAGTCGGCGTTGAAAATCTTGTGCCGGCAATGCTCCGAGTTCGCCTGCGCGAACATCATCAGCTCGGCGTCGGTCGGATCGCGGCCGAGCGCGCGGTAGTTCTCGACCAGGTACTCGACCTCCTCCGTCGCCAGCGCCAGGCCGAGCGCCCGGTTGGCCTCCTCCAGCGCGCCCGGTCCCTCGGCCCCGAGCGGGATCGTCGCAAGCGGCGCGGGCCGGTGCTCGGCAAAAAGCGCCGCGGCGTCTTCCGGGGCACCGAGGACCGTCTCCGTCATCCGGTCGTGGAGCACGGCGCCGAGCGCATCGAGTGCAGCGGGCTCGATCCTGCCCCGGAACGTGAGGCCGAAGCAGGTACCGCGTTCGATGCGCTCGACGGCGTCGAGCTCGCAGGCTTTGGCGATGTCGGTCGCCTTGCTGGACCAGGGCGAGATCGTCCCCGGCCGCGGCAGGACGTAAAGCCGCCGCGCCGCGCGCGGAAGCCTGCCGACCGGCTCGCCCGACAGGAGCAGGGCCTCGAGGCGTTTGCGCTCGGCGGCTCCGGGTGCGCGCCGGAGCGCGACGAAATACGAGTAGCGTGCCGCGACGCCGGTGACCCGATCGTCGACCTGCTGCAGGGCGGCCAGCAGTTTTTGCAGGCGGAAGTCGGAAAGCGCGGCCTGGCCCGGCAGTTCCAGGAGGTCGACGAAATTCCGGACCTCTAGCTCGCTAGCGGGTTTGGACAAGCCTGGGCGCCTTCATGACGGAGGATGCGGGTTGAAGGGGATCATACCCGACCGCCCTCGCGCTGCAAGCCGCGCGCCTCAGCGCTTGGGCGTGTCGCCGGGCGTGTAGATCGGCATCGGGAACTGGGTGACGTTCCCTTCGGCCTTGGAGATCTTGCTCACGCCCTGCTTGTCGACCTCGTCGATCCTGAGGACGGAATGCATCGGCAGGTAGGTGCGCCGGACATGCTTGAACTCGGCCTTGATCTTTTCCTCGGCAGGATCGACGACGACCGTCGACCGCTCGCCGAACACGAGCTCCTCGATCTCGACGAAGCCGAACAGGTTGCCGTGACCGACGCCGCGGGCGTAGACCTCGTACACCTGGCCCTGGTTGACGAACATGACGCGATAGAGGGTTTCCTTGCTCATGGCGGCAAGGGTACCCAAAAAGCGCCCGCGGCGGCCGGATTTTTTCCGCCGGGCGTCTTGCCGCATGTGCTCGCACCGCCCCAGATATGGCCAGGCCCGGAACTGCACCACAACCGATTATGTGAACCAGGTTGCAGCGCCCTGGCGGCAACCCCGGCACACTCGGAGGATGATGAACCTCAGGCTCGAGATCGTCAGCGAACACCGCGACCTCGTCGGGGACGATGCCGTGCGTGAATTTCGCGAACAGGGCGGCACGATCGGCCGGTCGCTGCAGAACGACTGGATCCTGCCCGACCCGGACCGGTTCATCTCGGGGCGCCACGCCACGATCGACTACAAGGGCGGCATCTATTACCTGCTCGACACGAGCTCGAACGGGGTCTTCATCAACGGCGACTGCGAACCGCTGGGCAAGGGCAACTCGCGGCGCCTGTTCAACGGCGACCGGCTGCGCCTGGGCGACTTCGAGATCGTCGTCGCGATCGACTCCGGCGAAAGCCTCGTGACGCCGCTCGACGATACCGACGTCAACCCGGTCGCGCACGAAAGCTCGCTGGTCGACGAGGACCCGCTGAAAACCGGCATGCTGTTGCTCGACGAGGACGAAATCACGGGGGACGACGAATTCCAGTCGGCGCTGTTCGGCGGGTCGGTCGATTCGAGCCTGGTCGAGCGCGCCGCGGCAAAGTCCGAAGCGGTGACGCCGCCAGCGCAAAAGCCGACCGCCGCGGAAGCCGACGCCGACCTTGCCGCACGCACGTTGCTCGAAGCGTTCATGCGCGGCCTGGGCATCCGGCGCGAGGAACTGCCGGCTGCTGCCGAGCTCGACGAAGTGATGCACAACGCGGGCCTCGTATTGCGCGAGTTCGTCGAAGGCGCGAGCCGCCTGCTCGCGAGCCGCGCCAACCTGAAGAGCACGTTCCGGCTCGACCAGACGACGGTACTGCCCCGGCACAACAACCCGCTCAAGCTGTCGACCAATACGGACGACCTGCTGAAGCAGCTGCTCGTCGGCCGTGACGGAGAGTACCTGGCGCCGCGCGACGCCGTGCGCGAGGTCTGCCGCGACCTGCTGTTCAACCAGGACGGGGTGCTCGACGCCATGCAGTCCGCCTTCGAGGATTTCGCGGATCGGTTCGACCCCGACGAACTCGAGCAGGATTTCGCACAGTCGGTCGGCCGCAATCCGCTGGCGAAACTGACTGCGCGCCACAAGTACTGGGCCCTCTACCGCGAGCTCTACCCGATCATCACGGAGAAAGGCAGCGGCCGCTTCCCCCAGATGTACTCGGAGGAGTTCGTCAAGGCCTACGAAAAGCGCATTGCCGAGTTCAAGCGCCTGGGTGGCGTCGAGGACCTGAAGAGCACGGTCGTCCTCGACAAGAAAGATCTCGCAGCGGGCAAGGCACCGGCCCCCGGCATGCCGGCGAGCAACGACCCCGAGATCGACGACGAGCCGGAGGACGGGAGCGAAGTGTACGCCGACGTCGACCTCGACCTCGAGGATCTCGAGGACCTGCTCGACGACGAGGCGCCGGAAGAAGCGAAAGGCTAGTCCTTCCGGTTCTGCCGGTTCTCGATCAGGTCCTCGACGACGGCCGGTTCCGCAAGCGTCGATGTGTCCCCGAGTTCACCGTAGTCGTTTGCCGCCACCTTGCGCAGGATGCGGCGCATGATCTTGCCGGAGCGCGTCTTCGGCAGGCCCGGCGCCCACTGGATCAGGTCGGGCTTCGCGATCGGGCCGATTTCCTTGCGCACCCACTGCTGAAGCTCGGCGCGTAGCTCGTCGGACGGTTCCACGCCCGCCATCAGCGTGACGTACGCATAGATGCCCTGCCCCTTGATGTCGTGCGGATAGCCGACCACGGCCGCCTCGGCGACGCTCGCGTGCGCGACCAGCGCGCTCTCGATCTCCGCCGTGCCCATCCGGTGGCCCGAGACGTTCAGGACGTCGTCGACCCGGCCGGTGATCCAGTAGTAGCCATCCTCGTCCCGGCGCGCGCCGTCGCCCGTGAAGTAGGCGCCCTCGAAGGTCGAGAAATAGGTATCGACGAAGCGCTGGTGGTCGCCGTAAACGGTCCGCATCTGCCCCGGCCAGCTGTCGATCAGGATCAGGTTGCCTTCGGCGGCGCCCTCGAGAACCTGGCCCTCGCCGTCGACGATGGCCGGCTGGATACCGAACAGCGGCTTCGTCGCCGAGCCGGGTTTCAGCGCCGTCGCGCCCGGCAGCGGGCTGATCAGGATGCCGCCGGTCTCGGTCTGCCACCAGGTATCGACGATCGG
>JAWWBD010000128.1:0-8751 GCA_033721115.1 Woeseiaceae bacterium | reverse complement strand
CGCTTCGGGCTCTTCATGCTGGAGGACGGGGTCATCGGCGGCGAGCGCATCCTGCCCCAAGGCTGGATGAAGGCCGCCGGCTCGCGCAAGGAAATCGGTGGCGAGACCGTCGAGTACGGCTACATGCTCTGGCCGCTGCACGGCGACAGCTACGCCGCCATCGGCATCTTCGGACAGTTCGTGTTCGTCGATCCCGACATCGAGCTCGTCGTCGCGATGTGGGGCGCGCAGCCGAAGCCGGTCGGCAAGGAAGGTGTCGACGAGTACGTCTTTTTCGAGGCGCTGTCCGCGTACTTCGAAGCTCCTTAGAAAGGTGTAAAAAAAGGTGTCAGGTTTATTTTCTTTGAAAATAAACCTGACACCTTTTTCTAACCGCGCCGACATCGTCTGCCGCCGTTGCCGGCGGCAGACGATGGACTGTCACCGGGCTTCAGTCGTCTTCCGCCTCGTGGTGCGGGGCAGATCCCGGGAGCCGCCGGACCTGGTACGTCCACAGGTTGAGCGGGTCCTGTGACATTCCGAGGATTTCGCCGCGGTTCACTACGGCGATACTGTCGCTTCGCACGGACCCGACGCTGGTAGCGAAGGTGATGGTGCCAGTGCAGTCAGGATTCACGGTGACTGTGCCGGCATAACCCACGCCCGGGACGAATGCGAAGTCTTCGACCGTAACGTCGAATGTGCCGGTCAGGGTGCCGTCGGCTGCGATGTACATCGTGCCAATGGCCGTGATGTCCTTGTCCGGCGGGAACGGGGCGCCGAGCATCTGGCGCCCGACGCTCGTTGCAAAAAGCCAGGAGCCGGCAATCTGCTTGACCGAACAGGCCTTGTCGGCGGCGGCTGACTGGCCGAGGAAGCCCGACAGTGCGATAAGAGCGAGTGCAAGTGCTTTTCGATTCATGGTTTTTCTCCTTCTTCCCGCTAGAATGGACGGCAACCGGGTTGCAGCGACAGGTTCACGCGCAAGCCTCCCGACAATCGGCGCTCGCGTCACGAAAGGCCGGCTAAATTGCTGCGAAATATCGACGAACGGCAGCTGGCAACGGGGAGAATCGCTCACTTTTTTCACTGATGTCAGAGGCTTACGACGAGATCACGGGTTATCGGTTCGACGGGTTCACCCTCGACCTGAATCGTCGCGGGCTGTACCGTGACGGCGTCGAGGTCCGGATCCGCCCGCGTTCGCTCGACGTACTGTGCTATCTCGTCGAGCGACGCGGCAGGCTCGTCAGCCGCGAAGAGCTCATGGAGGCACTCTGGCAGGGCAGCGTCGTTACCGAAGACGCAATCACGCAGTGCCTGATCGACATCCGCAGGGCCATCGGCGACAAGGAACAGACCAAGGTGCGGACCGTGCCTCGGCGCGGTTACATCTTCGAGTTGCCGACCGAGGCCGTGATGGCAGGCGGGAGCGACCCGGCGCCGGAGCGGCGCAGGATCGTGGCCCGCCACCCGGTAGCCGGCATCGCTGTGCTCGCTCTTGCGCTCGGTCTCGGAGTTTATGCATTGCGCGAGGGTGGGAACCCGGCACCCGAAGCAGTGCAACCCGGCGAGCTGGCGAGTTCACCATCCATCGCGGTCATGCCGTTCGAAAACATGAGCCCCGATTCGAGTCACACTTACCTGGCAGACGGCGTCTCCGAAGAGATCATCAACTCCCTCGCCAGGCAGCAGGGGCTCAAGGTCATCGCACGAACATCGTCTTTCTCGTTCCGCGATCAGGGCGCAGACGTCACGACCATCGCGGAGCGGCTCGATGTCAGCCACGTGCTGGAGGGCAGCGTCCGTACGGACGGCGAGGCCCTGCGTATCAATGTGCAGCTGGTGGATGCAGGCAACGGAAACTATGTCTGGAACGAACAGTTCGACCGGGAAATCAGCGTTACGAGCATTTTCGACATCCAGTCCGAAATCGCATCGGCAGTCGTCGAATCACTCCTTACTGAGCTGAGCCCCCGGGAGCGCGCGCAACTGGTGCGGGTGCCGACGCAAAATATGGTGGCACTCGAAGCGTATTTCGAGGCCCGCCAGGCCATGGAAACCCGCAAGCCGGCCGAGCTGGACCGCGCGGCGGAGCTGCTGCGGCGCGCGATCGAGCTCGATTCGGATTTCGCACTGGCCCACGTATCGCTCGCCGAGACGCTGCGCCTGCAGTCAAACTACGGCGGCTTACCGGCACGGCTCGCCGACGAGCGGGGAATGGCTGCGGTACGGGCGGCGCTGGCGATCGACGATCGTCTCGGCCAGGCCTATGCATCGCTCGGCAATCTGCTGGCTCGCGCCGGCGATGAAGACGGTGCGGAGCGGGCGTACCGGCGCGGGATCGAACTCAGCCCCAGTTACGCGCCCCTCTACCAATGGTATGGCGAATTCCTGGTCTGGTACGGCCGGGCGGAAGAAGGCTTGCCGTATTCGCGCATAGCGACAGCGCTCGACCCGCGCTCGTCAATCATCAACGTCGACTATGCAGAGGCGCTTGCCGGTGCCGGCCGCATCGATGAATCGCTGGAGCGCTACGACGCCGTGCTCGAACTCGATCCGGACTTCTTGCCGGCACTGACCGGCAAGAGCTCGGTGTTACACGGGGTGCTCGGCCGGGTTGCCGACGTCGCCCCGCTCCTCGAGCGGGCAATGTCGACCAGTCCGAACTCGCCGTTTCCGCCCTCGGACCTGGCCCGGGCTTATCTGGATCTCGGCGATCTCGAACGTGCTGCAACGCTGGTCGAAGACGCATTGCGCATAGCGCCGGACCACGTCTATCCGCTCATGAGTCGCTTCGTGCTCGACGCCGTCGAGGGCAGGGCGGAGGAGGCGAGCCGAAGTGCCGAACGGATCGTCGCGGAGTGGGGAGGTTACTGGCCAGCGATGCGGTATCTGCGGGACCGCGACGTCGCGGGGCGAAACGTCCAGGCAGCACTCGATCGGTACTCACGCGTCTTCCCGCAGCTCTTCGGCGAGGAGCCGCCCGACATCGATGCGACCAACTACGGAGCCGCCATCGATGCCGCCTGGCTCCTGAAGCTCACGGGCCGACACGAACGGGCCGAGGTCATGCTCGAGCGCTGTCTCCGGTATGTCGCTGCCAGGCCGAAGTTCGCTTTGGCCGGTACCGGCCTGGCCGACGTGAAAGCGCACGCTATCCGGGGTGATCTGGACAAGGCGGTCGAACTCCTCGACGCAGCAGTCGCTGCGGGCTGGCGGTCGAACTGGCGATTCGAGCTCGAGTACGACCCGGCGCTCGAGGAATTGCGGGAACAGCCGGGATACGAGGCTGTTCTGGAGGTGCTTCGTGCCGACATGAACAGCCAGCGCGAGCGCCTGCTCGAGAGCACCGAGCCGGTCCGCGAGAAGCCCGCCGCACGCTCCGCCGGCGGGGAGGAAAGCGACTAGGCGGGTCTTTGGAAAGGGCGGCCCGGGATTACCGGTTTCGCGCTTGCGCGCCTGCTAGTTCTTCTACCTGCCTATGTCTTCGTTCCAGAGCTCTGGCCTGGCATCAATAAACTCACGCATCATCGAAATACAGGACTCGTCGTCGAGCACGTCGAGTGCTACGCCGCGTGAGCGCAGGTAATCCTCCGGTCCCCGGAAGGTCCGGTTTTCGCCGATGACGACTTTCGGGATGCCGTAGAGCAGCACCGTGCCGCTGCACATGTCGCAGGGTGAAAGCGTCGAGTAAAGCACGGCGCGTCCGTAGTCGGCGGCCGTGAGTCGGCCCGCATTCTCGAGGCAGTCCATCTCGGCATGGAGAATGGCGCTGCCTTTCTGCACGCGCTGGTTGTGACCGCGGCCGACGATCTTCGCGTCCATGACCAGCACTGAGCCGATCGGGATACCGCCGGCGCGCGCGCCCTTGCGCGCTTCCTCGACGGCGGCGGCCATGAACTCATCCACCAGCGGAGTCCGGTCCCGGCTCGTAGATCGCGTAGACTTTCCGCGTGGTTTCGATAACCTCCCACTGGCCTTCGAATCCGGACGGGATCACGAATTCGTCACCGGGCTTCAGTTCCGTTTCGTTGCCGTCGGCATCACGCAGGATCGAGCGGCCGGAGACGATGCGGCAGTACTCGTTCTCGGTATAGCTGATCTGCCAGCAGCCCGGCTCGGCTTCCCAGGTGCCGGCGAAGAACTTCTCGTCCGCGCTCGTGAAGTGATTCCAGGTGCGCTGCAGCGGCTGGCCGTCGATACACTTTTCCTTCGGCGTCCGGCTCTCGCTGAACTCCGCATCGTGGCGATCGAAGAATGGTATGTCGGCGATCAATTGACGTGCCATGGCAGTCCTTCGGGGAATCCCGCGATCAGCAGGTGTATCAAGCCAGGCCGGATTTCGACAACGGCAGTTCCCGGATGCGCCTGCCCGTCGCCGCGAATACCGCGTTGGCGATTGCGGGCGCCACCGGCGGCACGCCCGGCTCGCCGATGCCGCCGGGCGGCGCATCGACATCCATGATGTGCACATTGATGGCGGACGGTGTTTCGTTGATCCGCAGCACGGGGTAGGTGTCGAAGTTGCCCTGTTCGACGGCGCCGCCTTTGGCCGTGATCTCGCCGTAGAGCGCGAGGCTCATGCCGAAGATGCCGGCGCCCTCCATCTGTGCGATCACGCGATCCGGGTTGACCACGAGGCCCGCGTCGACCGCGGTCCACAGCTCGTGCACGGTCAGCCTGCCGTCGGCGTTGACGCTGACTTCGGCGACCGTGCCGACGGTCGTGAGGAACGAGCGGTGCACTGCTATGCCGAGCCCGCGGCCTTCCGGGAGCTCGCGGCCCCAGCCGGCCATGTCGGCGACCTTGCGGACGACTGCAGCGATGCGGCCCGTGTCGATCGGATAGGTCTCGAGCGGCTGGCCGTAGTTGTTGTACTCGGCACCGTCGGCGGCGGGGTCGACCTGCCGCGCGGGGCCCAGCAGCCTGAGCAGATGATCGCGCGGGTCCATGCCGGCCTTGTGGGCGAGTTCGTCGACGAAGCTGCAGGTCGCGAAGGCATGGAACACGTTGCAGACCGAGCGCAGCCAGCCGATGCGGAGGTGCGCGGGCGCGTCGCCGGCCATGACCTGCAGGTTCGGAATCGCGTAGGGGTTATCCACTGCGCCCAGCCCGAGTTCCCCGCTGCTCGGGCCCGTCGCCGCGGAATCGAAGGTCGAGCTGATCGACGGAAAGGCCGTGCAATGCCTGAGTGCGGTCGTGTTGCCGTCCGCGTCCAGCGCGGCGACGAGCCGCTGCGCGCTGACCGAGTGCAGGTAGCCGTGGCGGAGGTCGTCCTCACGCGACCAGGTGACCTTGACCGGACGGCCGGTCTCCCGCGCAAGCCACGCGGCCTCGGCGACGAAATCCGGCTTGGACTTGCGGCCGAAGCCGCCGCCCAGCAGCGTGACGTGCACCGTGACTTTCTCCGGCTCGATGCCGAGCACCGCAGCGACCGTACCCTGCGCGGCCTGTGGTGCCTGCGTGCAGGCCCAGACCTCGCAGCCGCCGTCCGGCAGCATGCGCGCCGCTGCCGCCGGCGGCTCCATCGGCGCCTGCGACAGGTGCGGTGCGTAATAGATGGCCTCGTGCACCGATTCCGCGGCATCGAACGCCGCGGCCACGTCGCCGCGCTCGAGTGTGACCCGGCCATCCTGCTTTGCGATGCCGGTCAGTGTTTCGCGGTAGGTCCCCGAGTCGTACGCGCCGTTGGCGCCGGGTTCCCACTCGATTGCCAGTGCAGCGCGTCCTTCCGCAGCTGCCCAGGTATTGTCGGCGAGCACCGCGACCCCGGTCAGCGGGTTGAAGGCGGGCGGTGACGTGCCGCCCGGCAGCTGGATCACGTCGTGCACGCCGGTTACGGCGCGGGCTTTGGCGTCGTCGACCGACTTCACCGTGCCGCCGAGCACCGGGCTGCGCTCGATGGATGCGTACAGCATGTCCGGCAACACGGTATCGATGCCGTAGTTGGCACGGCCTGTCGTCATGTCGAAGCCGTCGATCAGGTCCATCGACTTGCCGATATAGCGGTAGTCCGTCGGCGACTTGAATGTGACTTCCGCAGGCGGCTCGAGGTCGGCCGCCGTCGCGACGAGGGCACCGAACCCGGCCGACCTGCCGCTGGCTTCGTGATGGATCGCGTGGTCGCGGGCGACGCACTCCGCTGCAGGAACGCCCCACTCGATGGCAGCGGCGGCGATCAGCATCTCCCGGGCCGTCGCGCCCGCCGTGCGCAGGATGTCGAAATGGCGGCGGATACTCGTCGAGCCGTCGGTATTCTGGTCACCGTACTTCGCATCGCCCGTTGCCTGGATGAGCTCGATGCGGCCCCAGTCGGCTTCCAGCTCGTCGGCGATGACCTGCGGCAGGCAGGTCCGGATGCCCTGGCCCATTTCCGAGCGGTAGCAGACGATCTCCACGACGCCATCGCCGCGGACGTTCACGAAGACGTTGGGCTCGAAGTTGCCGGCTGCACCTGCGGATTCGTCGCCGTTACCAGACGGCTGGCAGGCGGCCGTGACGCTGAGCGCCAGTACGAGTCCGCCCGTGGTCTGGCCGGTGCGCTTCAGGAATTCGCGGCGGCTCAAGTGCTCGATGCGCTTCATGACTGGCCCTCCGCGGCGCGGTGAATGGCCTTGCGAATCCGCGGATAGGTGCCGCAGCGACAGATGTTGCCGCTCATTGCGTTGTCGATCTCCGCGTCAGTCGGTTTCGGTTTCCTCGCGAGCAGCGCGGCCGCGCTCATGATCTGGCCGGACTGGCAGTAGCCGCACTGCGGCACGTTGAGCTCCCGCCAGGCCACCTGCACCGGATGATTGCCGTCGGGTGAGAGCCCCTCGATCGTCGTGATCTGTTTGCCGGCCGCCGACGACACGGGAAACGCGCAGGCCCGCACGGGCTGGCCGTCCACGTGCACGACGCAGGCACCGCAGAGCGCCTTGCCGCAACCGAACTTCGTCCCGGTCAGGCCGGCGACGTCGCGGATCGCCCACAGGAGCGGCATCTTCGGATCGACGTCGAGTGAATGGGATTGCCCGTTGATCGTGAGGTCTACCGCCATGACTCCGCCCCTTGTTTCGAGTTCTGCGGCAAGAATACCCGATCTTGTCAGGCAGCGTTGTTACGAAGAAAAGCCTCGCGGCGGCGGCGCAACTGCAGTGATGCTGCGGCCATCAGCAGGATTGCCGCCAGGCAGTAGATGCCGAGCCAGGTCATCTGCGTCGTGAGCGGGATGCCGCGGTCGATCAGCGTGCCGGTCACGCCGGGGCCGGCCGCGGTCGCGAACACCATGGCCGAGACGATCACGGAGCGGATGGCGCCGAGGTGCGCCGTGCCGTAAGTCTCGGGCCAGAGCGCACCGAACAGCGTCGAGGAAAACCCGTAGCTGATGCCCAGAAGCACCATGACGACCAGCAGCATGCCGGGCGGCCCGCCCATGCCGAGTACGAAACAGGATCCCGACAGGGGCAACAGGAAAAACGGCACGATGTTGCCGGCGCGGAACCGGTCGACCAGGACGCCTGCCAGCAGCGCACAGACGACCGTCGTCGCGGCCATGACCGAAAGCGACATCGCGTAAAAGCGCGGGGGCCAGCTATTCAGCTCCGTCAGGTAGTCCTGGTGATAAAAGATGGTCGTGCCGATGAACGGCGGCGCGAGCACACCGGTCAACAGCACCCAGAAGACCGGATCGCGCAGGACTTCGCTTCGCGTCCAGCTGCGCTCCGCAGCCATGCGCTCGTGATGCTCGATCTCCGCCTGCTGCGGCCGGCGCGGCTCGCGGTAGGCCCACCAGGTGAGCGGCAAGCCGACCAGCAGCAGCGCGCAGGCGCCGGCGACCCAGCCGGCCTGGTAACCGAACGCGACCGCTATGCTCGCGAACAGGATCGGCAACGTGGCCTCGCCGCCCTGGTGCCCGAGCACGACGAGCGACACCGCCCGGCCGCGCTGCAGCGAGAACCAGCGGCCCGTCGCGGTCAGCGCGATATGGGTCATCATGCCCTGGCCGAACAGGCGCAGCAGGAATATCGCGAATGTCAGCATCGCCACGCCCGGCGCATAGGCAGCCAGCAGCGTTGCGCCCGCAAGCACCGGCACGACAATGAGGATGGTCCGGTGCTCGGGCATGACGTCCACGAGCCGCCCGACCCACGGCAGGCAGAGCGCGCTGCCCAGCGTCGCCAACATGTAGAGGCGCCCGAACTCGCCGTGGCTCAGGTCGAATGCGGCCTGCCACTCGGCGACCGACGCGGAGACGAAAAAGGTCTGCCCGAAGCTCGAGAAGTAGGTCAGCAGGAAGCCGCCCGCGATCCAGCGCCAGTTCTCCCTGAGAAACGCGTACATGCAATTGCAGCCGGGTCGACCCGGCCTCCGTCAGTCGCGGCCGACGAAAATGTCGAGCGGCAGGATCGCGGTCACGCCGACATTGGGCACGTCGACGAGCTGGCCGATGCGCAGGTCGACCGCGATGCTCGCGATCATGTAGGCCTCGGTCCGGTCGTAACCGTACTCGGCGACGATGTAGTCGATCATGGCCGCGAGCGCGTTGCGCGCCGCGAGATTGATCTCGCTCGACAGGTTGTCGAGTTCGGCGACCTTCGCGGAGGCGAGGTACGCGAGTTCGGCCGGCACCGTGCCCTTGTCCTTGAGCGGGAAGCCGGTGACCGCGTAGAAGCGCTCCGACGGGATCCCGAGCACAGACGCCGGGCCCTCGTAATGCGGGCCGCGCGACAGGTCCGGCGGGTCGTCGACGATGCGCGCGGTCACGGTCATCGTCCCGCCCATCTCGAT
>JAWWBD010000127.1:0-8976 GCA_033721115.1 Woeseiaceae bacterium | reverse complement strand
CGCCGGCGACCGGGTCTACAAGACGAAGAAGCCGGTCGATTTCGGCTTCGTCACCCAGCTCGACCTTGAGACTCGCCACGAGTACTGCCACCGCGAGGTCGACCAGGAAACAGAACATGCCAGTGGCGCGCGCGAGGTGGGAGAAGTCGTGCTCCGGGGCCTCATCCGCCAGCGCATCGACCAGCAATTCGCGCATTTCCGCGAGACGCCGGCGCATGCCGTCGACTTCCTCGAGCCAGGCTTTCCCGAGCGCCGCGTCCTCGAGCACCACGCGCACGACGGCCGCGCCGTGATCCGGCGGCATCGAATACAGCGTGCGTACGTAGGCGCTGGCCTGGCTCAGCATGGTGTCGCGGGCCTTCCGGTCCGCCAGCAGGAACGACAGTGCCCCGACGCGCTCCCGGTAGAGCCCGAAGTTCTTGGAGCAGGAGGACGACACGATCATTTCGGGCACGAGCCCGGCCATGTGGCGGATTGCGAAGGCGTCGGCTTCGACGTCCTGCGCGAAGCCCTGATAGGCCATGTCGAAGAACGGGACGAGTTCGCGTTCGACGACGACGTCCGCGATCGCGCGCCACTGGTCCTCGTCCGGGTCGATGCCGGACGGGTTGTGGCAGCACGCGTGCAGCAGCACGATCTCGGCCTTCGGCACGGCGTTGAGCGACTCGAGCATGCGCTCGAACTCGAGGCTGTGCCGCTCCGTGTCGTAGTACGCGTAGGGTTCGAGCGCGAGGCCGGCGCCGCCCAGGAGCGGGACGTGGTTATTCCAGGTCGGCGCGCTGACCCAGACCCGCGCACCGGGCCGCGCCTTGAGGATGAGCCCCGCCGCGACGCGGAGCGATCCGGAACCGCCCGGCGTCTGCAGCGTCGCGAGCCTTTCGGCCGCCGCGCTGTCACGGAACACCAGGTCCTGCATCGCGGCATTAAAGCCCGGGTCGCCCATGGTGCCCAGGTAGGCCTTGGTGGTCTGCGTCGCGAGGAGTCGCTGCTCGGCCTCCTTGACGACGTCGAGCACGGGCGTCTCGCCCGCCGCGTTGCGATAAACGCCGACGCCGAGGTCGACCTTGTCCGGGCGCGGGTCGGCGCGATGCTCCGCGATCAGGCCGAGGATGGCATCGGCGGGCATGGGGTCGAGTTTTTCAAACACGAGGTTCTCCGGTCAGAACGTGTCGATCGGCACCTTGATGAATGCGATGCCGTTGGCCTCGGCTTCGGGCAGGTGTCCCGCGCGGATGTTGACCTGTATCGACGGGATGATCAATGCCGGCAGCGTGAGCCCGGCATCGCGCTCGGTGCGCATGCGGGTGAAGTCGCGCCGGCTGACGCCGTCATGCACGTGGACATTCTGCGCCCGCTGCTCGGCGACCGTGCAGGACCAGCGCAGCTCGCGGCCGCCCGGCTGGTAGTCGTGGCACATATAAAGCCGCGTATCGTCGGGCAACGCCAAAAGGCGCCGGATGGAATCGTAGAGCCGGCCGGCATCACCGCCCGGGAAATCGCAGCGGGCCGTGCCGAAGTCGGGCATGAACAGGCTGTCGCCGACGAAGACGGCGTTGCCGATGCGGTAGCTGACGCTGTCGTCGGTATGCCCGGGCGTCGCGAGGACCTCGCAGCTGAGTTCGCCGATGCGGAAGACGTCCCCGTCGGCGAACAGCTGGTCGAACTGGCTGCCGTCCGGTGTGAAGCGATCGTCGAGGTTGTAGATCGGTGCGAAGTGCGCCTGCACGGCGCGGATGCCCTCGCCGATGGCCACGCTGCCGCCGAGCTCCGCTTTCAGGTACTGCGCGCCGCTCAGGTGGTCGGCGTGGGCATGGGTCTCGAGGATCCACTCGGGCTCGAGGTCGTGCCCGCGCAGGTACTCGATGATGACGTCCGTCGGCGCCGTGTCCGTGCGCCCCGAGCGGGCATCGTAACCGAGCACGCAGTCGATGACGGCGGCGCGGCCACTGGTCCCGTCATCGACGACGTAGGACAGCGTGCCGGTCGGCTCGTCGTGGAAATGCTGGATCCGGGGTTCGAACATGGCATCCGGCTGCCGCTCGCGAGCCGGCAGCCGGGATCAGCGGGGTGTCGCTGGCGGTCCCCGCGATCAGCCCTGCGGCGCCCAGACCGTGCACCAGCCGTCGGCGGCCACGAGCTTGCCCGGGAAAATCTGGCACGGGCGCCACGCGTCACCGTCATTGCCCTGGATCAGCGCGCAGTTGGCGCAGTGCTGATCGGGTGCGGGGTTGGGCATGCTCGACGGGTCGACGCTGCTCGCATCGTGGGTGTAGCGCATGGCTTGCGCCATCGGGTCGTCCTCGGCCAGTTTCGGCAGGTCCTGGGCCGCGGCTTCGCGACCGCGACCGACGAGGGCGCCCGCTGCGGCGACGGTGGACAGCTGAATGAACTTGCGGCGTGCAATCTTGCTCAAGGTAATCTCCTCTTGCGGTTTGGATCCCGCACGTGAACTATCGGCTCGCCCGGATTCTAAACCATTATGGTCGACCAGCAGGGCATTGTAGCCAATCATCCTGAACGCCAGCATAACGGCAATGCCTTGTGTGCCGGCGTTGCCGCGCTCGGGCTTGCGATCCTCGGGGCGCCGGCCGCGGCGCTCGAGCATCACTACACGGTCTCGGTCGCAGCGGGGCTGGAATCGCTCGCGGTGCGCGCGGAATTCGGCGCACCCGTCACGCGCATCCGCGCCCGCTCGGGCGGCGCCGACGACGTCCTCGAGGCCGCCCGGCCCTGTGCAGGCGGCGCCGCGCTCGAGGTTCGCGGCCGGCGCCTGCAGCCGGTCGGCGGACCCGTCAGTTGCATCGAATACTCGGTCGACCTCGCTGCCGCCGCTGCTGCCGAGCGCCAGCGGCACGGTTTCACGGGCGAAGCCGTCGTCGTGTCGCCCGCCCGCTGGCTCTGGCACCCGCGGCTCGGCCCGGACGACCGCCTCGTCGTACGGTTCAACCTGCCGGCGGGAGTCCGGGTCGCGGTCCCGTGGCCGCCCGCGCCGGCAACGAGCGACACCTATTTTGTCGGCCCCTCGCCCGGCAGCGGCCGGGCCCAGGCCGTGTTCGGCCGCTTCCCCGCCGCGATCCGCACGGTGGCCGGCGCCGAACTCCGCGTGACGGTGCTCGGCCCGCTTGCCCCGGCCCGCACCGAGGTGCTCGCGGACTGGGTGGCCGCCACCGCCGGGCACGTCGCGCTTGCCTACGGCCGGTTCCCGAACCCGGCCGTCAGCGTCTACCTGGTGCCGGTGACGGGCAGTCCCCGGGGCGGGGACAGCTCCGCCGTGCCGTTCGGGCGGGTCGTGAGGGACGGCGGTGAATCGATCGAGCTGCTCGTCAACCCCGGGCGGCCGATCGAAGAGTTCTATGCCGAATGGACGCCGACGCACGAGTTCGCACACCTGATGCTGCCCTACCTCGACGGGAACGGCCGCTGGATCTCCGAAGGCTTCGCGACCTATTACCAGAACGTGTTGCTCGCGCGCGCCGGACAGTATTCGGAGACGCGCGCCTGGCAAAAGCTGGTCAGCGGCTTCGAACGCGGGCGGCGGTCCGCGCCGTGGCTGTCGCCGAATGCCGCGGCCGGCGGCGACGAGCGCAACACGCGCATGAAGGTCTACTGGAGCGGCGCCGCACTCGCCCTGCTCGCCGACGTCGAACTGAGGCGGCGCTCCGGCGGCGCCGAATCCCTGGACACGGTCCTCGGCGCCCTGGCCGACTGCTGCCTGCCGTCGGCGAAGACCTGGACCGGGCTCGAACTGTTCCGCACCCTCGACGGCCTCCTCGATGCGCCGGTCTTCGTACCGCTGTACCGGCGCCATGCCGACAGCGCCGGGTTCCCCGACGTGGACGACGTTCTCGAGGCGCTCGGCGTGACGGCCGGCGGGGACGTCGACCTGGCCGAGAACGCACCGCTCGCATCCATCCGGCGCCAGCTCATGCGCCCGCCCGCCGGGCCGTGACGCCGCTGCGATATACTGGAGGGCCGATCCGCGCGGCTTTCAACGCCCATGACCGATTCCAGTTTCGCCCTCGAAATCGACGTCGTCGACGACGGCGCGCGGCAGCGGCAGACCGATAACGTCGCGGTCGAGGAGCCGCTCGAAATCCGCATCAGCCACGCCACGCCGGATGGCCGCGCGACGCGCAGCATCTCGATCACGATGCGGACACCGGGCAACGACAGGGAACTCGCGGCCGGTTTCCTCTTCACCGAGGGCATCGTGCGCACCGCGGACGACATCGCCGCGATCGAGCCCTGCGGGCCCGCGGCGCCGGACACGGGCAACCGCAACGTGATCCGGGTCGACCTCGGGGCCGACGTCGAGGTCGACCTCGGCCGGCTGCAGCGGCATTTCTACACGACCTCGAGCTGCGGGGTCTGCGGCAAGGCCTCGCTGGACGCGCTCCGCGCCGAGGGCGCACAAGCCCCGCCCCGCGACGGCTTTCGCATCACCCGCAAGCAGCTGGCCGGCATTCCGGCCGCGCTGCGCGCCCGGCAGCGGACGTTCGAGGCGACCGGGGGCTTGCACGGAGCCGCCGCCTTCTCCGCCACAGGCGACCTCGTCGTGACAATGGAGGACGTCGGGCGCCATAATGCCGTCGACAAGGTCGTCGGTTATCTATTGTTAAACAATGGCTTGCCGGCGCATGAGCTGGGAATGATGGTGTCGGGTCGCGCGAGTTTCGAACTGCAGCAGAAGACGCTGATGGCCGGCATGCCGCTGCTGGCTGCCGTCAGCGCGCCGTCGAGCCTCGCCGTGCGGCTGGCCCGTGAATTCGGCATGACCCTGGTCGGTTTTTTGCGCGGCACCCGCTTCAACCTCTATGCCGGCGCCCACCGCGTAACGGAGTAGCGACGATGGATTACGACCGCGAACGGGCCAGCGCGATCATCGCGGACTTCGGCGCACGGCCGGAGCAGCTGGTGCAGATCCTGCACCGTTTCATGGACGCCTTCGGCACGATCAGCGAGGCGGCGGTGCGCCAGCTCGCCGACGAGCTCAACCTGTCGCGCGCCGAGGTGCACGGGGTCGTGAGCTACTACCACGATTTCCGCACCGACCCGCCCAGCCGGCACGTGATTCGCATCTGCGAAGCCGAGTCCTGCCAGGCGATGGGCAGCCGCGAGCTCGCGCGCCACGCCGAGGAGGCGCTCGGACTGCCGATGCACTCCGCCAATGGCGAACTCCGGCTCGAACCGGTCTACTGCCTCGGCAACTGCGCCTGTTCGCCGGCCGTCATGATCGACGGCAGGACCTACGGCCGCGTCACGCCCGCGCGTTTCGACGAGCTGGTGGCAGACTCGCTGGAGGCGCCGGCATGACCGCGCCGCGCGTCTACGTGCCCCGCGAGACATCGGCCGTGTCGGTCGGCGCCGACGAGGTCGCGCTCGAGATCGCCCGCGAGGCGAAGAAGGCAGGCAGCCGCATCCGGCTCGTCCGCAACGGTTCCTGGGGCGCGAGCTGGCTCGAGCCGCTCGTCGAGGTCGAGGCCGACGGCCGGCGTATCGCCTACGGCAACGTCGGGCCCGCCGACGTGCCCGGGCTCGTCGCGGCCGGCCTGTTCGCCGGAACGGCGCAAGACAAGTGCCTCGGGCCGGTCGACGAGATTCCGTATCTTGCGAACCAGGAGCGCTGGACCTTTTTCCGCTGCGGCCTGATCGAGCCGCTCTCGCTCGAGGACTTCCGCGCCCGCAAGGGCTTCGCCGCGCTCGAGAAGGCTTTCGAGATCGGCCCGGCCGCCGTCATCGACGCGGTGAAGGCATCGGGACTCCGGGGCCGGGGTGGCGCCGCGTTCCCGACGGGCATCAAGTGGCAGACCGTCGCGGACGCGAAAGGCGCGCAGAAGTACGTCGCCGTCAACGCCGACGAGGGCGACAGCGGCACGTTTTCCGACCGCATGCTGATGGAAGGCGATCCCTACTGCCTGCTCGAGTCGATGGCAATCGCGGGTTACGCGGTCGGCGCGAATCGCGGCTACATCTACCTGCGCTCGGAGTACCCGCTGGCACACCGTGTGCTGACGAAAGGGATCGAGTTCGCCCGCGAGGCCGGCTGGCTCGGCGCCGACATCCGGGGCAGCGGTTTCGACTTCGACGTCGAACTGCACCTGGGCGCCGGTTCCTACGTCTGCGGCGAGGAAACGGCAATGCTCGAGAGCCTGGAGGGCAAGGCCGGGATCGTCCGCTACAAGCCGCCGTTGCCCGCGATCCAGGGACTGTTCGGCAAGCCGACCGTCGTCAACAACGTGGTCACGATCGCCTCGGTGCCGAACATCTTGCTCATGGGCGGCGAACGCTACGCGAAATTCGGCGTCAATCGCTCGAAGGGCACGCTCGCCTTCCAGCTCGCGGGCAACATCCGCCGCGGCGGGCTCGTCGAAAAGGGCTTCGGGGTGACGATCCGCGAGCTGATCGAGGACTTCGGCGGCGGCACCGCGAGCGGGCGGCCGCTCAAGGCCGTGCAGCTCGGCGGCCCGCTCGGGGCGTTCCTGACAGACGAGCAGCTCGATACGCCGCTCGACTACGAGGCAATCGTCGAAGCCGGCGGCATGATCGGCCACGGCGGCCTCGTCGTGTTCGACGACACGGCCAACATGGCCGAGCAGGCGCGCTTCGCGATGGAGTTCTGCGCGATCGAATCCTGCGGCAAGTGCACGCCCTGCCGGATCGGCTCGACCCGCGGCGTCGAGGTCATCGACCGCATGATCGCGGGCGAGAACCGCGAAGAGAATTACGACCTGCTCGTCGAGCTCTGCGACACGATGGAGGGCGCATCGCTCTGTGCCATGGGCGGTATGACACCGTATCCGGTCCGAAGTGTTCTGCAGCACTTTGCGGAAGACTTTGCGACTGCCCGAAGGGCCGATCAGTCAACCAGGTGAGACTGAAGGAACCCGGCACGCCCGCGTCGGCGGCTCGTTCATCGTCGAACTGCGCGGAAGTCGCGTGACGGGATCATATGCCGGCGCGATCCCCAGCCTCTCGATCCTCGGCGCCGTGGCGCTGGCTGCGTTCGCCCGTATGCGCCCGTTCCCGCCAACGGCTGCCGGCGCCGAGCGGCGCGCCGCCGCCGCGGCGCTGCTCCTTGCGACGTCCGTCCAGGCAGCACATTTCACCGAAGAAGCGTACTCCGGATTCCACGCCGCCTTCCCCGCCATGTTCGGGCTGCCGGCCATCCCGTTCGCCGCATTCGTCGCCTTCAACGTCGCATGGCTGGCGGCCTGGCTGCTGGCCGTCCCTGCCCTCGCGGCGGGCAATCGGCTCGCGATGTTCGCGGCGTGGTTCCTCGCGCTTGCCGCACTCCTGAACGGAATCGCGCACCCGGCGCTCGCGATCGCCGCCGGCGCCTATTTCCCGGGACTCGTCACGTCGCCACTGATCGCGCTGGCCGGCCTCAGGCTCGCCCGCGCGCTGCCGTAACCTGGGGCGTGTCGGATCGCCCCCTCAAAGGTCGGAAAACGGTTCGCTGGGCTCCGTCAGCGGCGGCTGCCAGCCGGGAAATTCCGCGATGAACCGTTCGTTGCGGTCGCTGTACATCAAGAGCGCCTTGCCCGTCCCGCCGCGCCAGGGATCGTATTGCGGATTCGCGTACTCGAGGAAAAATTCCCCGAGCTGCCGCGCGAGAGTTCGCGCAATCTCCTCGTGCGCAGGATCACCATAGAGGTTTTGTTCCTCGCGCGGGTCCGACGCCAGGTGATACAGCTCTGACGGCGCGCCGAACAGGCGTTCGACCAGCTTCCATTCCCCGGTGACGATCGCGCGCGCCGTGATGTACTCGAAGTATGCTGCGGCAGCGCCTGGTTGATCCTCGCCGCGCAGCGTGGGTGCGAAGCTTCGCCCGGGCGAGTTCTCGATCGTGACCCCGGCAAAGCCGGCCAGGTCCAGCAGCGTCGGGAAGATGTCGAACTGGTTGACGATGCCGTCCGCGACACGGCCCGCCGGCACGACGCCGGGCAGGCGCACGATCAGCGGCACCTGCATGTGTTCCCGGTAGACCGGGTGCGGTTTCGCCCAGGAACTGTTGCCCCAGAGCCCGTGCTGGCCGAATGCCGAGCCCTGGTCGGACGTGAAAACGACGATCGTATTCCCGGCGAAGCCGTGCTCCTCCAGTGCCGCGAGGACCCGGCCCACACCGTCGTCGATCATCGTCGTCTCGGAGGCGAGGTTGATCATCGCCGTCTTGTTGTTGAGTGCATGAATGGTCTGCCAGGCGTAGGACATCTCGGGTGTTGCCCCCGCAGCGCCCGTCGACTCGGCATCGGTGACGCCCCAGGCCCGGTATTCCGCCTGCTCGCGGCGGACGTCCTCGACGCTCGACTCCTCGATCGCGGCATTCCGCAGGTAGGGATGCACGGGCTCCTGCGGGAATTCCGGCACGTGTTCCGCATAGTAGTCCGCGTACCGGTTCTCGGGCGGCCGGGTGACCAGCGGCGGCAGGTTGTAAGGGCCGTTGTAGGCGAGGTAGAGGAAGAACGGCCGTCCGGGCTCGCGCGTCGCGATGTACTCGGTCGCCTTGCGGGTCCAGAAGTCGGTCAGGTGCTCACCTTCGAGCGCGTAGGCCTCACCGTTGTCGATGATCGTGACGTCGTGGAACGACGTCGTATGCCCGGTCGGGAACGTGACCCAGTGGCGAAAGCCCATCTGCGGGCGCTCGGGCGCGCCGAGGTGGTACTTGCCGATCAGCGCCGTATCGTAGCCGGCATCGCCGAGCGTCTGCGGCAGGCTCCGGAACTCGTGCACCGCGGCCCATCCCTCGACCGGGAAGACCGAGTGCAGGCCGTTGTGCACGCCGTGCTGCGACGGCAACAGCCCGGTGAGGAGCGTCGCGCGCGTCGGCGAACAGACGCCGCTCGCGGCGTAGGCCCGGGTGAAGCGCATGCCGTCTCGCGCCAGCGTATCGATGTTCGGCGTCCGGATGTCGCGGTTGCCGTAGGCGCCAAGCAGCTGCTCGCTCTGGTTGTCGGTCACGATCAGGACGACGTTGGG
>JAWWBD010000126.1:0-8992 GCA_033721115.1 Woeseiaceae bacterium | reverse complement strand
GTCACGGTCGAGACCGCGTTCAGAAACGGCGCCGACCACATCGTGGTCGGCCGCCCGATCCGGGACGCCGCAGATCCGCGCGCCGCGGCCGAAGCGATCCAGGCGACGATCGCCGCGGAGTTCGGCCGGGCATGAGCGAACTCGAAAACGACCTGCTGCTGCGCGCACTGATGCGCCGGCCCGTCGAGCGCACGCCGGTCTGGATCATGCGCCAGGCGGGCCGCTACCTGCCCGAGTATCGCGCGGTGCGCGAGCAGGCCGGGGACTTCATGAGTCTCTGCCGCAATGCCGAGCTCGCCTGCGAAGTGACGCTGCAGCCGCTCCGGCGCTATCGCCTCGATGCCGCGATCCTGTTCTCCGACATCCTGACCGTGCCCGACGCGATGGGGCTCGGGCTCCATTTCGAGCCGGGCGAGGGCCCCAAATTCGAGCGGCCGGTGCGAAGCGTCGCCGCCATCCGCGCGCTCGAGCGCCCCGACGTCGAGAAGACGCTGGGCTACGTGTTCGAGGCCGTGCGGACGATCCGGCTGGCGCTGGACGGCAGCGTGCCGCTCATCGGTTTCGCGGGCAGCCCGTTCACGGTCGCGACCTACATGGTCGAAGGCGGGTCGAGCCGCGAATTCGCGACGGTCAAGGGGCTCGCGGCCGAGCAGCCGCGTGCGTTCACCCGGCTCCTGGACCTCGTCGCCGCGACGACGACCGACTATCTCAACGCGCAGGTCGACGCCGGCGCGCAGGCCCTCATGGTCTTCGACACCTGGGGCGCGGCGCTCGGGCCCGACGACTACCGCCGGTTCTCGCTCGCGAACATGCAGAAGATCGTCGACGGCCTGACCCGCCGGCAAGACGGCCGCGAGGTGCCCGTGATCCTGTTCACGAAAGGCGCCGGGCCGCTGCTCGCCGACATGGCGCAGACCGGCTGCGACGCGCTCGGCGTCGACTGGACGACGGACCTCGCGACCGCGCGCGAGTACGTGGACGACCGCGTCGCGCTGCAGGGCAACCTCGACCCGGCAACGCTGCGCGAATCACCGGAAGTGATCCGCCAGGGTGTCGCCGACGTGCTCGCGAGCTACGGCAGGGGACCGGGTCACGTCTTCAATCTCGGCCACGGCATCACGCCGGACATCGATCCCGAGCACGTGACGGTGCTGGTCAACGCCGTGCACGAGCTGAGCCCGCAGTACCACCGCGTGGCGCCCGGCGAGTGAGCCGGCAGTGATCGGTCGCGCACCGGTCAGTCCGGTGCCTCGACTGCGAGGTCGATCTCGAATAGCGGCAGCATGCGGCCGGGGATGCTCGCGGACTCCCGCTCACCGCACGGCCGCGCCCCCATAGCCGTGTAAAAACCGGCGGCGTTCGGGTCGCCCTGGATCACCAGGCGCCGGGCGCCGAGCGCGCGGGCCTCGGCGACTGCGTGGCGCACCAGCGCGCGCCCGATGCCGCTGCGGATATTAGCCGGTTCGACGAACAACGCGTCGAGCTCGACCAGCGAGTCCGAGATTCTGTCGAGTGCATAGAAGCCGAGTACGGTGCCCGCGTGCTCCGCAACGAAGCACGGGTAATTGCCGTCCGCAAGCCGAGCCTGGTCGATCGTGAGCTCTTCAGTGCATGCTTCGAGGAATTCGGGCGGGTAACCCCAGTGCGCCTTCGAGCGGCGGGCGAGGGCGGACAATGCCGCCGCCTCTGCCGACTGCGCTGCGCGGATTGCAACAGCTGCCGAACTCATCCCCGGGCCGCGAGCATTGCCTGGCTCCGAATCACTCGCGGAGGCCGATCAGCCGATGATCCGGATCGGCAAGAAAACAGTCGATGCGGCTGAGTTTGATTGACTCGACACCGGCCCAGGCGCGGCAGTTGACGAGAATTGCCTCGGCATCCGGATCCAGGGAATAGTCCGACAGCCCGCTGAACGCGTCGTCGGGCAACCGCGCGAGCTGAGCAGACTGGAGTTGATCGGTGGTGTATATCCGACTTCCCCGCAACTCGGCTTCCGCCGCCGAGCCGGGAATTTCGTAATCATCGGAGTTCGCTTGCGGAGGTAAAAAGGCGCCCAAAAGCAATCCAACCGCGAAGTATTGGAAGCTTCTGGCGAATCGCTCCATTGCCGCCCTGACGAGCGCCATTACCCGTCCGGTGGCTAGAGTTGCCAGAGCCCGTGGTGCACGCCGCCCAGGATGTAGATGGCGAACGTGCCGTGACCCGGGATTTCCATCGGCGGATGCGCGATCACGCCCCCGGCGTCCGTGGCCGCGCTGACCGCCGCTTCGATGTCGTCGGTCAGCCAGTACGGCCGGACGACGGGCTCCTCGTCCTCGTGCATCGGTGCGCGCACGCCGATCTTGCCGCCACCCGCCGTCTCGGCAGTGCGGGCGTTGCCGAGGCTCGCGTCCGGCTCGCCGAACGTGATCCCGTGCGCCTTGCCGTACGCGGCGCAGACGGCGTCGACGTCCGGCGTCACGATCTCGAGATACTGTATCTGCATGCCCTGCTCCGTTCGGTTGGTCGCCCGCGGCCATGGTAGCGCAATCGGGTCGCCGTGCGGACGCACATAACGTCGCGGCAAGGTTAGAATCGGGCTTCGTCGCCGACACCGCGTGTGCCGTATGCCCGCAGCCGAACGTCGTTCGTTCAACAGGATCTTCTGCATCGGTCTCAACAAGACCGGCACCAGTTCGCTGCACGCCGCGTTTCTGAAACTCGGCATTCCGAGCGTCCATTTCGAATGCGCGGAGGGCAACATCAAGGACATTATCGAGACGAATCACACAAGGGGCCGGCCGCTGCTCGAGGGGCTCGAGCGCTACGTCGCCTTCTCGGACTGGACCAAGCCGCACACCGCGAATCTGTTCCGCGTGCTCGACGAGCAGTACCCGGGCAGCCTGTTCATCCTGAACACGCGCGATATCGAGAGCTGGCTCGAGAGCCGGGAGAAGCATGTCCGGCGGCTGCCGGACCTCGAGCGCTTGAGGGAGGAACATCCCGACTCGTCCTGGTACCGGATCGACCGGGCGGCCTGGCGGCGGGACTACGAAGCGCATCACGCCGCGGTCGCCGAATACTTCGCGGACCGGCCGGACGACCTGCTCGTCATGGACGTCGCGGCCGGAGACGGCTGGGACAAGCTCTGCCCGTTCCTTGGCCTGCCGGAGCCCGGGCGGCCGTTCCCGCAGAAAAACGTCGCGCCGGAGCGCCGCGGCGGGTTCCGCCGGCGGCTCGCCGGGCTCTTCCGGCGCGGCTGAGGGCCCCGGCTCAGAGCAATCGCGACATCAGGTGCCGGTCGTGGAGCTCGAATCCCGCGGCCTCGTACAGGCGCTTCGCGGCTTCGCGGTGATCCTCGACCTCGAGGTGCAGGGCACGGACGCCGCGCGCCCGGCAGTAGTCGACCGCGACGTCGATCGCTTCCCGCCCGAGGCCCTGGCGGCGGAACGCCGTGTCGATGTAGACCTCGTCGAGGAACGCGTCGAATCCGCCGTACTCGAGACTGAAGCCCAGCGTCACGGCGAGGTAACCCGCGACGCGGCCTTCGACGACCGCGACCCATAGCCCGCCCAGGCTTTCGTCGGCAGCAAGCGTGATGGCGGCGGCACGGGCACGCGCCGTGTCGAATCCGTAGCCGTCCTCGGCGTAGTAGCGCTCCATGAGCGGCAGGATCGCATCGACGTCGGCTTCGGTCGCTGGCCTGTATCGGTTCATCGTCGCGTTGCTACCGTGCCGGCGCGCAGGATCACTCTTCGCGCAACGCGCGCCGCAGGATCTTGCCGACGTTGGTCTTCGGCAGCTCGTCGCGGAACTCGACCTCTTTCGGGCGCTTGTAGCCGGTCAGGTTCTCGCGGCAGTAGTCGAGGACGTCCTGCTCGGTGATCGATGGATCCTTGCGGACCGCGAAGATCTTGACCACTTCGCCCGAGTGCTCGTCAGGGATCCCGATCGCGGCGGCCTCGATGATGCCGTCCATCTCGACGACGACGTTCTCGATCTCGTTCGGGTACACGTTGAAGCCGGAGACCAGGATCATGTCCTTCTTGCGATCCTCTAGGTACACGTAGCCGTCTTCTTCCATGCGCCCGATGTCGCCGGTCTTGAGCCAGCCGCCAGGGAGCAGCACCTTCTCGGTTTCGTCCGGCCGGCGCCAGTAACCTTCCATGACCTGCGGGCCCCTGATGCAGACCTCGCCCGGCTTGCCGAGCGGGACCTCGTTGCCGTCGTCGTCGCAGATCCTCACGTCGGTCGACGACACGGGCAGGCCGATCGCGCCCGTGAACTCGCTGCCCAGCGGATTGACGATCGCGACGGGTGAGGTCTCGGTCAGCCCGTAGCCCTGCAGGATCGTGTGGCCCGTGACCTTGCGCCACTGTTCGGCAACGGCCGGCTGCACCGCCATGCCGCCGCCGATGCAGACGCGGAGCGCGCTGAAGTCGACCTCGTCGAAACCGGGCGTGTTCAAAAGACCCACGAACATCGTGTTGACGCCGGTGAACAGGTTGAAGCGATAGCGCTTGAGCTCGGCGACGAAGCCTTTCATGTCGCGCGGGTTCGTGATCAGCACGTTGAGCCCGCCCTGCGCCATCACGGTCAGGCAGTTACCCTGCAGCGAGAAGATGTGATAGAGCGGCAGCGCCGTGATCGCGGTCACGTAGGGGAACTCGCTGTAGGCATCCCCCTGCCAGACGATCGTCTGCTGGACGTTGAAGACCATGTTGCGATGGGAAAGCATCGCGCCCTTGGAAACGCCGGTCGTGCCGCCCGTGTACTGCAAAAATGCGATGTCCGCGTAGCCCAGTTCCACGGGGACCAGGTTTTGGGACGCACCGGCGGCGAGCGCTTTCTTGAACGTCGCGCTGCCGGGCAGCCGGTAAGCCGGTACCGCGCGCTTGACGTAGCGGAGTACGGCGTTTGTGATCCAGCCGCGCGGTGGCCTAAGCAGGTCGCCGACGCCGGTCGTGACGACGTGCTCGACGTCGGTTTTGTCGATGACCTTCGCGAGCGTGTGGGCGAAGTTCTCGAGGATCACGATACAGCGCGCGCCGGAGTCCTTGAGCTGGTGCTCGAGTTCGCGCGCCGTGTAGAGCGGGTTGACGTTGACGACGACGAGGCCGGCCCGGAACGCACCGCACATCGCGACCGGGTACTGCAGCAGGTTGGGCAGCATGATCGCGACGCGCTCGCCGCGCATGAGCCCCAGCGTCTGCTGCAGGTAGCAGGCGAACTGCCGCGACAGCTCGTCGAGCTCGCGGTACGAGATCGTCGTGCCCATGTTCGCGTAGGCGGGACGCTCGGGATGCGCTTCAAACGCCTGCTCGAAAAGGTCCCTGACCGACCGCCACGGCGGTTCCGGCACGGCCTCCGGCACGCCGGGCGGGTACGACTTGAGCCAGACCTTGTTCAAGCGGATCGCGTCCCTTCGCGGCGCGAAACTACTGCTTCGAATCCAGCGCTTCCCGGATGACGGGCCAGGCGTTGTCGAGCAGGACCGGCTGCGCAGCCGCGTTCGGATGAATGCCGTCAGACTGCATCAGTTCGTCGTTCAGGGCAACACCGTCCATGAAGAACTCGATCCACGGGATACCGAACTGCCCGGCCACGTCGCGGAACACGGCGTCGAACATCTCGATGTAGCGGGGTCCGTAATTGGGCGGGATCCGGATGCCGAGCAGCACGACCGCCGCACCGGAGTCCAGACTGGTCCCGATGATGCGCTCGAAGTTGGCCCGGATCCTGGCCGGGGGGATTCCCCGGAGCCCGTCATTGCCGCCGAGCTCCAGGATCACGAGTTCGGGGGCGAAATTGTCGAGCGCCGTGCCGATCCTGGATGCGCCGCTTTCGGTCGTGTCGCCGCTGATGCTGGCGTTGACCACCCGATGTTCGTAACCTTGCTCCTCGAGCCGCGCCTGCAACAACGCGGTCCAGGATTGGTCCACATCAATTCCGAAGCCTGCACTCAGGCTGTCGCCGAACACGAGCACGGTCGGCGGCGACGAGGCGTGTGCGCCCGCGGCGAGCAGCAGGCAAGTCAGGATGAAGAGTTTTCGCATGGATAAACAGTCGGATTTACAAAATGTCCTGGAGGCCCACGAGCTGGGCAAGCAGGTTAGCAGCCCGGAAGGTACTCTGACCATCCTGGCCGACGTCAGTTTCAAGGTGCCGGCCGGCGACGCCGTCGCGGTCGTCGGCCCGTCGGGCGCCGGCAAGTCGACGCTGCTCGCGCTGCTGGCCGGCCTCGACCTGCCGAGCACCGGGCACGTCATTCTCAACGGCTCCGACCTGGGCAAGCTCGACGAGGACGGGCGGGCCCGGGTCCGCGCCGATCACGTCGGTTTCGTGTTCCAGTCCTTCCACCTGGTGCCGTCACTCAACGCACTGGAGAACGTGATGCTGCCGCTCGAGCTCGCGGGCAACGCCGATGCCCGCGCGACGGCGCGCGCGGTCATCGACCAGGTCGGGCTCTCCGAGCGCTCGCGACACTATCCCTCTCAGCTCTCGGGCGGGGAGAAACAGCGCGTCGCCATCGCGCGGGCTTTCGCGACGGAACCCGCCGTGCTGTTCGCGGACGAGCCGACCGGCAACCTCGACAGCCGGACCGGTGCGAACATCATGGAACTGATGTTCGAGCTCAATCGCACCTCGTCGACGACGCTCGTGCTCGTAACCCACGATCTCTCGCTCGCCGAACGCTGCGGCCGCGTGCTGGCGCTCGACGGCGGCCGGCTGGTCACGGACAGCAAGGCCGCTGCATGAAAGCCGTCTCGTTTGCGCTACGGAGCTTCCTGCGCGAGCTGCGCTCCGGCGAGGTGCTCGTGCTGCTGGCCGCGGTGGCGCTCGCGGTCGCGGCGCTGACCGCGGTCGGGTTCCTGACTGACCGCATCGGCAAGGCGGTCGCCCGGCAGGCCAACGAGGTGCTCGCGGCCGACCTGCGCTTGCGCTCGCAGGAGCCGATACCGGACCGCTGGCGCGAGCTGGCCGCCGACTACGGGCTCGAGACGGCGGAAAACCTGCGGTTCCCGAGCGTCGTGTTCGCAGGCGACGAGAGCGCGCTGTCCGTGATCCGTGCGGTCAGCGCTACCTACCCGCTGCGCGGCTCCGTGCGCATCGCGGACCGGCTGTTCGGCCCGGAGCGGGTCGCCGCCGGCATCCCGGCGCGCGGCGAGGCCTGGGCGGAGGGCGCGCTCCTGGCGCGCATCGGCGCCGAGGTCGGCGACCGCGTCATCGTCGGCGCGACCGAACTCGAGATCTCCGCCGTGCTGACCTACCGCCCCGACCAGTCCGTCGGGTTCGCTTCGCTCGCACCGTCGCTGCTGATCAATTTCGAAGACGTGCCGGCGACGGGCCTGGTCGCCGAGGGCAGCCGCGTCCGCTACGCGCTGCTGGTCGCCGGGCCGGACGACGCGGTCCGGGAGTTCAACGCCGCGATCGGCGACAGCCTGCCCGACACGCTCCGGATCGAGGACCGCGAGGACTCGAGCGAACGCGCGTTCGCTGCATCCGATCGCGCGCAGCGTTTCCTGTCGCTGACCGCGCTCATCAGCCTGTTGCTCTCGGCCGTCGCGGTCGCGATGTCGGCGCGGCGCTTCGCGCACCGGCGCATGGACACGGTCGCGCTGATGAAGAGCCTGGGCGCGACCCAGCGCTTCGTCGTCGCGGTGGCGAGCGTGCAGCTCGTGTTGCTGGGCGTGCTGGGCGTGGTGCTCGGCAGCGTCGCCGGCTTCGCCGCCGAGGAGACGCTGTCGCTCGTGCTCGCCGACCTGATTTCCGCCGACCTGCCCGATCCCGGTTTCGCGCCGGTGCTGATCGGGGCATCGACCGCGCTCGTGCTGCTGGTCGGCTTCGCGCTGCCGTCGATCCTGCAGCTCAAGAACACGCCGCCCTTGCGGGTACTCCGGCACGAACTCGTGGCGCCGTCGCCGTCGCGGCTCCTGGTCGGCGGCCTCGCGCTGGGCGCGGTCGCGGCGCTGCTCCATCGCTCGGTCGGCGACCCCCGGATGCTCGTCATCCTGCTCGGCGGCGTCATCGTGATTGCGGCGGCGTTGTACCTCGTCGGGCGCGGCCTGGTCGCGACGCTGGGGCGCTTCCGCTCCGGGGTCGGCGTCGCCTGGCGCTACGGTCTCGCGAACGTCGCGCGCCGCGGCCGCGCCTCGGCCGTGCAGGTGGTCGCGTTCGGGCTGGGACTCACCGTGCTGCTGCTCCTGACCATCGTGCGCACGGACCTCCTCGAGGGCTGGCGCCAGTCGATCGACGAGGAGGCGCCCAATCACTTCATGATTAACATCCAGCCCGGCGAGCGCGACTCGGTCGCCGGCATTTTCGCCGCCGCGGGCGTGACACCGCCCGAGTTCGTGCCGCTCGTGCGGGCGCGGATGGCAGAGATCAACGGCGAGGACGTCGCGACGCGCGAGTACCCCGACCCGGGCGGCGAATGGCTCGCGAACCGCGAGGGCAACCTGTCGTGGGCCGCCGAGCTGTCGCCGTCGAACGAGATCGTCGCCGGCGAATGGTGGCCGGCCGGCTACGACGGCCCGCCGCTGGTCTCGGTCGAGGAAGAGGCGTTCGTCGAGACCGGGCTTGCGCTCGGCGACCGGCTCAAGTTCAACATCGCGGGCCAGGAGATCGAGGCGACGGTTGCGAGCACGCGGCGCATCAACTGGGATTCGTTCCAGCCGAACTTCTTCCTGGTCTTCTCGCCGGGTGCGCTCGACGCCGTGCCGACGACGTACATCTCGAGCTTCCATCTCGAGCCCGACGAGCGGGAGCTCCTGGTCAGGATCGTGCGTACGCACCCGAGCATCTCGATCATCGATCTCGAGGCCATCATCGCCCAGGTCCGCGGCATCATCGAGAAGGCGAGCCTGGCCGTGCAGGCCGTGTTCGTCTTCACGCTGGCCGCGGGCATCGCGGTCCTGTTCGCGGCCGTACAGTCGACGATCGACGAGCGCCGCTTCGAGAGCGCGATGCTGCGCGCGCTGGGCGCGAAAAAGCGCATCGTGTTCGCGGGCGT
>JAWWBD010000125.1:0-9040 GCA_033721115.1 Woeseiaceae bacterium | reverse complement strand
TCGTCACGGTGCCGGTACAGGCACGGGCCCGCCGGGAAGACGTTCATGGCATCATGGAAATCACGTTTTTCGTCACGGCGACCGACGATCCCCGTATTGCGACGTCGGAAGACAGCCGCTTCCTCGGCCCCGCAGGGGACCGGTGACAACCTTGCAATCTCCAGCCGATTGATGATTCGATGAACGATAATATTTCCGGTCCCTGGTACCGCCATTTCTGGCCCTGGTTCGTCATCGCGCTCCTCGCTCTGTCGGTCAGCGCGAGTCTCTTCACCGTGTATCTCGCCGTCAGCACGGCCGAGCCCGTCCTGCCGCGGCCGGACGCGGACGGACGCTAGACCCGGGCCGGTAATGCGGTCATGCAGGAACGCGAGCCAGGCCTGACGCCCTGCTTCCACTGCGCGCTCCCGGTTCCGCCGGGCACCGACTACGCCGTCGAGCTCGACGGCTTGTCGAGGGCCGTCTGCTGCCCGGGCTGCAAGGCCGTTGCCGAGCTGATCAGAGATGCCGGGATGACCGGCTACTACGCGATGCGCGAAGCGCCGCCACCGGGCACCGGCCGGCCGGCCGCAGACGCTGCCGGGTGGGAGACGTTCAATCGCGACGAGATGCTCGCGAGCTTCGCCGTCCGCGAGGACGACTGCGCCGAGGCCACGATTTACGTCGGCGGGATGTACTGCGCCGCCTGCAGCTGGCTCGTCGAGTCGACGCTTGACCGCATCGAGGGTGTCGAGCGCGCCGAGGTCAGCCCGATCACGCACCGGCTGAGGGTGCGGTTCCGGGTCGATGCCACCGGCCTGGGCGACATCCTCGCCGCGCTCACGGAACTCGGCTACGAGCCGCAGCCGCTGCTCCCGGAAGCGGGCGAACGGCCGGAAGTCGGCGAGCAGCGCGCGGCACTGAAGCGCCTGCTGGTCGCGTCGCTCGGCATGATGCAGGTCATGATGTTCGCGATCGGCCTGTACGCGGGCGACTACCAGGGCATGAGCGCGGACATGCAGCGCTTCCTGCGCTACGTCAGTCTCGTCGTGACAACGCCCGTCGTCTTCTATTCCGCGCGGCCCTTTTTTGTTGCGGCGTGGCGCGGCATCGTCTCGCGTGCTCCCGGCATGGACCTGCCCGTGTCGATCGCGATCGGCGCCGCCTACCTTGCATCCGTCTATGCGACGCTGACGGACGGCCGGGCCGTCTGGTTCGACTCCGTGACGATGTTCGTCTTTTTCCTGACGCTGGGCCGTTTCCTCGAAATGCGGGCGCGGCATCGCTCCGTCGATCGGCTCACGGCATTGTCGACCGTGCTCCCGAACACGGCGGAGCGCATCGGCGCGGCGGGCCGCGAGACCGTCTCCGTGAGCCGGCTCGTGGCGGGAGACCGGGTGCTCGTCCGAACGGGCGAGGCCGTGCCGGCCGACGGGATCGTCGTCGCGGGTTCGGCACGGGTCGACGAGGCGCTGGTGACCGGCGAGTCGCGGCCGGTCATGAGGACCGCGGGCGAGTCCGTCGTCGCGGGCAGCGTCAACGTCGGCGATGCGCTCGAGATGCGCGTCGTCGCGACGGGCAACGACACGACGCTGGGGGCGATCAGCCGCCTGAGCGAACGCGCGCGCTATGCGAGGCCCGCGTTCGTCCAGATTGCGGACCGCATCGCGAGCGCGCTCGTCGTCGCCATCCTCGTCATCGCCGCGGGCGTAGCGGCCGCCTGGTCGCAAATCGCGCCGGAGCGCGCCTTCGAGATCACGCTGTCCGTCCTCGTCGTGACCTGTCCCTGCGCGCTCGCGCTCGCCACGCCCGCCGCGTTCGCCGCCGCAGGCACGCGCCTCGCCGAACTGCGGCTGCTCCTGACGAACGGCAACGCGATCGAGGTGCTGGCACGGGCCGGGACCGTACTTTTCGACAAGACCGGCACCGTCACGCGCGGCCGGCCGGCGATCGTCCGCGTCGATCTCGAGGACCGCGATTTCGACGAGGATTACGTCCGGCGGGTGGCGGCCGCGCTGGAGACCGTCTCGACGCACCCGCTCGCGCAGGCCTTCGCGATCGGGGACAACCCGCTCGTAGCGACAGACCCGACCGTCGACGTCGGCCGCGGCGTCGCTGGGACCGTCGCCGGCCGGCACTGGCGCCTCGGGCGCCGGGACTACGTCGCAGGGTCCGCGACCGACCTGACGCCGGACGAAGCGACAGTCGCCTGGCTCGGCACCGGCGGCAGACTCGTTGCACGCTTCGTGCTGGACGATCCCCTCCGGCCCGATGCGGCCGAACACGTTGCAGCACTCGAAGCGCTCGGGCTCCGGACCGGGCTTTTGAGCGGCGACGGCGACGCGCCCGTTGCACGAGCGGCCCGGCAGCTCGGTATCAGCGCGTTCCGCGCGCGACTCAGGCCGGAGGACAAGCTCGCCGCGATCCGCGCGCTGCAGGGACAAGGTGAAACCGTCGTCATGGTCGGTGACGGCATCAACGATGCGCCGGTCCTCGCCGGTGCGGACGCCTCCATCGCGCCGGCCCACGGCGCGATGCTCGCGCAGCTCTCCGCGGACGTCATCCTGCTCGGCGACTCGCTCGAGCCGGTCGTCACCTGCCTGCGCATGGCGCGCCGGACCATGCGTATCGTGCGCCAGAACCTGGGCTGGGCCATCGTGTACAACGCGACCGCGCTGCCGCTCGCCGCCGCCGGCTTCGTGCCGCCGTGGGCTGCGGCGATCGGCATGAGCGCGAGTTCCCTGATCGTGGTCCTGAATGCGCTCAGGCTCGCCCGCTTCCGCTAGACTGGGACGATGAGCATCCTCTACCTGCTCATTCCGCTCGCGCTGCTCCTGCTTGCACTCGCGGTCTGGGCATTTTTCTGGGCCGTGGGCGCCGGGCAGTTCGACGACCTCGACACGCCCGCGCTCCGGGTCGTCATGGACGACGACGAGCGCCCCGACGACGAATCCGTGCGGTGACGGAAGCGGTCCCGGCGCTCGCCGCCGCGTTCCTGGCCGGGCTCCTCGGCAGCGCGCATTGCCTGGGCATGTGCGCCGGCTTTTCCGGCCTGTTTGCGGTGCAGGCCGAGGTCGCTTCGCTGCGCACGCGGCTGCCCCTTGCGCTGACCTACAACGGCGGGCGCATCGTGGGCTACGCATTGCTCGGCCTCGCGGTCGGGACACTCGGCGGCGGCGCCATTGCTGCGCTCCCGGCACTCGCAACCCCGTTCCGGATCACCGGCGGCCTGGTTATCGTCCTGATCGGGCTCAGGATCGCGTTCGCCTGGCGGCTGCTCGAACCGCTCGAACGCATGGGCGCCGTGCTCTGGGCACGATTCGCCCCGCTCGCCCGCCGCCTGCTGCCGGTCACGAGCGTGCCGCGCGCGCTCGGGCTCGGCCTGCTCTGGGGCTGGCTGCCTTGCGGTCTCGTCTACAGCGTGCTGCTGCTCGCGACGACGACGGCCACGCCGGCAGAGGGGGCGCTGCTCATGGCGCTCTTCGGCTGCGGCACCCTGCCGGCCATGCTGACGACGGGTCTGGGCGCGGCCCGGCTCGGCGTCCTGCTGCGGCGCCGGCACGCGCGCCTCGGGCTCGGCGCCAGCCTTGTTATACTCGGCCTCGCCACGCTCGCACTGCCGCTCCTCGGCCTGCTGCAGCCGGCACCCCATTCACACTGAGAGGATTCCGCATGACGCTTACGCGACGGCAGTGGCTCAAAGGGTCCGCGCTCGCGGGCGCCGCACTGATGTTGCCCGGCGGGCTGGCTTTCGCTTTCGAACGCCACCGGCTGATCACCCGGCGAATTCCGGGTGCCCGCGAGCAGGTGCCGATCATCGGTCTCGGCACGGCCGCCACGTTCCGCTCGATGTCCCGAGCCGACGATACGTCGGCGCTGCGCGAGGTGATCCGGACTTTTTTCGCCCATGGCGGCACCGTGCTCGACACCGCGCCGTCATACGCGGAGTCGGAAGCCGTCTGCGGCGACATCGCGCGCGATCTGGCTATCACCGAAAACCTGTTCTGGGCGACCAAGGTCAACGACGCGCCCCGGGGCCGGCCGAAAGCCGACCCGGTACGCGTGCGCGAACAGCTCGCGACTTCGTTCGAGCGCATCGGCAAGGTGCCTGTGGACCTGATCCAGGTACACAACCTCGGCGACCTGCCGACACAGATGCCCATCATCGAGGAACTCAAACAGGACGGCCGGATTCGCTATATCGGCACGACGACGACCCGCACCGCCGAGTACCCGGCGCTCGAAGCCGCGATGAAACGCTACCCGCTCGATTTCATCGGTATCGACTACTCGATCGACCACCGGGTTGCGGCCGAGCGCATCCTGCCGCTGGCACTCGACTCCGGCATCGGCGTGCTCTGCTACGAGCCGTTCGGCGACGGGCTGTTCGCGCGCACCCGCGGCGTCGAGCTGCCAGCCTTCGCGGCGGAGATCGGTGCCGACAGCTGGGCGCAATTCTTCCTGAAGTTCGCTGCGGCCCACCCGGCGGTGACCTGCGTGACGCCCGCGACCAGCAAGCCGAAGCACATGCTCGACAACATCGGGGCCGCCTACGGCGAGTTGCCGGACGCCGCGCTGCGGCAGCGGATGATCGAGTTCATCGAGGCTTTGCCGGCCGCCTGATTCAGCGGCGGCGGCAGCCGGGTGCGCTATTCGACCTGGCCGACCCGCAGCGGATCGTCTTCCAGGCGCTTAAGCCAGGCCGCGGCCTCGCCGTCCGCGGCCTCGCGCTCGGGCGCGGTGAGTTTTTCGGCCATGTCGTCCCGGTTCGAGATCGCGGCCGTGTCGCCGAGGTCGGCAGCAATCCGGTACCACATGTATGCCTGCTGGTTGCTCTGCGCGACGCCGCGTCCCTCGCGCAGGACGGCGGCAAATGCCATCTGGGCCTGGACCTGCCCGCTTTCGGCCGCCTGCCGGTACCACTTCGCGGCCTCGTCGTCGTTCATCGGCACGCCCCAGCCGTTCGCATGCATGACGCCGAGGTTGAACTGCGCCTCCGCGTGGCCCTGCCCGGCTGCGAGCCCGTACCACTTCAGCGCCTGCGCGTCGTCCATCGGCACGCCGAAGCCGTTGGCGTAGAGCCGCCCGACGCAAAACTGGGCTGCAGCCACGCCCTGGTCGGCCAGCGGCTGGCACAACGTCAGTGATTTCTCGTAGTCACCTACGTCGTAGGCGCCCAGCCCTTCGGCCAGCGCGTCGCCTTCGGCCAGGCCCGGCATCGCAAGTATCACGGCCGCCGCGAAGATCCGGACTGAATCGTTCATCGCAATGACCTCGTTACGCGTTTGGCTCCCTGAAGCCTAGTACAGGAATGGCTCGATTGCCGCATGGCGGAGCAAAAACCGCAATCCGGAGAAGTACTTAACGCACGCGGCACCGCAGCGGCGTCGCCGATGGTAGGATGTCGGGACTCCCGCCGGCCGGCAGCCGGCCGGCCGCATACAACAACGACAAATCTCTGAAGGAGCCCCGATGGACCTTTTGGACCTGTTGCGCCAGTCGGGCGGCGACGAGAGTGTATCCAGACTGGCCGAGTCGGTCGGCATCGACAACAGCGCGGCCAGCCGCCTCATCAGCACATTGTCACCGGCCATCGCCCGCGGTCTCGAGCGACAGGGACCCGGGACCGGCGACGGATTCGCGGGCTTGAAGAAAGCGCTCGAAAAGGGTGACCACGGGCGCTACATCGACAGGCCCGAGTTGATGGCCGAGGGCGCCACGCGCAAGGACGGCAACCGGATCCTCGGCCACCTCTTCGGCAGCAAGGACGTCAGCAGGAATGTCGCGGCGCGCGCGTCGGAGAAGACGGGCCTCGACGCCGCCACGATCAAGCGGGCGCTGCCGCTGATCGCGGGGCTCGCAATGGGCGCGCTCAGCAAGAAGACGTCGGCCGATACGGGCAATGTTTCCGGCGACACGCTCGGCGGTCTTCTGGGCGGCCTCTTAGGCGGTAGCGACGACGGCTTCGGCATCGACGACGTCATGAGCCTCGCCCGCAAGTTCTTCTGACCATGCTCGACTTCGAAAAACTCGGCGCGTTCTACGTCGGCAAGCGGGTTGACGAGGCCTCGGGTGATACGACCGACGACATCGTGCTCTACGATTCGAAGGACCTGACGACGCACGCCGTCATCATCGGCATGACCGGGTCGGGCAAGACCGGGCTCGGCATCGGCATGATCGAGGAAGCAGCGCTCGATCACATCCCGGTCATCGCGATCGACCCGAAGGGCGACCTCGGCAACCTGCTGCTGACGTTTCCCGACCTCGCGCCGGCCGACTTTCGCCCGTGGATCAATCCGCGCCAGGCCACCGATTCCGGGCAGACGCCGGACGAGTTCGCCAAGGCGCAGGCGGCGCTGTGGAAAAACGGTCTCGCGAAGTGGGGGCAGGACGGCCAGCGGATCGCGAAACTGCGCGACAGCGTCGACATGGCCATCTACACGCCCGGGAGCAACGCCGGCCTGCCGGTCTCCGTGCTGCAGTCCTTCGCGGCGCCCGCACCGGCGCTCGCCGAGGACATCGACCTGTACCGGGACCGCGTGCAGGCGACCGCCACCAGCATCCTCTCGCTGTTACGCATCAAGGCCGACCCGGTCTCGAGCCGGGAACATATCCTGATCTCGCAGATCCTCGATCATGCCTGGCAGGCCGGCCGCTCGCTGAGCCTGGCCGCGCTGATCGCGGAAATCCAGGCGCCGCCGCTCGATCGCATCGGCGTCATGGACCTCGATTCCTTCTACCCGCCGAACGAGCGTTTCGCGCTCGCGATGAAGCTCAACAACCTGCTCGCCGCGCCGGGCTTCGAGGCCTGGATCGAGGGCGAGCCGCTGAACGCGGGCAGCCTGCTGTACACGCCGGAAGGCAAGCCGCGCATCTCGATCATGTCGATCGCGCACCTCGACGACGCCGAGCGCATGTTTTTCGTCTCGATGCTCCTGAACGAACTGATCGCCTGGATGCGAGCCCAGCAGGGCACGTCGAGCCTGAGGGCGATCCTCTACATGGACGAGCTGTTCGGCTTCATGCCACCCGTCGAGAACCCGCCGTCCAAAAAACTGTTCCTGACGCTGTTGAAACAGGCGCGCGCCTATGGCCTCGGGCTGGTGTTGTCGACGCAGAACCCGGTCGATCTCGACTACCGCGGCCTGTCGAACACCGGCACCTGGCTCATCGGCCGCCTGCAGACCGAGCGCGACAAGGCGCGGGTGATGGAGGGCCTCGAAGGCGTCGCGCACGGCGGCGACTTCGACCGCCAGAAGATGGAGCAGACGATCGCCGGCCTCGGCAAGCGGCGCTTTTTGCTGCACAACGTGCACGAGGACGAGCCGGTCGTCTTCAATACGCGCTGGGTCATGTCCTACCTGGCGGGCCCGATGACGCGCGACCAGATCAAGGCGCTCGTTGGCACGCGCGAACCCGCGACGCCCGCGCCGGCCGCGGGCCGGCAGCCCGCGGCGAAGCCGCTTCCTGCTGCTGCGGCCGTCGAAACCCCGCTCCTGCCGCCGTCGATCCGGCAGCTCTACGTGCCGGCCTCTGGCGACGGCATCGTCTACTTCCCGCGGCTCATTGCCGCGACCGACGTCGCGTTCACGAACGCGCGCTACAACGTCGACGAACGGCGCGAGACGACCTATCTCGCGGACTTCGGGGACGGGCCGGTGGCCGTCGACTGGGACACGGCGGAACCGGCGCCGTTCCCGATCGAGGCGCTGGACAAGAACCCGGAACCGGGCGCCGGATTCGCCGACCTGCCGCGCGCCGCGACCAAGCCGGCTAACTACACGCAGTGGGAGAAGGAGCTCAAGCGCTGGATCCGGCAGAACGTCACGATCCCGCTCTATCGCAGCAAAGAGCACCGGCTGACCTCGGCGGCCGGGGAAAGCGAGGGCGAATTCCGCGCGCGCCTGCAGCAGGCCGCAAGCGAGAAGCGCGACCAGGAGATCGCAAAGCTCAGGAAACGCTACGCGTCGAAGACGACGACGCTCGAGAACCGCCTGCTCAGGGCCGAGCAGGCGATCGAACGCGAGGAGCAGCAGTCGACGCAGAAAAAGTTCGACACGGCGATCTCCTTCGGTACCGCGATCCTCGGCGCCGTGCTCGGCCGCAAGAAACTGTCCACGACGACGGCGAGCCGGATGGGCACGGCAATCCGCAAGGCCGGCAGCGCCCGCAAGGAGTCCGGAGACGTCGAACGGGCGAAACAGACGGCAGACAAGGTCCGCGCGGAACTCGCGGCGCTGAACGAGCAGCTCGAAGCCGACATCGCCGCGCTCGATACCGCCTACGACGCGCAGGCGGAGGAGCTGAAGGAGATGCCGATCCGGCCCAAGACCACGGATATCACCGTGCCCCTGGTCGGGCTCGCCTGGCTGCCGTACCGCGACGTCGGCGACGGCCGGCTGGCGCCCGCGTGGGACGAATGAAAACAACCATCAATCAGTGAGAGGAGCATCAGCATGTCAGTAGCACGCGTAACGGAAATCACCGCTTCGTCGAAAAAAAGCTTCGAGGACGCCATTCAGAACGGCATCGAGCGCGCGAACGATACGCTCGACAACATCGAAGGCGCCTGGGTCCAGGACATGAAAGTCACCTGCAAGAACGGCAAGGTCGAAGAATACCGCGTCAACATGAAGGTCACCTTCATCCTGCGGTAAGCCCGCACCGTCGCACCCGGAAGCGGCGTCCAGCCGCGATTGACCCGCAGGAGCGGCCCATGGCCGCGATTCCGGTTCGATCGGCTCGCGATTCTTTCGGCATGGTCGCCGGACTCCGGGGGCTTGCGACCGGATTGGCTCGCTGCGCTGCGCTTTTTTTCCGGCCGCACGCCACCCTCGCCCGGCTGGCCGGGCGATCGCATGGGTGCTGACGATCAGTTTGCTGCCGTGGTGCCGGTCAGCCGATCGCAGCGGTCAGCTATCGGACGGGTAGGCGCGATGCCGGGTGTGCGGGCGAGCGTCGTCCGGAGCGAGCGAAGCAGGACGCCCGAGCGAGCACAGGCGATGCTCGCTCGGCAGGACGCCGAGCGAGCTTAAGGGAGCCCGCATACCCGGTAGCG
>JAWWBD010000124.1:0-9113 GCA_033721115.1 Woeseiaceae bacterium | reverse complement strand
GTCATCGCCTCGAGGACCGGCAGGGAGATCGATGCCCCGAGGCCGCGCAGGAAGGTACGGCGTCGCATGGGCTTGCCGAGTATTTTCATGTGCCTGCCCTCCTCATCTGAAACGGCACACTGGCCACGGTGGCATGGACGATGGACGAGAACCGGTAGTCATCGCGCGCGGCCTCGGCCACGATCCTGCGCACCGCAGGCTTGTCATGGTACTCGACCGGGCGCCCGATCGCGTAGGTCAGGAGCTTCTCGGTGAACGCGGTGGCGAAAACCCCCGGATCCGCAAGCAGCGCCGCCTGCAGCTCCGCCGGGCCGGAGAAGGCGATGCCGTTGGGCAATCTGCCAGAAGAATCAATGGGTTTGCCCGCATCCGTCGTGCGCCACTGGCCGATCGCCCCGTAGTTCTCGAGCCCGAACCCGATCGGGTCCATCTGGTTATGGCAAACCGCGCAGACGGGACTCGCCGGGTGAATCTCCATTTTCTCGCGCAGCGTCAGCACCTCGCCCGATGCCTCCACGGCCTCGAGCGGCGGGATGTCGTCGGGCGGCGGCGGCGGGGGCGATGCGAGGATGTTCTCGAGCACCCACTTGCCGCGCAGCACGGTCGAGTTGCGGTTCGGGTACGACGTGATCGCGAGAATTCCGGCGCGCGCGAGCAGCCCGCGCATCTCCGGCGGCATCTCGACCCGCCGGAAGCGCGGGCCGTGAACGCCCTCGATGCCGTAGTGTCTTGCGAGCCGCTCGTTCACGAACGAGTGTTCAGCGCGCAGGAAGTCGAGGACCGGGCGGTCTTCCTCGAAGATGCTCGCGACGAACAGCCGCACCTCCTCGTACATCGCGCGCCTGAGGTTTTCGTCGAACTGCGGAAACGCTTCCTGGTCCTTGTGGATCTGCGGCAGGTTGCGCAGGAGCAGCCATTGAGCCGCGAAGCTGTCGACCAGCGCCCTCGAACGCGGGTCGGCAAGCATCCGGCCCACCTGGGCCTCGAGCACCCCCGGCTCGCGCAGTCGGTTCTGCTCGGCCAGCGCGAGCAGCGTGTCGTCGGGAATGCTCGACCAGAGGAAGAACGAGAGCCTGGACGCGAGCTCGACGTCGCTGACCGGGTAGACCGTGCCCGGCGCGAGATCTGCGTCCGGCTCGCGATGAATGCGGAACAGGAACTCGGTGCTGACCAGGAGGCCCTCGAGCGCGAGCTGGATCCCGGCCTCGAACGAGCCCGCCTCCTGCCGCCCCGCTGCGTAGAGCCCGAGCAGGGGCTCGAGATCCTCGGCGTCGACCGGGCGCCGGAAGGCGAGCCGCGCTAGGCGAGCGATGATCTGCCGCGCGCAGGGCGCTTCGTCGGCAACCCGTTCCGGATAGCAGACGAAGATGCGGCGGCGGCTTTCCGTCTCGCCCGGCCCGGCGACGGCGAACGGCCCGGTGATCGTCACGCTGGACACGCCGGGCTCCGCCCAGGCCCGTTCGTAGGATTCCTCGAGCCGCCATTCGCTGTAATTCGCGTACGAGGGCTCGGGCATCGGGTCTTCCCAGGCGAACGCTTCGTCGAGGAATGCGACCTGGACCGTCCGGGTGCCGGCTGCGACCGGGACGCGGACCCTGAGGTCGGCATCGGCCTCCCGCTCGTACCGGGCCTGTACCGGATCCGGCGGCATGCGGTCCGCGAGCCCGGCGCCGAAGGCAAGCCCGACGTTGTCGCCGCCAATGGTAAACAGCTTGACTCGCTCGCCGTCGATGCGGACGTCGAGCCGCTTGGGCTCGTCGAGGCCGATGACGAAACCGGTGTCGTCGGTCCTGAGCAGGCGCACGCTGAATTCGTATTCCCCGTCCAGCGGGAAGCGGTGCCTGACGGCCAGCCCGCCGCGCGAGCCGAACGGCAGGTCCTCGCTCATGCGGCCGTCCTGCAAGAGCCGCGGGTCCACCGTGTACTGGCGGCTGTCGACCGGTATGTCCCGGTCGCCGACCGCGAGCTGGCCGATCTCGCGCGCCGCGGCCAGGTATTTCTCCATGAGCACCTGGGACACGGAGAGCAGGTCCCCGAGGTTATCGAAGCCGCCCGAGTTGTCCGCGGGCAGCAGCGCGGCACCGTCAATCTCGACGGCCAGCAGGTCGCGGACGGCGTTCTGGTACTCGCTGCGGTTCAGCCGGTGTGCGATAACGCTGCGCCCCGGGTTCGGATGCCGTGCGGCGTGGGCATCCAGCTCTGCGGCGAGATAGGCAGGGAATTCCGCATAGAAGTCGGCACCCGGCCGCGGCATGCCCACCGGGGGCATCGCACCCAGCGCCAGCTTGGTGATGACCTTTTCCCAGATTGCGGGCGATCGGGTGACGTCAGCTACGTCGGCGTGATCCAGCAGCAGGCCGGCCGTCTTCAGCTTCTCGTTGTGGCAGGTGACGCAGTAGCGATCGAGCGTGTCGCGATAGGCGGCAGCGTCGCCCGCCGGACCCTCTGCGCCGCCGGCCGCAAGCCACGCGGGCGCGGCTGCGGTGATCGCGAGTGCACACCCGGCCAGCACGACTCTGCGCATATTGTCTTACCCCCTTATGGGCGTCACGCGGACCTCATTGTCCGCGCAGATACTCCGCGATGGCGACGATCGTCTCGTCGCCCATGTTCGCGACGACTCCCCGCATCGCGACGGAGGCGCCGTTGTCACGGTCGCCACTCTTGATGTCGTGCATCTGGTTGATCAGGTACGTCCGGTTCTGGCCCGCGATCTTCGGGTAGGTGGGGACGATGGGCTCCGCGCCGGTCGGGCCGTGACACGAGCCGCAGGCGTTCTGTGCATAGGCCTTTGCGCCGGCGCCCTTCGGCGTGCCGCCGGCATACGGCTGGCCCGCAAGGTACCGGGCGACGGCAGCAAGCTCTGCGTCGGTCACGTTGACGACGGCCGGCTGCATCATGCCGGTATAGCCGTTGTCGCGGGCCCGGTCGCGGATGTCTTTCGACTGCTGGACGAGGTAGGCCTCGGTCTGCCCGGCGAGCTTCGGGTACTCGTCGAGCGCCGGCTCCCGCCCGGCGGGACCGTGGCAATACACGCAGCCGAGCTCGGTGTAGAGCGTCTCGCCGTCTCGCGCCTGCACCTCGTCCGCGGCGCCGGCGAACCCCGCCGCCGCGATACCGGTAACGGCAAGCAGGACCGGCAGCATCGGCAGGCGTATCGTTCGACTCATCTCCACTCCCGTAACAGTTCCCGCGCCGCTGCCCGCTCCGCCGCCGTGTACCGGGCGACCGGTGCTGCCGCCGGTTCGGCGCCGAGCACCGCGTCGAGCCTGCGCAGCACGTGCTCGCGCACGGGCTCCGGAAGCGCGGCGAAGGCTTCCGAGTGGACCAGGTAACTCAGCGGATACCTGAACACACGCGTTTCGAGGTCCAGCTCCCGCAGCGTCCGTCCCCCGGCATCGAACGGCCCGCGTGCCTCGAAAGTTGCCCGGAACCCGCTGTTGCCGCGCACCGGGCCGGGCAGAGCCGGCTCTCCCTTGAACAGGAGTGCTTGTACCAGAGGATCGGCGGACGCTTCAATCAACGATTTCGTTTCTTCTGTTATGAACCCGGCGTCGGGCGCACGGCCGAGCGCCTGGCGCACATCCCACGCGACGCGCGTCATCAGGTTCTGGACGTGCACCTGGTGCTCGAGGACCAGGAGCGCCACGATGTCGCTGGTCGCGCGCGGATAGAGCGCCGTGTCGATGAAGCCGTCGAGCGTCTCGCGGTCGTAGACGCGCAGCTTGTCGAGTTCCCAGAGCGTCGCGGGATCCCGGACGACGATGTTGCCGAGGTGCTCGAGCTCGCCGTGCGTGCCGGTGACGTACCAGCCGCCCCAGCGGAACCGGTACGGCGTCGTCTGGTCGGTCAGTATCCAGCCTTCGTGCGAGACGAGTTCGCCCCGCACGTCGATGTAGCCCGAACCCAGGATGAAACGCGGCACCCCGCCGCCGGTCAGCGTCAGCGAGTCGTGGCAGCGCAGGCACTGGACGGTCTGGCGATCGAACACGGGCGTCGGCTGGCCCTTTTCCTCGACCACGTAGAAGAGCGGCCCGAGGACCGGGTCCATCGTCGCGATCTCGAGCATGCCGGCGCCGGGCACGCGGGCGACGTAGGTGTCGTCGTTGAAGTAGATGGCACGCGGCGTTTGCGGGGTGATGCCGCCCTTGTTGAGGCTCGTTTTCGATAATACGAGGACCTGCGAGTTCGGGTCGATGTCGAGCGCTTGCAGCAGCCCCGGCAGCCAGCTGCCCCCGGCATCGACCGGTATCTCCCTGTCACCCGCACCCAGACGCGCGACCAGTGCGGCGACGCGATCGGCAGGCCGGGCGCTGGCGTAGGGTACCGCGGGATACTCGACGGTGTAGCGGAACTCTGCTTCTTCCGCGGACGGCAGGAGCCTGTCCGGCTCTGCGACGGCACGCGGCATTGCGGCCAGGACGAGCAATGCCGTCAGGACGATCGGCAAGCGTCCCGGCAAGTGGCTGCCGAAGTCCGTCGCAGGCTGATCCATAACCGAAGAAACAATCGAAAATCGCGAAGCCTCCGAGCATACTGAAACGCGTCCGGGCATTCGAGGTAGCCGTCAATGATTGCTCCGCGCAGCGCGACGAAGGTCGCACGCCTGTTTCTCCCGCAACTCGTTGCGACCGCTCTTGCCGCCGGGCTCGCGGGCCCCGCCGCGGCGGAATTCCAACCGGAGTCCCCCGCCGGGGACGACCCGCAGCGCACCGAGCCCGTCGCGGGATTCCGCGTCATCGACAATGTCTACTTCGTCGGCGCGCGTCTGCACCTGCCGTCGTGGCTGATCGAGACGTCGGACGGACTGATCCTGATCGACACGACCTTCGACGAATACGTGCCCGGGATCGTCGAAAACATCGAGGCGCTCGGCTTCAGCATCGACGATGTCAAGCTGCTCCTGAGTTCGCACGCCCACCACGATCACGTGGGCGGGCACGCGACGATGCGCGAGATCACGGGCGCCACGCTGGTGGCAATGGCCGAAGACAGGGACGTCATCGAATCGGGTGGCGCCACCGATTTTCGCGACCGCGGCACCTGGGCGCCCGCGGTCGTCGATCGCGTCATCGCGGACGGTGACGAGATCCGGCTCGGTGACACCGTGCTCACGGCGCACCTGACGCCCGGCCACACGAAGGGCTGCACGACCTGGACGATGGTCGTCGAAGACGGCGGCAGGTCGTACGACCTGGTCATCCTCGGCGGCGTGCGCGTCAACGACCGCGAGCCGCTCGTCGGGCACCCGGACTACCCGGAGATGCCCCGCGACTTCGCCTGGACCTTCGCCCGGCTCAAGGTGCTGCCGGTCGACGTTTACCTCGGCGCGCACGGCTACTGGTTCGACCTGCCGGCGAAGCGCGCGCGCCTCGCGGACGGCGCCGGCCCGAACCCCTTCATCGATCCCGACGGCTACCGCGATGCGGTCGCGTACTGGGAAAACCAATACCTCGAGCGACTGAGAGAGGAGACTCATGGCAGCAGCGACTAGTCACACATCCGGCGCCCGCCGCGCGGCCACGGCGTCAGCGGCACTGGCCGCCATGCTCATCGGCCCGGCCGCCTTCGGCCAGCTCGTCCCGGAGCGCATCGATTCGACGAACCGGGCGAACAATGCCGACCAGACGCGCCGCGAACCGGTCAACGTCATCGACAACGTCTGGTGGGTCGGGCACTCGGCCGTCGGTGCCATCCTGGTCACCTCGGACGAGGGCCACATCCTGATCGACACGACCTCGACCGAACTCGCACCCTGGACCGTCGAGAACATCGTCAGCGCCGGCTTCCAGCTCGACGACATCCGCTACATCCTGAATACGCATCCGCACGAAGAGCACATGGGCGGTACCGCGCTGTTCAAGAAGCTGATCCCGGATGCCCTGCTGCTCACGTCCAAGGAAAACGCAGACGTCATGGCGACGGGCGGCAGGACGGATTTCCGCTATATCGTGGAGCGCGATGAAACGGACCTGTTCGAGCCCGTGCAGGTCGACGGGCTGCTCAGACACGGCGACGAGATCAGCGTCGGCGACGCGACGGTCGTTGCACACCTGACGCCCGGCCATACCGAGGGCACGACGACGTTTACGACGACGGTGACCGAGAACGGCCGTGAATACGACGTCGTGATCTACGGCGGCATGTCGGCCTCCGGCACCGATCGGGCGCCGCTGATCGACAACCCCTGGTATCCCGACATCGCGAGAGACTTCCAGGCTTCATTCGACTACCTGCGCACGCTCGAGTGCGACGTCTATCTCTATCCGCGCGCCGTGAGCATCGAGCTCGACAGGAAACTCGCGGAGCGCAAGGCCAGCCCGGGCGGCGGCAACCCCTTCGTCGACCCGGAGGGCTGCGCGCACTACGTCGATTTCTACGAAACGCGGTTTTTGAAGCAGCTCGAGGAAGAGCGCGCCGCCCGACGCTGACCTCAGGCGCCGCGCAGGGTCGCGCCCAGCTCGCGCATGCGCCGCCGGGCCGGGGCCTCGGGAAACGTCCCGAGCCCGGCGCGAACGTTGTCCTCCATGTGCTCGGGCTTTGTCGTTTCGGTCAGGACACAGGTCACGGCCGGGTTGGCGAGGATATACTTGAGCGAGTACTGCGCCCAGCTCTCGCAGCCGAACTCGCCCGCCCATTCCGGCAACTCGCGGCCCTGCACGTAGCCGAAATACTCGCCGTTCATGAACGGCCCGTTGACGAGTACGGCGATGCCGAGCTCGGCCGCGAGCGGCAGCAACCGTTGTTCGGCCGCAGGCTCCATGACCGAGTAGTTGAGCTGCACGAAGTCGGGGCGCTCCGCCTGCATGAACGCCTCGAGTTCCCCGTAGAGCCGCTCGTGCGCGACCGTGACGCCGATGTATCGGACCGCGCCGCGATCCCGCATGGCTTTGAGTGTCGGCCACTGGATCTCGTAGTCGATCATGCTCTCGATCTGCATGAGATCGAGTGGCTCGCGGCCGAAGAGTTCGAGCGTCTGCCGCATCGAGGCGATGCCCTCGTCTTTACCCTCGACCTTGACCTTCGCCGCGACGAACAGGTCGCGAAGCGCCGGGCGCTGCAGCACCCGGCCGAACTGCTCGTCGAGCTCGGCCGGCCGGGGCGAGGTGTCGACGACCCGGCCGCCGTAGCGCATCAGCACGTCGATCACGCTTTCGAGCGGGCCGGTGCCGGCTTCTGCGATGTAGCGCACGGGCTTCGTCGAGCCGAGCCCGACGACCGGCAGCGATTCGTCCGTGCCCGGTATCCGTCTCGCGGGGAGCTGCGCGTCGGCGCTTGCACAGGCGGCGACGCCGCCGAGCCCGCAGCCGGACAGCCCGAGCAGCACCTCGCGGCGATTGATCGTGATGCCCATCGACTTCTCCCTCCAGCGCGCACGGTACCCGCTCGATTATAGGGTGCCCGGGGTCGTTTCATTGCCAACCGTTTCGCCCGACAGCAGCCCGGTTTGACGCCCTTCCGAAGCGTGCACTAGGCTGCTGCAAGGTCTGGGGGGACCGTCGATGATCATTTATGGCGTAGCGCTCTTGTCCGCCTGCCTCGTCGCAGGACTCTACCTCGGGGAACTGCTCGGCAGCCTGATCGGCGTCCAGGCCAACGTCGGCGGTGTCGGCATCGCGATGCTGCTCTTGATCGTCATCCACAACCTGCCGCGTTTCCGGCACCTGACGACCGGGCCGTCGGCGGGCGGCATCACGTTCTGGAGCGCGATGTATATCCCGATCGTCGTCGCGATGGCGGCGCGGCAGAACGTCGTCGGCGCGCTCGACGGCGGTCTGCTCGCGATTGCGGCCGGCGTCGGGGCCGTCGTCGTCAGCTTCGCACTGATACCCCTCATGAGCCGCATCGGCACGGCGCCGGCCGGGAACGCGGAGCCCGACGATGACTGAGCTCGTCGATGTCATAACCGCCAACCAGCTTATCGTCGCGTTCGCCGTCGTCGGCATCATCATGTGGTTCTCGTACTGGCTGACCGACACGCTGACGGGCGGCCGCATCCACGGCTCGGCGATCGCGATCGTCATCGGGCTCGTGCTTGCCTGGGTGGGCGGCACCCGGGCCGGCGGCAGCCGCGGCATCGCCGACATCGAGATCTTCGCCGGCATCGGCCTTATGGGCGGCGCGATGTTCCGGGACTTCGCCATCGTCGCGACGGCATTCGGCGTCGACTGGCACGAGCTCAAGCGCGCCGGCATCGCGGGCACGGTGTCGATCTTCGCCGGCGTCGTCGTCTCCTTCGTCGTCGGCGCGCTGGTCGCGGTCGGTTTCGGCTACAGCGACCCGGTCGCGATCACGACGATCGGCGCCGGTGCGGTCACCTACATCGTCGGTCCGGTGACGGGTGCCGCGATCGGCGCGGGTTCGGAAGTGATCGCGCTGAGCGTCGCCGCCGGTCTCGCAAAATCGATCCTCGTGATGACGAGCACGCCGGCCGTCGCGAAGCTGATCGGCCTCGACAACCCGCAGGCCGCGATGGTGTTCGGCGGACTGATGGGGACGACCAGCGGCGTCACGGCCGGGCTCGCGGCGACCGACCCGAAACTCGTGCCTTACGGTGCGATGACCGCGACCTTCTACACGGGCGTCGGCTGCCTGCTCGTGCCCTCGGTGCTCTTCCTTGTCGTGCGGGGCATGCTCGCGTGACGACGCTGCTGGCGCGGATCGCGGAGCACCCGGCGAACGCCATTGCGCTCGTCGCCGACCCGGTCACGGTCTCCTACGGCGAGCTGCGGGAGGCCGTCGACGCCTTCGCCGCCCGCCTGCTCGCCGGGCGCGAGGATCTCGCTGAGGAACGTGTCGCGATGCTGCTCCCGGCCGGGCCCGACTACGTGACGACGCTGCTCGCGATCTGGCGCGCCGGCGGTGTCGCCGTGCCGCTCGCGAAGGCGGCCGCCGCCGGCGAGCTCGAGTACGCGCTCGGCACTGCGCGCGCGAGCCGACTCGTGACGAGCGGCGAGTTCGTCGAAAAGATCGGGCCGACCGCCGCGGCCCTCGGCATCGAGATCGTGGCCCCCGGCCAGCGCGGCTCGCCGCGCGACCTGCCGGAGGTAGCGCCGGAGCGTCGTGCGATGATGCTTTTCACGAGCGGCACGACGAGCCGGCCCAAGGGGGTG
>JAWWBD010000123.1:0-9150 GCA_033721115.1 Woeseiaceae bacterium | reverse complement strand
CCTTCATCGCCCCACTGGGTGCCGATGACGACGACGTTCTTGCCCATGCTCGTTGCGCCCGTCAGCTCCGCACGATGAACAGCAGCAACAGGCCGAAGATCATCGAGGCGAGCCCGAATATCCGCAGGTGATTGTCACCCAGCCGTACGATCTGCGCCACCATCTGCTTGTAGCGGCCCGGGCTCACGAACGGCAGCATGCCTTCTATGACCATGACGAGCGCGAGCGCCGTCAGGATTTCGATCCAGGCCATGTCGCAGCAGTGCCGGGCCGCCTCAGCGGCCGCCTTCCGCCTGGTTCAGGTACCGGAAAAACTCGCTGTTGGGATCGAGTACCAGTAAATCGCCCGCCTTGCCCATCGACTTGCGATAGGCGTCGATCGAGCGATAGAACGCGTAGAACTCGGGATCCTTGTTGTAGGCATTGGCGTAGATTTCGGCCGCCTTGGCATCGCCCTCGCCGCGGATCTTCTGGCCGTCGCGATAGGCATCGGCGAGGATGATCGTCCGCTCGTAGTCGGCCGATGCCCGCCGCTGCTCGGCTTCCGCGCGCCCCGTCGCCCGGCGCTCGGCGGCGATACGTGCACGTTCCGCGGCCATCTGCTGGTAGACCGAATTGCGCACGTCGTCGGTGAACTCGACCTGCTTGACGCGGAAGTCGATCAGTTCGACGCCGAGTTCGTCGGCCGTGCTGCGCGCCACCGCCAGCATGTCGCGCATCAGCTCGGCGCGCCCGACGGAGATGGCTTCCTGGACGCTGCGTTCGCCGAACTCGGTCACGACGGCGTTCTTGATGATCTCGGACAGCCGGTCGTTTGCGACGACGAGCGCCCCGCCCGTCGAGATGTAGAACCGGAGCGGATCGACGATGCGCCACTTGACGAAGAAATCGACCTGCAGCGCCTCGTTCTCGGCCGTGAACACGCGCTCGGGCCGGTCGCTGATGGTCAGGATACGCTTCGGGAACTTGCGCACGTTCTGCACGATCGGCCACTTGAAGTGCAGGCCCGGCTCGTAATCGGTCTTGACGACCTGGCCGAGCTGCAGCTTGATGGCCAGCTCGCGCTCATTGACCGTGAAGACCGACAGGCCGACGCCGATCAGCGCGATGCCGAGGATGACTACGAATGCGAATCGTCCGCCGTTCATTGCCGCATCCTCCTCTCGCGCGGATCGCGCGGGTCCTCGACCCGCACGTCGGACTGGGGTCTCGGCGGAGTCGGCGAGTCCGCGGAACGCGTCGAATCGATCATCGGGTCGGACCGGTTGCCGCCCTGCTGCATCAGCCGGTCGAGCGGGAGGTACAGCAGGTTGCCGCTGCCTTCCGCGTCGAGGATAACCTTGTTGGAACGCGCGAGGACCTCCTCGATCGCGTCGATGTACAGGCGCTGCCGGGTGACCCGCGGTGCCTTCTGGTACTCGGCCAGCAGTGCCTCGAAGCGGGCGGCCTCGCCTTCCGCATCCGCCGTCACGCGGTCGCGATAGCCCCGGGCATCCTCGAGCACGCGGGCCGCGTCACCCTTGGCCTTCGCGATGACATCGCGGGCGTAGGCGTCGGCCTCGAGCTGGTAGCGCTCGCTGTCATTGCGCGCTTTCTGGGCGTCGTCGACGGCGGACTGCACGGAGTCGGGGTAATTGACCGTCTCCAGCGAGATCGACGTGACGTTGATGCCGGCACCGTAGTTATCGAGCGTGTTCTGCAGGACTTCCTGCGTGCGCGAGGCGATCTCGTCGCGCCGCGCCGTGACCAGTGTCTCGAGCGTCGTCGTGCCCACGACTTCGCGGAGCGCGCTTTCGGTCACGTCCTGCAGCGTCAGCTCCGGCTCGACGACATTGAAAAGGTAATTCTCGGGTTCCGACCGCCGGTACTGCACGACCATGTCGATGAAGACGTACTGTTCGTCAGCGGTCAGCATCTCGGTCCGATAATCGTAGTTCGAGATCGCGTTCGCGTTGACCAGGTCGACGGTTTCGATCGGATACGGCAGGTGCCAGTGCAGGCCCGGCATCGTCGTCTTGGTGTAGGCGCCGAAGCGCTGCACCACGCCGCGCTCCGCCTCATCCACGCGATAGAAGCCCGTGACGCCCCAGGCCACGAGCAGGAGCCCGATCAAAAACCAGCCGCCGGGGCCGCCGGACTGCCGGCCGCCGCCACCGCCGCCGAACATCCCGCCGAGCCTGCGCTGCAGGTTGCGCACGATTTCATCGAGGTCGTTCGGCCCTTCGCCGCCCCGCTTCCATGGGTCCTTGCCGTTTCCAGATTCGTTCCAAGCCATAGTCTTTACGTTCAGTTCACCGTTGCCGCCTTCGCCGGGTCGTTTCCGGCGAAGGATTCGAGAATTTCCGGCGCGAGGTTTTCACGCTTCATGAAGCGCCGCAAGTCGCGCTCGGCCAGTTTCAGGTCGAGAATCCAGCCGCCATCATCGCATGCCTGCTCGTTGAGGACAGCTCCGAGCTGGAAAAGTTTGGCGCGCTGGCGCCCCTGCTCCGGTCCGAGCCGTATCGTTTTCTCGACCGTCTCGCGTGCGAGGCGCTCGTCGATCGCCTCGAGCAGCCCGGATACGCCTTCGCCCGTGGCGGCCGAGATCCAGGCCGCCCGGCCGGCCCCGGACCGGTTGCGGTTGACCGTCGGCCGGCGATCCAGGCGATCTATTTTATTGTAGACCCGGATCTGCGGCACCTCGGCAGCATCGAGCTCCTTCAGTACCGCATTGACCTGGCGCACGCGTTGCCAGCGATCCGGGTCGCTCGCGTCGATCAGGTGCAGGATCAGGTCGGCTTCGCGCGCTTCCTGCAGCGTCGAGCGAAACGCGGCGATCAGCTCGTGCGGCAGGTCACGGATGAAACCGACGGTGTCGGCAAGGACGACCTCGCGGCCCGACGGCAGTTCGAGGCGGCGCACGGTCGGGTCCAGCGTGGCGAACAGCTGGTCCTCGACGTAGACGCTCGCATCGGTCAGCGCATTGAACAGCGTCGACTTGCCGGCGTTGGTGTAGCCGACGAGCGCCAGGGTGGGCACTTCGGCACGCACCCGGTTCTGGCGGTTCATCGTGCGTCGCTGGTCGACGTGCTCGAGACGCTCCTTAAGCTGCCGGATGCGCGCACCGATCAGGCGCCGGTCGGACTCGAGCTGGGTCTCGCCCGGGCCGCGCAGGCCGATACCACCCTTCTGGCGTTCGAGGTGGGTCCAGCCGCGCACGAGGCGCGTCGACAGGTGCCGAAGCTGGGCGAGTTCGACCTGCAGCTTGCCCTCGAAGCTCCGCGCCCGCTGCGCGAAAATGTCGAGTATGAGCCCGGCGCGATCGAGTACCCGGCACTTGAGTCTGCGCTCCAGGTTGCGTTCCTGGCTGGGTGACAAGGCCGTCGACGAGATGACGAGTTCGGCGCCGTGTTGCTCGACGCTCGCCGCGATCTCTTCGAGCTTGCCGGTTCCGACGAAGTAGCGCGGATCCGGTCGTTTCCGCGCGCTCGTTATCTCGTCCACGATGACGGCGCCCGCGGAGCGCGCCAGCTCGGCGAATTCCGTTCGCTCGGATTCGCCGGGTGCGCCCTCGGGGCCTGCGTGGACGAGAATTGCCCGTTCGCCGCTCTGGGGTCGCTCAAACAAACGCGAATTCCCGCGGCGGATGGAATTTCAAGCTAATCGTCTCCAGAGTCGTCCGGAATCGGGAGCCTGACGTTGCGCGAAGGCACGATGGTCGAGATCGCATGCTTGTAGACCATCTGGTTGACGCTGTTCTTGAGCAGCACGACGAACTGGTCGAAAGAATCCACCTGCCCCTGCAACTTGATTCCGTTGACGAGGTAGATCGACACCGGCACCTTTTCCTTGCGCAATATATTGAGGAAGGGGTCCTGCAGCGTTTGCCCTTTAGCCATGATGGGGTCTCCTTATTGTTCATTGTTATTGAACGCCGCATACCGGTGGCGCCGGTTGCCCTTGATGCGAGTTCAGCCAAGCGTTCATAAAATTCTATCATAGGGCTGGACCCGGTCTAGCCGGGTTTGAGTGCCTCTGACGCCAGAAATTCCGATATGCGGGCCCGCGCGTCGCTTTCAAGTGGGTCGAATACCGTGAGCCCGGCCTCGGCACGAAGCCAGGTGACCTGCCGCTTGGCGAGCTGGCGGGTGGCCACGAGGGCCCGGTAGCGGGCCTCCGCGAGCGAGCACTCGCCGGCGAGGAAGGCCCAGAGCTGGCGATAGCCCACGGCCCGCATCGACGGCATGTCGCGCCCGAGTCCGGGCCTGGCCATCAGGCCGCGCAGTTCGTCCAGGAAGCCTCCCGCCAGCATGGCGTCCAGTCGCGCCTCGATCCGCTCGTGCAGGACCTTGCGCGGCTCGGGCAGCACGGCGAGCTTGATGAAGCGGATTTCTTCGGCCCTGTCGCTGCCGGCGCGATGCCAGGCGGACAGTGGTCGGCCGCTTGCGCGATATACCTCGAGCGCGCGCTGGATGCGCTGGCTGTCGTTCGGGCTGAGACGGGCCGCGGACTCCGGGTCCACCTCGGCGAGCGCCGCGTGCAGCGCAGGCCAGCCCTGTTCCGCGGCCTCGGCGTCGATCGCGGCCCGCAAGCCCGGCTCGGCGGCCGGGAGTGCCGCGATCCCCTCGGTCAGGGCGCGGAAATACATCATCGTACCGCCGACGAGCAGCGGGATGCGGCCTGCAGCGGCGATCTCCCGAATCGCGCCTTCGGCGTCGCGGACGAAGTCCCCGGCCGAATACGGCTCCTCCGGATCGCGGATGTCGATCAGCCGGTGCGGGACCCGGGCGAGCGTCGCCGGGTCGGGTTTCGCCGTGCCGATATCCATGCCGCGGTAGACCAGCGCCGAGTCGACGCTGATCACGTCGACGGGCAGGCGCTTCGCCAGGCTGATCGCGATATCGGTCTTGCCCGACGCGGTCGGGCCCATCAGGCAGACGGCCGTCGTCACGGGCATCGGCTCCTAGCGTCCGCGCAGGAACATCCGGTCGAGGTCGGCCATCGTGATCGCCATCCAGGTGGGCCGACCGTGGTTGCACTGATCCGCGTGCTCGGTCACCTCCATCTCGCGCAGCAGCGCATTCATCTCGTCGAGCGTGAGCGCCCGGTTCGCACGCACGGAGCGGTGGCAGGCCATCGTCGCGAGGTATTCGTAGCAGGTATCCTCGACGCGCCGGCTCTCGCCCGCTTCCGCGAGATCGGCGACGACGTCTTTCAACAGGGCCTCTGCGTCGACGTCCCTCAAGAGCGCCGGTACTTCGCGGATCAGGAGCTGCGTCGGACCGGCCCGGTCGACGGCGAGCCCGATCCGCTCGAGCAGGTCGGCGGATTCCTCGACGAGGTCGGCTTCCCGCTCGGCGACGGCAAGCGGTGTCGGTACGAGGAGCGGCTGGCGCACGATGCGCTTGTCGTCGAAATGCTTTTTCAGTTTTTCGTAAACGATGCGCTCGTGCGCCGCGTGCATGTCGACGACGATCAGTCCGGACGCATTCTCGGCGAGGATGTAAGTGGCCGAGAGCTGCGCGATCGCAAAACCCAGCGGTGGCACGCCGCCGTCCTGGCCGGCGGCGGGCCGGGTTTCCTGCGCCGGCTGCGCGGCGAGCGTCGCATAGCCCGCCATCGCGTCGGCGACCCGGCCGTGCCCGGCGGCGCGTGAGCCGTGGCCGAGTGGCATCGAGCCCTGGGCATGCGCATGCGAACGGTCGGCGGCCCGCAGCTCCGTGGGCGCGGTCCGGGCGTGTCCGGGCCGAGTCTCGCGCAGCGCGGTCTCGATGGCCTGGGCGACGACGCCGTGCACGCGCCGGCCGTCGCGGAAGCGGACTTCGTGCTTCGCCGGGTGCGCATTCGCATCGACGCCGGCGGGGTCCATGCAGAGCGCGAGCACGTAGGCCGGGCAGCGGCCGTGGAACAGCACGTCGCGATAGGCGTGCCGCGCCGCGTGGGCCAGGCTCTTGTCGCTGATGCTGCGCCCGTTGACGAACCAGTACTGGAGATCGGGCTGGCTGCGGTTGAAGGTCGGCAGCGCAATGTAGCCCGCGAGCGCAATGCCGTCGGTCTCGTGCTCGATCGCGAGCGCATGCTCGCTGAACTCCGTGCCACAGATCTGACCGGTCCGCTCGAGCCGTTCGCCATCCGATTGCGCTGCCGCGAGTCGCAGCACCGTGCGCCGGTTGTGCGAGACCGTGAATGCGACGTCCGGGCGCGCGAGCGCCAGGCGCCGGAGCCACTTGTCGACGTGCCCGTACTCGGTGCGCTCGGTGCGCAGGAAACGCCGCCGCCCCGGCGTGTTGTAAAAGAGGTCGTGCACCTCGATGGTCGTCCCGCGCGGATGCGCCGCCGGCTTGACGCCGGACAGGCTTCCACCATCGGCCTCGACCTGCCAGGCTTCGGCGGCATCGCGATGTCGCGACGTCAGCGTCAGGCGTGCGACCGAGGCGATGCTCGGCAGCGCCTCGCCGCGGAAGCCGAGCGACACCACCGCCTCGAGGTCTTCGAGGCTCGCTATCTTGCTCGTCGCGTGGCGCGCCAGCGCGAGTTCGAGCTCGTCACGCGGGATGCCGCTACCGTCGTCGCGCACCCGGATGAGCTTTGCCCCGCCCGCGACGATATCGACCTGGATCGCCCGCGCACCCGCATCGAGGCTGTTCTCGACCAGTTCCTTGACCACCGATGCCGGGCGCTCGACGACCTCGCCGGCGGCGATCTGGTTGACCAGGTGACTGGGGAGCTTCTGTATCGGCACGCGAGGCAGCGTATGGGCGGGCGGAAACCCGCCATTTTTTCAAAACAGCGGAGAAATGTCTCGTAGTGCCGCTTCAGCTGCCGGGATAGACAGGGATCGCGAGCGTCTGGCCGACGCGAATCGTGTCGCTGTGCAGCTTGTTGGCGGCCCGGATCGCCGCCGTACTCACGTTGTAGCGTGCCGCGATTTCGGACAGCGTGTCGCCGCGCGCGATGACGTGGCGGATTTCGCCCGCGGGCAGGCGCTTGACGTCCGCCGCGACCAGCGTGTCCGGCGGCGGATTGGTATAGAAGTAGTTACGGATGCCGGCCAGGATCGCCGTCGCGAGCTTGCCCTGGTGATGGCGGTCGTTGAGCAGCCGCTCCTCCTGGGGATTCGAGATGTAGGCGGTCTCGACGAGTATCGACGGCATGTCGGGTGATTTGAGCACGAGGAGTCCGGCCTGCTGCACGGTGCGGCGCCGCACCCGGACGATCTTCGACAATTCCCCTATCACGTGGGAACCGACGTCGAGGCTCGCCGAGAGCGCGGCGTTCTGCGACAGGTCGAGCAGCACCTCGGCCAGTACCGGGTCCTTGTCGTCGAGCGACACGCCGCCGATCCGCACGGCCGCGTTCTCGCGCTCGGCGAGCAGGCGCGCTTCCTCGTCGCTCGCGCCCTTGAGCGAGAGCGCATAAACGGTCGCGCCGTTGGCGCGCCGGTCGTTGACGGCGTCGGCATGGATCGAAACGAACAGGTCGGCCTGCGCCTCGCGGGCGATGGCCATGCGCCGCCGGTGGTCGACGTAATAGTCGCCGGTTCGGATCAGCACGGCGCGCATGCCGCGCTCGGCGTTGACCCGGTTTGCAAGCTCCTTCGAGACCGCGAGTGCGACGTGTTTTTCCTTGGTCCGCCCCCGGCCCACTGCGCCCGGATCATGGCCGCCGTGGCCGGGATCGATCGCGATGACGATGTCGCGGCCCGGCCGGTAGGCCTCGGAGGCGCGCTTGACCGCCTGCGGTGTGCCGGTACGCTGCAGGTCGATGACGAGGCGGTCGCCGTAGCGGTCGTTCGGGCCCGCCGTGAAGCTCCGCGAACGCACGTTGTCGTTCAAGTCGAGCACGACCCTGAGATGCCCGTCGGCGCGCCGGCCCGTGCGGATCTCGCGAATCGAACCGACCGCGCGCGGCAGGCTCTTGAGGGAGTCAGCGAGGCGGCCGTCCTTCAGATCCACCACCAGCCGGTTCGGGTTACCGAGCGTGAAGATGTTGTGTTCGACCGGACGGCTGAGATCGAGGACGATGCGGGTCTTGCCGCTTTCCGACCAGACGCGGATATTCTCGACCGTGGCCGCGTCCGCCAGGAGGGCGAAGGACAGCAGCGCTGTGAGCGGCAACAGGCGTCTCAAGGCTCTCGACATGGATATCGACAGGGGATCCCTTACCCCACGGGATTATGTCGGGTGAGTATACGGCTCCTGCGCGAAAAGCCAATATTTTTTTATTTATAAATTAGCAGGATATGGGACTTACTTAATCCTGTATTTCGGCTCTTGGGCCCGCAGTTTCGCAACCAGGTCCCGGCCCCGCTCGCTCAGCCCCTCGACCACCGCCCTGCGTCCAGAGGCATGATATGCAAAGGAAATTTTGACATCGGCCCGACTCCTAAGCGTCGGCGCACGCTCGGGCCACTCGACAAGCACGAGCCCGTCGTCGAGCTCGTCGAAACCGAGAAAGTAGAGCTCTTCCTCCGAGCCGATTCTATACAAATCAATATGATAGACGTTCCCCGCCGCCGTTTCGTACGGCTCGACCAGCGTATAGGTCGGGCTCGGCACGGCACCACGGTGGCCCAGGGCCCGCAGGACGGCCCGCGCGAACGTGCTCTTGCCGGCGCCGAGTTCGCCCTCGAGCAGCACGAGCCGGACGCCGAAATCCGCGGGCAGCGCGGCGGCGAACCGCGCGGCAAACGCCGCGGTCGCGCCTTCGTCCGGGAGCACCAGCTTCACGGGTTGAGCACGCCCCGCAGCTCTGCCAGGAGATCGCTCGCGATCAGGCCGCGTTCACCGTGCGCGGCCGCGCGGTCCCCGGCGAGCGCGTGGGCCTCGACACCGAGCGCTGCGGCCCGCTCCGGGTCGAGCCCCTGCGCGAGCAGACCCGCGATGAGGCCGGTCAGCACGTCGCCGGTGCCCGCGGTGGCGAGGGCCGCGTTGCCGGTCTCGTTCACGAACGTCCGCTGTCCGTCGGTGACGACGGTGCCGGCGCCCTTGAGCACGACCACGCAGCCCAGGCGACGGGCGAGCTCGGCCGCGGCGTCGCGCCGGCCGCCCGGGGACGCCGTGTCGTCGTCCAGGGCCAGGGCCGCGGCGAGCCGCCGGAACTCGCCGGGGTGCGGCGTGAGCACCGCCGGCCCGCGCAGCTCGCGGTCGAAGTCGCGCACCGCCGCGAGGG
>JAWWBD010000122.1:0-9179 GCA_033721115.1 Woeseiaceae bacterium | reverse complement strand
GCCCGATGAGTAACCTGTTTCGCCTGTTCGTGTGCCTTGCCGTGACCGCGGCTGCGCCGTGCGGCGCACAGCAGAGCCTCCGCCCCGAGGGGCCTGTCGCGATCGTCGGCGGCATGCTGCTGGACGGCTACCTGGCCGGGCCGGTTCATCACTCCGTCGTCGTGTTCGAGGACGGCCGCATCACGGCCGTCGGCCGCCAGGGCGAGATCGAGATCCCTGCCGACGCCGTCGTCATCGACGCCGGCGGGCGCACCGTGATGCCGGGCTTGATCGACGCGCACATTCACATCGACCTGATCGGCCACGGCTCCTACGCGCGGCTGTACGAATTCATGGACGGCATGGAGCGCATCGAGGAGTTCATGGCGATCGGCGCAAAGCAGATGCTCCGCGGGGGCGTCACGACCGGCCTCGATCTCGGCGCGCCGCTCCAGGCTTTCGACTTCCGCGAGCGCGTCCGGCGCGGCGAGGTGCCGGGGCCGAGGCTCATGTTGTCCGGCCCGTGGATCACGCGGATCGACTACGACATCATCCCGGACGAGTACGAGATCATCATCCGCTCGCCGCGCGAGGCGGCCGCGCGGACGCGCGAGCTGGTCCAGCGCGGCGTCGACGTCATCAAGACCTGGGAAGGGCTGACCGCGGAGGATTATCGCGCCATCGTCGCGGTCGCGCACGAGGCGGGCATCAAGGTGCACGCACATCTCTACGACCCGGCCGCGATCCGCCATGCCCTCGACGCCGGCGTCGACGTGTTCCAGCACGTCGGCTCGGGCGGCAATCCGCCCTACGAGGATGACCTGGTCGCGGAGATCGCGCACAGAAACATCCCGGTCGTCCAGACGATCGCGCACCGTATCTGGGTCTTCCCGGCGACTGTCGAATTCCCCGAACGGCTCTACGACCCGGTGTACAGAAAGGACATGCCGCCCGACATCTCTGCCGAGTTCATCGGGTCGGTCCGGGATTTTCACCGGCTGGCCTATTTTTCCGACATCGCCCGCGAGACGCGCAACTCAAAGGTCGCCGCGCGCCAGTTCATCGACGGCGGGGCCGTGATCGGCGTCGGCACCGACGGCGGCACGCCGCTCAACATGCACACCGAGGCGATGTGGCGGGAGATGTCCGCGCTGGTCGAAAACGGCATGACCCCGCTCGAAGTCATCTCGGCGGCGACGAAAACGAATGCGGAGATCCTCGACCTGGACGACGACCTCGGCACGATCGAACCGGGCAAGCTAGCCGACATCATCGTCGTCGCGGGCAACCCATTGCGGAACATCGAGCTGCTCGACTACGTCGACATCGTCATCAAGGACGGCGTCGTCTGGTATGCGGAGGGTGCGGGAAACGGGCCGGTCGCGGAAATTGGTCGCGCGTTTTGAGACGCCGGGTTAGTTTGGAGACGTTGCAACGGCGGCTTTGCGGTGGACACCGGACGTTTGAATGACCGCTTTCGATGTAGAATATTCGGCGGCTATTGACCCGAACCGGCCGTCCGGAATCCTTTTGAACGAGGTCCCTGATGAAGGAACTTGAGATACCACCTGCCGCTCAAGAAGATCCGAAATCAGTTGAAGTGCTGCGACTATGGATGGCCAAGGGAGGCGAGTGGGTATCACTCAATCCGTACCTATATCGTAATCGCGATTTCAATGAAGAGTGGGCGTGGGGCGTATTCCTCTCCGATGCAGTCAAACATATTGCGAATGCAGTAAGCGAACTGAGTGGCAAGAACAAGCAGCAGGTTATCGACGATATTCGAACCAGCTTCGAAGCGGAGATGGCCAAGCCGACGTCGGAAGTTCGAGGCGGCATTCTCAAATCCGACCCCGAAGGTGAGTGACGGCTTCTGGCCGATTCCCGTCGGTGGTGATAAAAAAATTCCGGTCATTCGAGTGACCGCTCTCTGAAAGAGCGGTCCTCCGACGTTACCGCGGTAACGTCTCCTCGAATCCACCTGAAGTAACGCGTATAAATGACACCTTCGGTCCCGCCCCGGAGGTAAGTCGTCTTGAGGATGTTTTTCCGCAAGCTCCATCGTTGGCTCGGGCTCGCGATGGCGGTGCAGATTGTCGCGTGGATGGCAAGCGGCCTCTATTTCAGTCTCTGGCCGATCGAGGAGATCCGCGGCGAACACCTGACGCGTGCGCCGGACGAGGTTACGACGGCGCAGTTCGCCTCGCTGCCGTGGCCTGCAGCCACCGTCGTAGGTCTCGACGAGCACTTCCGCGCGCCATGGACACTCGAGTCCGTCGGTGTGGTCGCCTGCAAGGAGGCTGCCTGCTGGCGCATACGCGGGCGCTCGGAGGGCAAGGTATTCAGCCGGCTCGTCGATGCGGATGGACAGGTGCTGCCTGCGCTCACCGAATCCCAGGCGGCCACGGTCGCACGCGGGTGGCTTCGCGGCGAGGGCCGCGTCGCCGGCATCGAGTGGATCGAGACGGTCGCGCCGGACGGCGAGTTCCGCGGCGGACGGTTACCGGCCTGGCGGGTCAGCTTTGCCGAGCCCGAGTCGCTCAGTCTCTATCTCGATCCGTGGACCGGCGAGATCCTGGCCCGGCGCACCGCGCGCTGGCGCGTCTTCGACTTTTTCTGGATGCTGCACGTGATGGATTTCAGCGAGCGCGACGACTTCAGCCATCCGCTCTTGCAGGTCGCGGCGGCGCTGGGGCTGGCCGTCGCGCTCGGCGGCTTGATACTGTGGGCGTTGACAACGCCGCTCTTCAGGCGGCGGAAGACGACCTGACGGAGGCAGGCAAATGACGATCCAGGACTGGGGTGCGATCGGCGAACTCATCGGTGCCGTGGCGGTCGTCGTGTCGCTCGTCTATCTCGCGGTGCAGATTCGTCAGAACACCGCGCAAATCTCGCATAGCATCGAAGCGAGCAGGGTTGCTGCGCTCGAGCGCAACGTCGTCGCGGCGAACCGGCTGCGCGAACTCATCATCCTGCATCCCGAGGTCGCGGACCTGTTGCTCGAGGGGCTGAAAGGTTTCCGGGCCCTGGGCGAACGCGAGCGGTTGCGTTTCGAATTCCTGGTGCGCAACATCCTGGCCGAGTTCCAGGGTGCCTACATCCGGCACGTCTCCACGTCGAACGACCCGGCGCACCTCGCCGGGATGGCCGCGACGCTCGACCGGATGCTGGAAAGCCCGGGTTTTCGCGAATGTATCGCAGAGCGCGAGTTCGACTGGCGGCCCGAGTTCCAGGCGTTCGTCGACGAGAGAATGGCGGCCGCCGACGGTCGCAGCGACGGTTCGGCTGACGGCTGACGCCGTTCAGGCCCAGGCGACGGTCGCCGCGTCGAAGACCGGGCCGTCGACGCAGACGCGCTTCATCGCCGGGCCCTCGGGCGTATTGATCTCGACGGCGCAGCCCGCGCAGCCGCCCACGGCACAGGCCATGAACTCCTCGAGCGACACCTGGCAGGGCAATCCGTAACGGTCCGCCAGCCCGGCCACCGCCTTGAGCATCGGCGTCGGGCCGCAGGCAAAGACCTCGGTCCGGCCGAGTTCCTCCGCGTCGAGCGTCTTGAGCCAGCGGTCAGCGAGGTCGGTCACGAAACCGCGGAAGCAGCCGTCGAAACCGGCGTTGCTTGCCAGCCGCGTCGGCACGCCCCAGGACTCGAGCAACGGCATCGAACGGTCGACGTCGGCGTCCGCCCACGGCGTAGGCAATTCGGAACGGACCAGGTCGAACGGGAACGGGATCTCGGAACCCAGGATGGCGAGCGGTTGCCAGCGGCCTTCGTCCTGGCGCAGCGCATCGGCCAGGAACACCATCGGCGGGATGCCGACGCCGCCGCCGACCAGGAGCGCATTCGGCCGCGCGGGCGACGGCACGAACGGCTGCCCGATCGGGCCCAGCACGCTCACGGTGGCGCCGGTTCGCCGGTGCGCGAGCAGGCGCAGGCCCTCGCCGACGACCTTGTACAGCACCTCGATCCAGTCGTCGCGTGCACGCATGATCGAAAGCGGGCGGCGCATCGGCAAGGCCTCGTCGCAGGACAGGTGCACGAACGATCCGGGCCGCGCGGCACGGGCGCACTTCGGCGCGCGGATGCGCTGCACGAACTGGTTGCCGGGAAAGGTCTCGGTCGACAGGATTTCGCCGTCCTCGAGGAACAGCGTCCCGCGGTTACGCTGCGCTGCCTGCTGGGCCGCCGTGATCAACGCCGGCTCAGCGTTTCAGCCACGTGCTCCAGCACGGCCATGCGGACGGCCACGCCGTTCGTGACCTGCCGGGTGATCACCGAGCGCGGGCTGTCGGCCAGCGCCGATTCGATCTCTATGCCCCGGTTCATCGGGCCCGGGTGCATCACGATCGCGTCCGGCCTCGCCTTTTTCATCCGCTCGCGGCTGATGCCGTAGTTCGCGAAGTACTCGTCGATGCCGGGTATGCCGTCGAGGTTGCCGATGCGCTCGCGCTGGATCCGGAGCGCCATCACGACGTCGGCGTCGGCAAGGCCGTCCTCGAGGTTGTGCATGATCCGCGCAAACGGCAGCTCGTCGGGATCCGGTGCGAGCGCCGGCGGCGAGATCAGCCGGAGTTCGCCGACGCCCATGGTCTCGAGGCCGTGCGCCGCGGAGCGGGCGACGCGGGAATGCGCGATGTCGCCGACAATGGCGACGACCAGATCCTCGAAGCGCTCCTTGTGCTGGCGGATCGTCAGCAGGTCGAGCAGGCCCTGCGTCGGGTGCGACACCTCGGCCTCGCCGGCGTTGAGAATGCTGACGTAGTCGTCGACGTGCCGTGCGATGTACGCCGGCACCCCGGCGCTCGCATCGCGCACGACCATGATGTCCACCTGCATCGCCTGCAGCGTGTAGATCATGTCGAGGATGCTCTCGCCCTTCTTGCGCGACGAGGTATTGACGTCGAGGTTCAGGACGTCGGCGCCGGTGCGTTTGCCGGCGAGGTCGAACGAGGCGCGCGTGCGGGTCGACGGCTCGAAGAACAGGTTTGCGACCGTTCGCCCGGCGAGCGTGTCGGTGCGCGCGGACGGGTCGCCCGCGATCTTCAGGAAGCGCTCGGCATGGTCGAGCAACCGGACCAGCAGCGCCTTATCGAGGCCCTTCAGCGTCAGCAGGTGCCGGAGTCGCCCGCTCACATCGAGCTGCAGGCCGGCTTCGTCGGCGGGCCGCGGAATGGTCTCGGGCACGTACATGGCGACGCAATGCTACACCGAAGCGTCGGCCCCTGCGAGATAACGCTCGGCGATCAGCACGGCGGCCGCACTGTCGATCGTCTCCTTCGTGACGCGCCGGCGCCGGCCGGCCGCCCGGGCATCCTTGAGCCGCGCCTGGGCCTCGCGCGAGGTGTAGCGCTCGTCGACCGTGTCGACCGGCAGGCCGAAGGCGCGGAGCTCGCGGACGAACGCCCGGACGTGGTCCTGCATCTCGCTCGGGCTGCCGTCCGCGTGGCCCGGCGAGCCGACGACGAGCCGCGCCGGGTGCCAGTCACCGATCAGCGTCGCGATGCGGTCGCGGTCGCAGCCCCCGGGCCCGTTGGCGACGATTCCGAGCGGACTCGCGGAGCCGGTGACGGTCTGGCCCACGGCAACGCCGATGCGCCTCAGGCCGAAATCGAATGCCAGGATGGTCCGGGGCGCGGCCGGCTCAGGCGTGTCCGGCATCGGGGGAGATCTTGGTCATGTCGACGCCGAGCGTCTGCGCCGCCTGCGTCCAGCGCTCGGCGAACGGCGTGTCGAACACGATGTCCGTCGTCGCCGGCACGCTGAGCCAGGAGTTGGCGAGCATCTCGTTCTCTAGCTGGCCGGCTTCCCAGCCCGCGTAGCCGAGCGCTACCAGCGTCTTTTTCGGTCCCCTGCCGGCCGCCATCGCGTCGAGCACGTCGCGCGACAGCGTCAGGTTGATTTCGCTCGACACGGCGATCGAGTTCTCGTAGGTCGCGTCGTTGCCGTGCAGCACGAAGCCGCGTTCGGGTCCGACCGGGCCGCCCAGCAGGACCGGGGTCTCCGCGGTCTTCGGATCCTGGCTCTTCAGGTCGAGCTGCTCGAACAGCCCGTCCAGCCTGAGCGTGAGCGGCCGGTTGATGACGATGCCCAGCGCGCCCTCGTCGTTGTGCTCGCATATCAGGGTGACGGTGGTCGAAAAGTTCGGGTCGGGCATGCCCGGCATCGCGATCAGGAGCTGGTTGATGAGCGACGTGGTCATGCTGACAGTATCGTCCCTGTCGGGACGGTGCACAACCGCCGCCGGGTGACGGCGCTCAGTTCAGGCTGGCGGTCGCCGGCACCTGCTCGGCGCTGAACAGCCATTTGTAGGCAAAGCGCAAGCGGTCGTAGCGGGCGCGGATTTCGGCGGGAAAGGGATCGAACGGCGAGGCGCGGTTCAGGATGTCGAGCGCAGCCTGGTCCAGGACTTTCGAACCGCTGGACTTGCGGATGACGACCTCGGTCAGCTCTCCCGAGGCGTCGATGCTGACCTCGAGCGTCGGGCTGCCGGTCAGGCCCTCGAGCGTGCCGAGCTCAGGGAAGTAGTCCTGGCCGACGGCCTCGATCCGGCGCTTCCAGTTATCGAGGTAGGGCGCGATGGCGGAATGCCGCGTGTCGGCGCTGACGACGAGCTGGCGCGGATCGTCGTCGTGGATCCGCAGGGTTGCGACGTCCGCCTGCGGCAGCGGCAGCGTCGTTTCGCTGCCTGCCTCGAGCGCTGCGGCGCGCTGTTCGTCGGGCTGCGGGTCCTGGCGCGGGCGGTCCGCCACCGCGAGTTCCTGCTCTCGCGGCGTGCTGACGAGCTGGTCGGCGGCGGTCTCGTGCACGGTCGAGTCGACGAGGTGCCGCCCGTCTTCCTGGCCTTCATTCGTGATCGGCGACGTGCTTTCCAGCGGTGCCGTCGGGCGCACTGCTTCGGTCGTGTTGCCGCCGCCCTGCTGGGAAGCCTGGGCGAGGTACTCGGCATCGTCGGGGCGGTCGATTTCCTGGTCCGGGTCGGCCACGATCGTGACCTCGAGCGAGATGGCGCTCGGAAAGTCGTCGAGCAACTCCGGGTTGAACGTGAGACCGAGGATCAGGATCCCGTGAATCAGCGCGGCAAGGAACAGCATGCCGGGCAGGCGGTCCGGCGGCTCGTATGCCTGGAGGACCAGCTCGTCATTCAGTGACTTGTCGTAGATGAGGCTCGCCATTCTGGCCCGGAAGTTTACTTAATATGGACCGGGTTTGCTCGCCGAAGCGCCCGGAAATCAACACTTTGTGCCCGTCCAGTAAACGGCTGGCCGAACCGGGCGACAAGGACTCAGGTCTCGTTTTTGAGCGCCCCGTCGATCGCGTCGAACATGAGCCCGGCGATATTGAGGTCGAACTGCTGGTCGAGTTCCCGGATCCCGGTGGGGCTCGTGACGTTGACTTCGGTGAGATAATCGCCGATCACGTCGATGCCGGCGAAGATCACGCCCGCGTCGCGCAGCACCGGGCCCACGGCGGCGCAGATGCGGCGGTCAGCGTCCGACAGCGGCTGCCCGACGCCCTTCGCGCCCATGACCAGGTTGCCGCGGTTGTCGTCGGCTGCGGGAATGCGGGCCAGCGCACAGGGCACCGGCTCGCCGTCGACGAGCAGGATCCGCTTGTCGCCGGCGTCGATCTCGGGAACGAACACCTGCGCCATCGCGAAGCGCCGGCCGAAATCGGTCAGGGTCTCGAAAATCACGTTGGCATTCTTGTCGCCCTCGTTGACGACGAACACCGACTTGCCGCCCATGCCCTCGAGCGGCTTGACGACGATGCGGCCGTGCTCCCTGAAAAACGCCCGCATCTCCGGGATCGAGCGCGTGATGAGCGTCAGGGGCGTGAACTCGGGAAACCACGCCGTGTACGCTTTCTCGTTCATGTCTCTGAGTGCCCGCGGCCGGTTGACGACCAGGGCGCCCGCCCCCTCCGCGCGCTCGAGGATATAGGTCGTGTAGACGTACTCCATGTCGAACGGCGGGTCCTTGCGCATCAGGATCACGTCGAGATCGCCGAGTTCGACCGTCGTTTCCTCGCCGAGCTCGAACCAGCCGGTCTTGCTGTCCGTCACGGCGAGCCGGCGCGAGCGGCCGATCGCGCGCCCGCCCAGGAGTCGCAGGTCGGATTGCAGGAAGTAGTGGATCTCCGCGCCGCGTCGCTGGGCTTCCAGCAGCATGGCGAAAGAGCTGTCCTTGTAGGTCGTGATGGACTCGATCGGATCCATCACGATGCCTGTGCGAAGCGATCGATTGCTCACGATGACGGGAGATCCGGTGGTTGGCAACGTGGCGCCAACTATACCGCGTAATGCGTTCCTAAACGCCGAAAATTCCTCGACTTATCGGCTCTGCGGCAGGCGTCGTAGCAGGACTTATGTCAATATGGTAAAAGTCAGTTTTCACGAGGGATTTCCGTGTCAACCAACTCGTCTCGAAGTCTCAACGGACTCAAGATACTCGTCGTGGACGACAGCAAGACGATCCGCCGGACGGCGGAGACGCTGCTGACCAAGGAAGGTTGCCAGGTTTTCACGGCGATCGACGGTTTCGACGCGCTGTCGAAAATTGCGGACCACCAGCCCGACCTCATATTCGTCGACATCATGATGCCGCGACTCGACGGCTACGAGACTTGCTCGCTCATCAAGCACAACAAGACGTTCAAGGACACGCCCGTGATCATGCTGTCGAGCAAGGACGGCCTTTTCGACCGGGCCCGCGGGCGCATCGTCGGTTCGGAACAGTACCTGACGAAGCCCTTTACCAAGGATGAACTGCTCGGCGCCATTGCCAACCAGGTGAGCTGAGCACGATTCGGGAGTTGTGAGCCAGTCGCTCTCAAGGAGTCAAGCGTGGCGGTCATACTGATCATCGACGATTCGCCGACGGAACTGCACCTGTTCCGGACGATGTTGAAGAAGAACGGATTCGGTACGCTGGTGGCCGACAGCGGCGAAGAGGGCCTCAGGCAGGCGAAGAATGCACGCCCGGACTGCATCCTGATGGACGTGGTGATGCCGGGCATCAACGGGTTCGAGGCCACGCGCAAGCTGTCCCGCGACCCCGACACGGCCAACATTCCAGTCATCATCATCACGACCAAGGACCAGGAGACCGACCGCATCTGGGGCATGCGCCAGGGCGCCGTCGAATACCTCGTCAAGCCGATCGGCGAGAAGGACCTGGTGGCCAAGATCAACGCGGTGATG
>JAWWBD010000121.1:0-9350 GCA_033721115.1 Woeseiaceae bacterium | reverse complement strand
GCAGGGGCGCACGGCCATGCGCATCAGCGTGTCGAGCTGGGAAACGACCGCCGAGGACGTCGAGCGGAGCCTCGAAACGATGCTCCGGCTCGCGCGCGAGACGCGCTGAGGCGCCGCGCTTGGCACGCGCTTTCCACGACAATCTCTACCGCTTCGATGCGGCCCAGCCGAGCTACTGGGAGGCGACGGCGTCGGACCGGCGCATGCCCGCAGCACCGCTCGGCGGCGCCGAGAGTTGCGACGTTGCGGTCATCGGCGGCGGCTACACGGGCCTGTCGACGGCGCTGCACCTGGCCCGCGATTTCGGCGTCGACGTGCGCGTGCTCGAAGCGGGGCCGATCGGCTGGGGTGCTTCGGGCCGCAACGGCGGTTTCTGCTGCATCGGCGGGACGGGGGTGCACCGCCGGGAGCTCGTGCGCCTCGCCGGCCTCGAGGCGGCGCGCGAGTACCTTGCCGCGCAGGCCGGTGCGGTCGGGCTCGTCCGGGATCTCATCACGGCCGAACGGATCGACTGCGAGACGAACGGCGACGCCGAACTCGAGATTGCGCACACGCCGCGCGCGTTCCGGCGACTCGAAGCCGATCACGCGCTGCTGACGGGGGTGCTCGGCCGGCAGGCGGAACTCGTCGGCGCGGCCGAGTGCCGGGCGCGCTTCTACGATTCGACGGAGACCCACGGCGGGCTCGTGACGCGGCCGGCGTTCGCGCTGCATCCGCTCAAGTACTGCCTCGGCCTGGCCGCCGCTGCCGAAAAGCACGGTGTGCGCCTGCACGGCAACAGCGAAGTGCTCGAATGGGTCCGGGCAGGGGGCCGCCACCGGCTCGCGACCCGCGGCGGCACGCTGGCGGCGGACCGGGTCGTCTTCGCGACCAACGGCTTCATGCCGGAAGATCTCAACCCCGCGTTCTTCGGGCGGACGATTCCGGTCCTGAGTGCAATCATCGTGACGCGCCCCCTCACGGCCGACGAGCTGGCCGCGCAGGGCTGGCGGACCGGCGACCCCGCGATCAACTCGCGGCGGATTCTCAATTATTTCCGGCTGCTCCCGGATGGCCGGTTTTTGCTCGGCGGGCGCGGCGAGGTCACCGGCGCGCCGGCGCGCGAGCAGGAGACCTATCGCTGGCTCGCAGCGACACTCGGCCGGGTATGGCCGGCATGGCGGGACGTCCGTGTCGACTATCGCTGGCACGGCCTGATCTGCACGACCGCGTCGCTGTGTCCGACGCTCGGCCGCCTCGACGAGGACCCCTCGGTGTTTTTTGCGTTCGGCTACCACGGCAACGGCGTCAACACGGCTACCTGGGCCGGCGGCCAGCTCGCCGAGTGGCTGGGCACGGGGCGCGCGCCGCCGGGGTTGCCTGCAATCGTGAGTGGACTCAGCCGCCGCTACCCGCTGCCGGCCCTGCGCCGGTCCTACCTCCGGCTGGGGCTGTTCATCTCCCGCCAGCTGGATCGCTGGTACTGACTCAGAAGCGGTAGAAGAAACCGAGCGAGAGCGCCGGCCAGGCCTTGAAATCGCTCATTTCGTCTTCCAGTTCCCGGCGCTCCTGTTCCAGCGAAGCCTGGAAGAGGGGATCCTGTGCGAGGAGGCCGTCGGCTTCGAGCGTGACCTCGGGCTCGCCCTGCCAGAGGACGCCGAGGTCGAGATTCAGCCCGACCTTGCCGAACAGCGAGAAGTCGAATCCGATCCCGAGATAGGGCGAGGTGCTCGCGAACGAGGTCTCGCTCGTCAGCGTGCCGACCGCGGCTCGGGGGTAGGTGATGCCGCCGATGTTCACGTCGTCGGCATCGTCGTTCTGCATCAGGAGTTCGTTGCCGTTCGAGTAGGCGCCGAGCGTGACGCGCATCGGGCTCAACGGGAAATGGAAATTCCCCGTCAGGTGATACGATTCGAGCGCGAGCGTCGCGTCGTAGCGAATACCGGCCTGGCTGCCGTCGTCCTCGTAATCGTAGGCATTGGCGCCGAGGCGGATGTCGAGGTAGGGCAGCGGCTGCCAGCTCGTTTCGAGGCCCAGCCCGAGCGTGCCTGCCCTGACGCCCAGGCCGAAATCGTTGTCGGCGGCGGCTGTCGATGCCGCCGCCAGGGCGAACAGCGCACAGGCCGCGCGGATCCGTGAAGTCGTCATGTCGCACCCGGTTGCGAGGAGGAAAGCCTTACGTTAAACGGGCCTCACGCCGGGTTCTGTGCGGTGGGTCACAGGCCGCGCAGGCGGCCGGGACTCGGGTTCAGCCCGCCCAGCGGCGCTCGAGGCGGTCCCGCGCCGCCGGGTCGACGTTGACCCGTTCGAGTTCGCCCGCCACGTGCGGCAGCGCAAGCAGCCGGGGATCCATGACACGGAACCAGAGCCACGGGACATAGGCGAGCAGGTAAACGCCGAAATAGCCGTTCGGCAGCGAGGGCAGGTCATCGAAGTGCCGCAACGACTGGTAGCGCCGCAGCGGGTGCGCATGATGATCGGAGTGGCGCTCGAGGTGGAACAGCACCAGGTTCGAGTAGATGTGGTTGCTGTTCCAGGAATGGTGCGGTTGGCAGGGCTCATAACGGCCGTCGGGCAGGCGCTGGCGGAGGAGGCCGTAGTGCTCGACGTAGTTCGCGCTCGTGAGCCCCCACCACGCGAAAAAATGATGGATCACCAGGAACGGGATCATCGGCCAGCCGAAGGCCGCGACGAGCCCGAGCGTGATCGCGAGCGTCAGCGCATGGGAGCGGAGGATCAGGTTGTCCGGTGACCATGCCGAGCGGCCACGCCGCGCGAGCCGGTCCTTCTCGAGCGCCCAGGCCTCCCGGAACGCGCCCGGAATCTCGCGCAGGGCGAAGCGATAGATGTTCTCGCCCATGCGTGCGCTCGCCGGATCTCCCGGCGTCGAGACGTTGCGGTGATGGCCGAGGTTGTGCGCGATCGTGAAATGCCCGTAAGCGGGCAGGGCGAGCGCCAGCTTCGCAAGCCATTTCTCGAGCCGGCTCGACTTGTGCCCGAGCTCGTGCCCCGAATTGATGGCGAGGCCGCCGATCAGCCCCGCAACGACGGCCAGCCCGGCAAAGGCCCACCAGCTGAGGTCTGCCGCCGTCGCGTACCATGCGACCCCGACCAGCGACACGTAGTGCATCGGCACGGCCAGGTAGGTCAGCCACCGGTAGTAGGGATCGCGGTCGAGCTGCGGCACGACGGCTTCAGGCGGGTTGTTGGTGTCCTCGCCGATGAGCCAGTCGGCGATCGGCGCGATCCCGTAATTCAGCAGCAGCGGCAGCAGCAACCAGAGTTCCTCGCCCGTCAGCGCGTGCAGGCCGATCCCTATGAATGGCTGCAGCGGGAACAGCACCGACATTGCCCAGAGCCAGCGTTTGCGATCGACGTAACGAATCGTGGCGCCGGTTGGCAGCGTTGCCGTGTAATCCTTCATCCTGCGCGGGGCTCAGCCTGCCGGGGGTGGGCATTATCCCACGATCGGCCGGCGGCGGCAGTCCCGGTCGCCGGGTTTGGCGGTCCGCCCGGGCTGCGCCTCGTATGCGACATAATCTCCGCCGTCTCCTGCCGGGCCCGTCGTAGCGCGGGTCGCCGCAGGCACCGGGGGACCGGGACTGCCGTTGGCGCGAAAGCGCCCTGCGGAATCGGCAGCCGCCTGCTGCACGGTGGCGGCCGGCTGCCCGCCGGATGCTGTTGACAGCCGCCGGGCGACGGTGCGACAACCACTGCCATGGAGGGAGAATTGCAGCCGGAAGGGCTCGGCGCGGATCAGCGGCTCGCGGAAGACCGGCGCCAATTCGGCTGGCGGACCGTCGTCTACGGTTTCGCGCTGTCCCGCCGCCGTGACCTCCGTCGGGCCGACGATGCCGAGGTCCTGTTTCTGGACTGGCACCATCCTTGGCTCTTCTTCCTTTCCGTCGGCATCATGGTAATGAGCTGCATCGATGCTTTCATGACCCTGCAGCTCATCGAAAACGGCATGGTCGAAATCAACCCGGTGATGGCGGCAATGCTCGGGCAGGGCACGGCGACGTTCGCGGCGAGCAAGATGGCGATGACCGGCACGAGCATCCTGACCCTGGTATTCCTTGCCAAGGCGCGGTTTCTGAACCGGCTCCGTACCGGCCTGTTCCTGACGTTCTTCTTCAGCGCCTACGCCTGCCTCGTCTGCTACGAATTCGTGCACCTCATGCGCGCGCTCTGACGCGACACGCGTTCCCAATATCAACCACTTGGGCTACACTACCCGACCTTTCGGTGCGGTCGGCGGGGCGTCGTCGGGCCTCCGGGAATCCTGATCTCCAGATCGAATGAGCGATTCACTCAAAGAACAATACGCCTCGACGCCGCTTTTCGGTGGCAACGCCACCGCGGTCGAGGCCCTTTACGAGCGGTTCCTTGCCGATCCGGGCGCGGTACCGGATGCCTGGCGGGACTATTTCGAGTCGCTGGGCGCGCCGGAAACCGAGGTCCGGCACTCGGCGATCGTCGGCGAGCTGCTCGAGTCCGCCCGCGCCGGCCGGGCCAGGCCGCGCACGACGGACGGCAAGGCGCCGATATCGGGTGAAAAACAGGCGGCCGTCTCGCGCCTGATCCAGGTTTACAGCCTGCGCGGCCACCAGATCGCCGACATCGACCCGCTCGGACTGCAGGAGCGGCCCGTGCCGGGCGTGCTCAAGCTCGACTATCTCGGTCTCACCGAGGCCGACATGGACACCGAGTTCTACACGGGCGGACTGGCCGGAATGGGCAATCGGCGGATGACGCTCCGCGAGATCCTTGACCTGCTGCAGTCGATCTACTGCGGCAAGATCGGGCTCGAGTCCGCACACATCTCCCGCGCCCGGGAGCGACTCTGGCTCCGGAAGCGCTTCGAGCAGGGCCAGATGGCGCCGTTCCTGGCAACGGAGGAGCGGCGCTGGCTGCTCGAGCAGCTGACCAGCGCCGAAGGAATCGAGCGCTACCTGCACACGCGCTATGTAGGCCAGAAGCGATTTTCCCTCGAGGGCGGAGAGAGCCTGATCCCGATGGTCGACGACCTGATCCAGCAGGGCGGCCGGGAAGGCATCCGCGAGATCGTCATCGGCATGGCGCACCGGGGCCGTATCAATGTCCTGGTCAACGTGCTCGGCAAATCCCCCGAGGAACTCTTCGAGGAGTTCGAGGGCAATTACGACCCGGAGGAGTTCAGGGGCTCCGGCGACGTCAAATACCACAAGGGTTTCTCGGCCGACATGCGCACCGACGGCGGGCCCGTGCACATCGCGCTCGCCTTCAATCCGTCGCACCTCGAGATCGTGAATCCGGTCGTAGAGGGTTCCGTGCGCGCGCGCCAGCAACGACGCGGCGACAGCGAACGCAACGAGGTACTGCCACTGCTCATCCACGGTGACGCAGCTTTCTCCGGCCAGGGCGTGGTCACCGAAACGTTCCAGATGTCGCAGACCAATGGCTTCCGCACCGGCGGGACCGTGCACATCGTCATCAACAACCAGATCGGGTTCACGACCAGCCGGCCGTCCGATGCACGGTCGACGGAATACTGCAGCGATGTCGCCAAGATGATCGAGGCACCCGTCTTCCACGTCAACGGGGACGACCCGGAGGCGGCGCTGTTCGTCACGCGGCTCGCGCTCGCGTACCGCCAGAAATTCAAGAAGGACGTCGTGATCGATCTCGTCTGCTACCGGCGCCACGGCCACAACGAAGCCGACGAGCCCGCAGCCACGCAACCGATCATGTATGGCCGCATCCGCGATCACAAAACGACACGGGAGCTGTACGCGCAGAAGCTCGTCGAAGAAGGCGTCGTCTCCAAGCAGGAAGCCGGCGAAATGCAGGATGCCTACCGCGATCGTCTCGACCGCGGCGAGCCGGTACCCAGGTCCTCGCTCGGCATGATCGGCAACGAGTTCACCGTCGACTGGAGCCCGTACCTCGGCGTCGAATGGGACGCGCCGGCGGACACGACGATCAGCCCGAAGACCGTGGCCGAACTCGGCAAGCACATCACGCACGTGCCGCCCGACATGAAACTGCATGGCCGCGTCCAGCGCATCATGGACGAACGCACGAAGATGGCGGCCGGCGACGCCGACATGGACTGGGGCTTCGCGGAGACGATGGCCTATGCGTCGCTGATAAAGGACGGATACGCGGTACGGCTCGTCGGCCAGGACAGCGGGCGCGGGACTTTTTTCCATCGCCACGCCGTGCTCCACAACCAGGTCAACAACCGCGAATACACGCCGCTCGCCGAGCTCACGGACCGCCCGAACGCATTCCGCGTCATCGATTCACTGCTTTCCGAAGAGGCCGTGCTCGGCTTCGAATACGGCTATGCGACGACGGAACCGAACACGCTCGCGATCTGGGAGGGCCAGTTCGGCGACTTCGTCAACGGCGCGCAGGTCGTCATCGACCAGTTCATCAGTTCCGGCGAAGCGAAGTGGGGCCGGCTCTGCGGCCTCACGCTGTTTTTGCCGCACGGTTACGAGGGCCAGGGCCCCGAACATTCGTCGGCGCGACTCGAGCGTTTCCTGCAGCTTTGTGCGGAGCACAACATGCAGGTCTGCGTGCCGTCGACGCCGGCGCAGATGTTCCACATGCTCCGCCGGCAGATGCTGCGGCCGTATCGCAAGCCGCTGGTCGTCATGACGCCGAAGAGCCTGCTGCGCCACAAGATGTCGGTATCGCCGCTCGACGCGCTCTCCGACGGTGCCTTCGAACTGATCCTGCCCGAGATCGAACCGCTGGATCAAAAGAAGACGCGGCGGCTCGTGTTCTGCAGCGGGAAGGTCTATTACGACCTTCTCGAAGCGCGCCAGGTGCACGGGGTCGACGACATCGCGCTGATCCGGCTCGAACAGCTGTACCCGTTCCCGATCGAAGAGTATGCGGCGATCCTGGACGAGTACGCACACGTCGATGACATCGTCTGGTGCCAGGAAGAGCCGCAGAACCAGGGCGCCTGGTACCAGATCCGGCACCGTCTGCAGGAACCGCTCGGCGACAAGCGCGAGCTCTACTATGCCGGGCGCGCGAGCGCTGCGGCGCCGGCATCGGGCATTTTCAAGATTCACTCGCTGCAGCAGCAGGCGCTGATCGAGGCGGCGCTCGATATCGAGAGCAAGGCCAGTAAAGAGGCCCGGCCCAGGAAGAACAAACGGAAGGATCGATGAGCAAGGAAATCAAGGTGCCACAACTCCCGGAGTCCGTTGCGGATGCGACGCTGGTTGCGTGGCACTTCAAGGCCGGTGACAGGGTCGAACGCGACGAGAACCTCGCAGACCTCGAGACCGACAAGGTCGTGCTCGAGGTGCCCGCACCGGCAGCCGGTGTACTGCAGGAAATCAAGGTGAAGGATGGCGCCACGGTCGAAGCCGGCGACGTCATCGCGCTCCTCGACGAGGGCGCGGGCGAGGCGCCGGCGGACGATGACGAGGCGGCGCCGGACAAGGCGGAGTCCGAAGCAGCCGATGCTGACGGGACCGGTGACGGCGAGGACGACTCCGGCGGACGGGCCGCCAGCGACAGGAAGACGGGTGCGGTCAAGACCAGTCCTGCCGTCCGGCGCCTGCTCGAGGAACACGATCTCGACGCGACGATGGTGACCGGCAGCGGCAAGGACGGCCGGATCACCAAGTCGGACGTCATGGCGTTCCTGAAGTCCGGCGTGAGCGGCGAGGTGACGCCGGGCGAATCTGCGCCCGGCGCCTACCAAACAGAAGCGCCCGGTGCCGCGCGAAACGATCGTCGTGTGCCCATGACCCGGCTGCGCGCCCGTATCGCCGAGCGCCTCGTCGAGGCGCAGCAGAGCGCTGCGATGCTCACGACCTTCAATGAGGTGGACCTGACCGAGGTGATCGCGCTGCGCACGCGCTATCGCGAGACGTTCGAAAAACGGCACGGCGTGAAGCTCGGCTTCATGTCCTTTTTCGCGAAGGCCGCGACCGAGGCGCTCAGGCGCTTCCCGGTCGTCAACGCCTCCGTCGAAGGAACCGAGATCATCTACCACGACTACTACGATATCGGCATCGCCGTATCGACGGAGCGCGGCCTGATGGTCCCAGTGATCCGCGACGTGGACCGGATGAGTTTCGGTGACTTCGAAAAGGCTCTCGGGGAGCTGGCGAAGAAAGCGCAGGACGGCTCGATCGACATGGGCGACCTGACCGGCGGCACCTTCACGATCACCAACGGCGGCATCTTCGGCTCGATGATGTCGACGCCGATACTGAACCAGCCACAGAGCGCGATTCTCGGTATGCACGCGATCCAGAAACGGCCGATGGTCGTCAACGACGAGATCGCCGTTCGGCCCATGATGTATGTCGCTCTGACCTACGACCACCGGATCATCGACGGCAAGGACAGCGTGCAGTTCCTGGTCGCGATCAAGGAACTGCTGGAGGATCCGAGCAGGCTGCTGCTCGAGATCTAGGCGCGAAGGGACCCGCAAGCATGAGCGAGAACTACGACGTCATCGTGATCGGGGCCGGGCCCGCGGGGTATATCGCCGCGATCCGCGCCGCGCAGAATGGCCTCAGCGTCGCCTGCATCGACGAATGGCAGAACCGCGACGGCAAGTATGCGTTCGGCGGCACGTGCCTCAACGCCGGCTGCATCCCGTCGAAAGCGCTGCTCGAGTCGTCTGAACTCGTGCACCGCGCGCAGCACGAATTCGGCAAGCACGGCATCTCGACGGGCAAGGTCGACGTCGACATCGGGGCGATGCAGAAACGCCGGGCGGGCATCGTCCGGCAGCTCACGGGCGGCATCGCCGGACTGTTCAAGGCGAACAAGGTCGACGGGCTCGTCGGTCACGGCCGGCTGCTTGCCGAGCGCAAGGTCGAATTCACGCCGGCTGACGGCAAGCCGAAGGTTTTTCAGCCGCGCTACGTGATCCTCGCTTCGGGTTCCGCGCCCGCGGAGCTGCCCATGGCGAAGTTCGACGGTGAACGCATCGTCGATTCCTGGGACGCGATCGAGTTCGAATCGGTGCCGAAACGCCTGGGCGTCGTCGGCGCCGGCGTGATCGGGCTCGAGCTGGGCAGCGTCTGGGCAAGGCTCGGCGCCGACGTCACGATCATCGAGGCGATGGACGACTTCCTGTTCATGGCCGATCGCGACATCGCCGACATCGCGGCCAAAGAGTTCAGGAAGCAGGGCCTCGACGTCCGGCTGGGCGCAAAGCTCGCGAAGGCGGAAGCAGGAAAGAAGGGCGTGGCCGTCGAGTACGAGGATGCCGACGGCAAGCAGTCTCTCGATGTCGACAAGCTGATCGTCGCGGTCGGCCGCAAGCCCTACAGTGAAGGCCTGTTCGCCGACGATGCCGGCATCCAGCTCGACGAGCGCGGCTTCATCCAGGTCGACGACGAGTG
>JAWWBD010000120.1:0-9402 GCA_033721115.1 Woeseiaceae bacterium | reverse complement strand
GGCCTGGGCGGCCTCGAGCTCCAGGATGAACTGCTGCGGCGCGGCTCCGCCCTGCCGATCATCTTCATCACGGGGCACGGCGACGTGCCGATGGCCGTCGAGGCGATGCAGAAGGGCGCCGTCGATTTCATCCAGAAGCCGTTCCGCGACCAGGACCTGCTCGATCGCATCCGCGAAGCGCTGACGACCGACCAGGAGCGCCGCGAGGAACAGGAGAAGCACGCGGAAGTCGAGGAGCGCCTCGCCCGGCTGACGAACCGCGAACGCGAGGTCTTCGACCTCGTCGTGACGGGCAAGCCCAACAAGGTAATCGCCTACGAGCTGGGCGTCAGCCAGCGAACCGTCGAGATCCACAGGGCCCGGGTCATGGAGAAGATGCAGGCCCGGTCGCTCGCCGACCTGGTCAAGATGCACATGACGGCCTGACCGGCCGCCGATTCGGCCGGGTTGCCGGGTCGCGCCCATGGGGCGCTCCTACGAGCGATGGTTGCGACGGTGCTCGCCGAGTTCGGCGCAGTCGATACACTCGTCGGCGTAGGGATAGGCTTCGAGCCGGCCCGGGCTGATTTCGCCACCGCAGGACTTGCACAGGCCGTAGTCGCCGGCCTCCAGGCGTTCCATCGTGGCGCCGATCCTGGCCAGCTCGGCGCGGGTGTCGTTGCCCAGCGCGTCGACGACCTCGTGGTTCTCGAGCTCCTGGGCCCGCTCCTTGGAATCCGCATGGTATCCCCGGCGCACGTTCGCCTTGATGCGTTCGAGACGCTCCAGCAACTCGGTTTTGCGCTGTTCAAGCCGCCTGCGGAGTGCCCTGTGGGCCTCGTCGCTCATCGCGATCCTCCCTGCCTGTCCGGCCCCTCAATGTATGCCCGAGGGTCGATTTTCGGCATCGGTACATCCACTTACGAAATCGTAGGTACTATCCGAGATTACCCGGTGACCTCGTCGTATGGAATAAAAACCCGGTAAAGTCTAGATTCTGGACTGAGGACACCGACTGTCCCGCTACCTGACGGATACTGCCATGAAAGAACTCCGCAAGATTCTCTCAGTCGTCGATCCGACCGTCGAGGAGCAACCGGCTATGGAGCGGGCCGCCTGGCTCGCCGGCCGGACCGGCGCCGAACTCGAACTCCTGATCTGCTATTACAACGAGTACCTGAGTGGTGACCGCCTTTTCGACTCGCCGTCGCTCGAAAAGGCCCGGCAGGAGGTCATTGCCAATCACGAGAAACATCTCGAAGCCTACGCGGAACCGCTGCGCAAGAACGGCGTCGTCGTGCGCACGACGGCGGTCTGGGACCATCCGCTCTACGAGGGCATCGTGCGCCATGCGCTGGAATCCGGGGCCGACGTCGTGTTCAAGGACACGCACCATCACTCGGCCGCGGCCCGGGCGTTGCTCACCAACACGGACTGGAACCTGATCCGCACCTGCCCGGTCCCGCTCTGGCTGGTCAAACCCCACGACATGGGTGACGAGCCGGTGATCATCGCCGCCATCGATCCGATGAACCAGCACGACAAGCCCGCCGCGCTCGACGACGAGATCCTGAACCTGAGCAAGTTCCTGGGCGCGAAGACGGGCGGCGCCGTGCACGCATTTCACTCCTATGACCCGCGCATCGCGGTGGCAACGGCGACGGCGAACGCGTACATCCCGGTCTCGCTCCCGTTCGACGAGATCGAGCAGCAAATGCACGACGACCACCAGAAGCGCTTCAGCGAGATCACGTCGTACCACGGGCTCGACGACGCACATTCGCACCTGGTCGCGGGCCTCGCCCACGAGGAGCTGCCGACCATCGCCGACGAACTCGATGCGGACGTCGTCGTCATGGGCGCCGTCGCCCGCAATCGCTGGAAACGGCTGTTCATCGGGGCCACGGCGGAACGCACGCTCGAGCACCTGCCCTGCGATCTCGTGATCGTCAAGCCCGACTGGTTCCAGACGCCGGTCGAGCAGTCGTCGCACGAAGCCGCCTGACTCCGCAAAGCACCCAAAGGGGTCAGAGCCCTTGTCCTTTCGGCCGCATTAAAAAACCCGCTGCCCGGAGGCAGCGGGTCATTCGGGGGGTATTGTCGGTCCCCGCGGCGTCACAGGAGAGAGCAGGCACCGCCGGGAACAGTACCGAGTTTGCCAGCGCCAAAGGAATTCTCTATAGGTAGGTTCCGCAATGCCGCGACTCCGGGCGGCAAGGGAGTGATCCGTTGAGCCTGTACGCCCCGCTGCACATGATCCACCTCGCGCTCGCGGTCGTGACGATTGCCGGGTTCCTGTTACGCGGCTACTGGCAGCTGACCGGCTCGGATTGGTCGGGGCGACGCGTCGTCCGGGTCTTGCCGCACATCGTCGATACGCTGTTCCTCGCCTCGGGCATTGCCCTGGTGGCCGTGCTCAACCTGGCCGTCCTGCAGAACGGCTGGCTGCTGGCGAAGTTCGCGGGGCTTTTCGCCTACATCGGGCTCGGCATGGTCGCGCTGCGCTTCGGGCGGACGCCGCAGCTGCGGCTGATCGCCTTTGCCGGCGCAGTCGCCGCCTTCGCCTACATCGTCGGCGCAGCGCTCACCAAGAGTCCCGCCAGCTGGCTCGCCTACGTCGCGGGCTAGCGCCGCGGTCAGTCTGCGGGCACCGTCCCGCTGGCCGTGGCCGCCCGCGCCGCCCGCAGCAGCCGCTCGGTATCGACCGGCTTGCTCATCAGCGTGCAGTTCTCGACCGGCCGTGCCTCTTTCACGACCTTCGACGTGTCGCCGCTGACGATGAAGGCGGGAATGTCCCGTCCGTAATACTCGCGGATCTCGCCGACCGCTTCGACACCCGTCGACCCGTCGAGCAGGTGGAAATCCGAGATGAGGAGCACCGGTATCTCGTCGAGATGGCGGATCGCGGCGCGGGCCTCCGGTGCGGACTTGACGCTGGCGACGCGGTAGCCCTCGGCCTCGAGCAGCAGGCTCCAGGCATTGGCCACGTTGACGTCGTCTTCTATCAGGACGACCGTGCCCGACGCGGCGGCAGCGGCGGCGGGCGTCGATTCGGCCGTTTCAGTCGTGGCCACGGCGCCGGCCACGAGCGGCACCAGCACCGAGAACGTGGAGCCCTTGCCCGGCACGGAGGACACGCGGATCTCGTGGCCGAGCAGATCAGCGAGCCGCCGGACGATCGCGAGTCCCAGGCCGAAGCCCTCCTTGCTCGCTACCGTCGAGCTGCCCTGGTTGAATTCCTGGAATATCGCTTCGAGCTGGTCTTCCTCGATACCGATGCCGGTGTCCTCGACACTGAGGCGGCAGTGACCCTCATCCGTCGCGCAGACCAGGCGCACCCGGCCTTTCTCGGTATAGCGGATCGCGTTGGACACGAAGTTCTGCAGGATCTCGGCGAGCAGGTTCGGGTCGCTCCGCACGACCGCGCCGCAGCCCGTGGCGGAGAACTCCAGTCCCTTGTGCCGGGCCTGGCGGCCGAAGTCGCCGGACAGGCGATCGATGACGCGCTGGATCGTGAACTCCTCGAAGTCGGGTGTGACGGCGCCCGCGTCCAGCCGGCTGATATCGAGGAGCGAATTCAGGAGATTCGTCATCGCGGTGAGCGAATTTTCCTGGATCTCGATCATCTCCAGCGCGCGGTTGTCCTTCACGGTCCGCCTGAGCGCGCCGTTGATCAGGCTGAGGGCCTGCACGGGCTGCCTGAGATCGTGGCTCGCGGCGGCGAGAAATGCGCTGTTGGCCTTGTTCGCGCGCTCCGCCTGCTGGCGCGCCGCGATGATTTCCGCCTCCATCTGCTTGCGCTCGGTGACGTCCCGGATCACCGTGGAGACGAAAGCGCCCTGCGCGGTCGCGACGGGGCTCAGGCTGATCTCGACCGGGAATTCCGAGCCATTGCTGCGCAGGGCGATGAGGTCCATCCCGGCGCCCATCGGGCGCAGCGAGGGCCTGGCTGCAAATCCCGCGCGATGCTCCCGGTGTCGCTGCCGGATCCGCTCCGGCAGCAGGGTCTCGATGTGCCTGCCCAGGAGCTCGTCGCGGGCATAGCCGAACATCTGCTCCGCCTGGCCATTGACGATGGCGATCCGGCCATCCTCGTCGACGATGATCATCGCGTCGGGTGCGGATTCGAGCATCGTCCGGAAGTAGGCCTCGGATTCGTCGCGAGGCTGCAGTTCCCGGATCGCGCTCGCGACGATCAGCCCGGCATCAGTCTCGATCGGCAGCAGCGAAATTTCCGCGTGGAACTCGGTCCCGTCCTTGCGCCGGCCGCGGAGGTCGAGGCCCGCGACCATGGGCCTCGAGTGCGGCGCCTTGCGATACCGCTCGCGGTGCCCGGCATGCTGCTCACGATGCTCCTCCGGCACCAGCATCTCGATCTCTTTGCCGAGCATCTCCTCCGCCGCGTAGCCGAACAGGAGTTCCGCCTCGCGATTGACGAAGACGATCCTGCCGTCCGCATCCGTAATGATCATCCCCTCAGCGGACGCTTCCAGCAGTGTCAGGGCTGCCTCGGCCGGCAGCGGCAGGGTATTCATCGAGCGAATCATTCGGCGTGGTCGACTGCGGCCAGTATAGCGTCCCGGGGATCGGCACCGATAAATGCGCGATCCACCCGGGCCGGGCCATACGTATCGTCACGTATGGGGCCGTGACGCCGCGGCTGGTAGCCTCGCCCCGCACTTTCTGTGCCCGGAACGATCAGGGGACCGACCATTGACCAACAGCGCTTCGTACAACGATACCGTCGTCCGCCAGTTCACGATCATGACCGTGGTCTGGGGCATCGTCGGCATGCTCGTCGGCGTCTACATCGCCGCCCAGCTGATCTGGCCCCAACTCAATTTCGACCTGCCGGTCCTGACGTTCAGCCGCCTGCGGCCCCTGCACACCAACGCCGTCATCTTCGCTTTCGGCGGCTCGGCGCTGTTCGCCACGTCGTATTACGTCGTGCAGCGCACCTGCCACGTCCGGCTCGCCTTCGACCGGCTGGCCGCATTCACCTTCTGGGGCTGGCAGGCCGTTATCGTGCTTGCCGCGGTCACCCTGCCGCTCGGCATCACGCAATCCAAGGAATATGCGGAGCTGGAATGGCCCATCGACCTCCTGATTGCGGTGGTCTGGGTGGCCTACGGCATCGTGTTCTTCACGACGATCGGCCGGCGCCGGATCAGGCACATCTACGTGGCGAACTGGTTCTACGGTGCCTTCATCATCACGGTCGCCGTGCTGCACATCTTCAACAACCTGGCGATCCCGGTCACGCTGACCAAGTCGTACGTCATATACACAGGTGTCGTCGACGCAATGATGCAATGGTGGTACGGGCATAACGCGGTCGGCTTTTTCCTGACCGCGGGATTTCTCGGCATGATGTACTACTTCGTCCCGAAACAGGCCGGCCGGCCCATCTATTCCTACCGGCTGTCGGTCGTGCACTTCTGGTCGCTGATCGCCGTTTACATGTGGGCGGGCCCCCACCACCTGCACTACACGTCGCTGGCCGACTGGGCGCAGACGCTCGGCATGGTGTTCTCGGTGATCCTGCTCGCGCCGTCCTGGGGCGGCATGATCAATGGCATCATGACCCTGTCCGGCGCCTGGCACAAACTGCGCTCCGATCCGATCCTCAAATTCATGATCGTCGCGCTGTCCTTCTACGGCATGTCGACCTTCGAGGGCCCGATGATGTCGATCAAGACCGTCAATGCGCTCTCGCACTACACGAACTGGACCATCGGCCACGTGCACTCCGGCGCACTGGGCTGGGTGGCGATGATGACCATCGGCTCCGTCTATTCGCTCCTGCCCCGGCTGTTCGAACGCGAGTCGATGTACAGCACGAAGGCCATCGACGTGCACTTCTGGACCTCCACGATCGGCGTCGTGCTGTACGCCGTCTCGATGTGGATCGCGGGCATCACCGAGGGCCTGATGTGGCGGGCCGTCAACGACGACGGAACGCTGACCTATTCCTTCATCGAGTCGGTACAGGCCGTCGAGCCCTACCACGGCCTGCGGCTGGTCGGCGGCCTCGTGTTCTTCGCCGGGATGCTCGTCATGGCCTGGAACTGCTGGAAGACGATCGCGGGGACGAAGCCCGCCACCGTCCCGGTCATGGAACCCGCGTAAAGGATTCGACCCATGCGCCACGAGACTATCGAGAAAAGCGTCAACCTTATGATGGTGCTCATCGTCGTCGCGATCAGCATCGGCGGACTGGTCGAGATCGTCCCGCTGATGGTCGGCCCGGGCTCCGCAGAGCCTGACGAGAACATCGCGCCCTACCCGGCACTGCGCCTCGCCGGCCGCGACGTCTACGTCCGCGAGGGCTGCTACAACTGCCACTCGCAGCAGATCCGGCCGTTCCGCAGCGAAACGGAGCGCTACGGCCCCTACTCGACCGCCGGCGAGTTCGTCTACGACCGCCCGTTCCAGTTCGGCTCGAAACGGACGGGACCGGACCTCGCACGCGTCGGCGGCCGCTACAGCGACGACTGGCAACGCCTGCACCTGGTCGATCCGCGGGCGCTCGTCCCCGAATCCAACATGCCCGGTTATCCGTGGCTCGCCGAACGCGCGCTCGACCCTGACCTCGTGACGCGCAAGCTCGAAGTCTTGAGGATGCTCGGCGATCCCTACACGGACGAGCAGATCGCGGGCGCTGCGGCCGAGGTCGCCGGCAAGACCGAGATGGACGCGCTCGTCGCGTACCTGCAGGGTCTCGGCCTGAACCGCCGCAGCCGGAGATAGCGTTAATGGATGTCAACACACTGCGCGGCCTGCTGACGCTCGTCCTGATGCTGGCTTTCCTCGGCGTCTGGATCTGGGCGTGGAGCGGCCGGCGGAAACGGGATTTCGACGAGTCGGCCGCCCTGCCCCTCGAGGATGACGGGCAGCCGTTCGACCGCAACCGGGAGAAACGCTGATGCCAGGATTCTGGGGCTGGTTCGTCGCGGCCGGCACGATCGTCTTCATCGTCTGGTGCGTCTGGCTGATCGGCTGGTCCGCGAAACAGGGACCGACGGACAAGGCAGACGAGGAACTCGTCGGGCACCGCTGGGACGGCGATCTCGAGGAATGGAACAAGCCGGCACCGAAGTGGTGGCTGTATCTCTATTTCATCACGATCATCTGGGGCGTCGGCTACATGCTTGCGTATCCCGGCTTTGCCGCCTTCGAGGGCTTCCTGGGCTGGTCCCAGGAGGGGCAGTACGAGGACGAGATGCAGCGCGCTGCGGCACGCTACGAGCCGATCTACGACGAATTCGCGGCAATGGACTTCGCATCGCTCGTGACGAACACGGACGCGCTCGACCTCGGCGCGAGCCTGTACGCCAGCTATTGCACGACCTGCCACGGCTCGGGCGCGCAGGGGGCGCCGGGGTACCCCAACCTGACCGACGACGCGTGGATCTTCGGCAAGACCGAGGCTGCGATCACGGCGACGATCATGAACGGGCGCAACAACGTGATGCCGGCGATGGCGCCGGCGCTCGGCGGCGAAGCCGGGCTCGAGCAGATGGTGGCCTACGTGCGGAGCCTGTCCGGCCTCACCGAAGCACCGGCCGATGCAGAGGCCGCCAGGACGAAATTCACGATGCTTTGCGGCGCCTGCCACGGCCCTGGCGGCGGCGGCAATGTCGCGATCGGTGCCCCGAACCTGACCGACAACGCCTGGCTCTACGGCGGTTCCGAGGCGGCCGTGCGCAGCACGCTGGTCAACGGCCGCAACGGTGTCATGCCGGCCTTCGGCGAACTGCTCGGCGCCGACCGGGCGAAGTTCCTCGCGGCCTACGTCTACAGCCTGTCGGAGTAAGCGGCGGGTCACGTGATCACCGAGGAATATCGCGGCACGCGCCAATGGAGCCGGAACCGGCAGGCCGTCGCAACGGCCGGCTGGATCTCGTTCCTCGCCGCCGCGATCGCCACGATGGTCTTTTTCGCGATCTTCGATCCCGTCGAGATCGCAGCGCTGCTGGATCCCGAGCTCGAAATCAGCCGGGATGCGGGCTACGCGATCGGTTTCTTCGCATTCTGGATACTGTGCGCGCTGTCCGCCGGCGTCACAGCCTGGCTCGTGCGAACGGCGCCGAAGCGCAAAAACCGCTGATGGCCAGTCCGCCGGATAACGCGTCGGCGCAGCACGCGCCGCTGTTCGAGAGCGCCGCGAAGATCTATCCGCGCGAGATGGCGGGCCGCTTCGCGAACCTGTCGAAACTCGCGACGTTTGCGCTGCTCGGTTTTTACTACTTCCTGCCCTGGCTCGACCGGGCCGGCCGGCAGGCCGTGCTGTTCGACCTGCCGGCGCGCAAGTTTCACCTGTTCGGCCTGACGCTCTGGCCGCAGGACTTTCCCTACCTCGCGGTGCTGCTGATCATCGCCGCGTTCTCCCTTTTCTTCTTCACGGCGCTCGCCGGCCGACTCTGGTGCGGCTTTGCGTGCCCGCAGACCGTCTGGACCGAGGCCTTCATCTGGATCGAGCAGTTCACCGAGGGCGCCCGCTCGCAGCGCATGAAACTCGACAGGGCACCCTGGAGCTGGAACAAGCTGTGGCGGAAGGGCGCGAAGCAGTTCCTGTGGATCACGTTCGCTCTGTGGACGGGCTTCACTTTCGTCGGCTACTTCACGCCGATCCGCGAGCTGGGCGCGAACCTCCTCGCTGCCGACGTCGGCGGCTGGACCCTGTTCTGGGGGCTCTTCTACAGCTTTGCCACCTACGGCAACGCGGGCTACATGCGCGAGCAGGTTTGCAAGTACATGTGCCCCTACGCGCGGTTCCAGAGCGCGATGTTCGACAGGGACACGCTGATCATCTCCTACGACGCGGGGCGCGGCGAGCCGCGCGGCGGCCGCAAGCGCTCGGCCGATCACAAGGCGATGGGCCTGGGCGACTGCATCGACTGTACGCTGTGCGTGCAGGTCTGCCCGACCGGCATCGACATCCGCGACGGGCTGCAGTACGAATGCATCGCCTGCGCCGCGTGCATCGACGCCTGCGATTCGGTCATGGACCGCATGAATTACCCGCGCGGTCTCGTGCGCTACACGACCGAGAATGCCCTGGAAGGCAAGCCAACCCGGGTGCTGCGCCCGCGGGTCTTCGTGTATGCGATCCTGCTGCTCGTTCTGGCCGGCGCCCTTGTCTATTCGATGGCCACCCGCATGCCGGTGATCCTCGACGTCATCCGGGACCGCAACGCGCTGTACCGGGAGGTCGGCGACGGGCTGATCGAAAACAGCTACACCCTGAAGATCGTCAATCAGCACGAGGCCGAGCGGCTTTTTCACGTAACGGTCGACGGCGTCGCGGGCCTGGCGCTCCGCGGCATCGACGGGACCGTGACGGTCGGCGGTGGCGAGGTCGTCACGGTGCCGGTACAGGCACGGGCCCGCCGGGAAGACGTTCATGGCATCATCGAAATC
>JAWWBD010000119.1:0-9417 GCA_033721115.1 Woeseiaceae bacterium | reverse complement strand
CTGTTACTCGACCAGCGCTTCCTCGCCGGCAACGGCAACTATCTTCGCTCCGAGATTCTCTGGTCCGCCGCCGTGGATCCTGCCGCGCGCCCGGGCGCCTTGCCGCCATCGGCACTCGAGCGCCTTGCGATGGCAACCCTGCGCATCGCGCGGCGCTCGTACCGGACCGGCGGGATCACGGTGCCGGCGAAACGACTGGCCCGGCTCAGGTCGCGGGGTCTCCGTTACCCGAGGTACCGATTCAACGTGTTCGGTCGCGAGGGCGATGCCTGCTATCGCTGTGACTCGGTGATCGAACGACGCTCGATGGGCAGCCGAAACCTGTTCGTCTGCCCGGGTTGTCAGGCCGCCTGACGTTTCTCGTTGATGAGCAAGAGCAGCTCGGCGGCCGCCTCAGCGTCGCAGAGGGCCCGGTGGTGCTGCCGCAGCGGGATGGCGTATTCCCGGCACAGCGCGGCGAGGCTGTACGAACGGTGCCCGGGATACAGCCTGCGCATCGAGGCGCAGGTGCAGAGTTTCGGGTAGCGGAAAGCGCGTCCTATGCGCCGGAATTCGCGGCCGATGAAACCGTAATCGAACGCCACGTTGTGCGCGACGAAAATCGACCCGTCGAGGAATGCCTCGAATTCGTCCGCGATATCGGCGAAATAGGGCGCATTCGCCACCATCGCGGGCGTGATGCCCGTCAGGCGGGAGATGTTTGGCGGGATGCTGCGCTGCGGATTGAGCAGGGTCTGGAAGCGGTCGACGATGCGGCCGTCTTTGACCTTGACGGCACCGATCTCGGTGACGCGGTGATTCTCGCCGCGGCCGCCCGTCGTCTCGACGTCGACGACGACGTAGGACTGGTCCGGATCGAGTACCCAGCGTACGCGCAGCACGTCGGCCCGGAATCCGTCCTCACGCAGGCGGCCGATGCAAAGCAGCTGGTTGCGCCTGAGCTGGTCACCTTCGGCCTTGACTTCGAGGAACCGCGCGCCGGCATCGTCGATGACGAGCAGATCGGGGTAGCCGTAGCGATTGTCAGGGTAGTCCGCGGCCAGGCGTCTCAGCGTTGCCCTGATCGCGGTGGCCGGACCGTGGTCGACGAGCGCGAATATCGCGTCGTTCATTGTCCGCCGCCAGCGGAAGATACCGTTGGGCTTGCCGTAGAACCGCAGGCTGGTTTTCAGGAGCTCGCGCTTCAGCTGCAGAGGATCGTTTACGAGCGCGAGTCGCGCCTCGATCCGGTCCCGGCGCTCGGCGTAAAAGCGCCGCTGGACGAGTTCCGCCGGCAGGAAATCGAAAGGTGAATTCGCGAGCGCTTCGCCGGTACCGAACAGCTCGTCCCAGAATATGAGCCCGAACAGCGTCCGCCAGAGCAGGTTTTCGCTGCGGAAGGCGGCGTGGCCCTGGCGCTGGAAATGTTCGATCACGGCCCGCTCGGGCGCGCCGGACCCGGATTCGTCGAGCTCGACGACGTCGGCGGCACGCAAGAGGTCCGTCAGCGACGATGTCCGCTTCCTGTTGAACTTGCGGTCGTAGAGGTCCCGGGCAACGAGCCACTCCTCGTCGCTGCGCGGCTGCTCGAGGCAGCGCTCGAGGTGGCTGCGTGCGGCGGACCGGTCACCGCGGCGGAGCAGCAGCCTGACGAGGCGCTCGCTGCACCTGGCGGACTCGCCGCGTCGAAAGCACGCGATCGCTGCATCCTCCATGCCGGCCTGCCCGGCTCGCTTGCCAAGTTCGAGCGCGAGTTCGTCACGGAGGGCGGCGCTGCCCGGGTAATTCGTCGCTGGCCATTGCGGGATTTCCGCAACCAGTGCCGGCACGTCGGCCGGGCCGGCAGCCGTCAGTGCATCGATGCGTACGGCAAAGTAGAAATGCTCGAGCGCCTCATCGCGGTCTGAAAATCTCGGTTCGAATGTCTCGTCCGCGTCCCGGGTCTGGACGAGTCCGAGGTCGCGCATCGTGAATTGCGTCAGGCCGTGCCGGATCCGGCCGAAAAACAGGTAGAGCAGGTAAAGGGTTTCGGTGACTCGCCGTTGCACGAGTACGCGGTCGGCGTCGAGGCTTCCGGCCAGCGTCGCCGCATCGAGATTTGCAGCAGCGAAGGCGACGAGGGCGTCCTTTTTCAGGCTCCGTGACAGACCGGCGAAGCGCGGCAGCAGGATTTCGTACAGCTCGGCCCGCGTCAGGAAGCCGTAGACGTCCTGCGCGTGCCGCGCCGCTGGCGGCCCGACCCAGCCCCCGTCCTCGAGACGGGCAATGATCGGCCGGATTTCGCCGAGCTCCGGGTACCGGAGTCGCCGGAAGTCGAACAATCGACCCTTGCGGTTGACGAGCCGGACGTAGAGGCACTGCGCGTCCCGTGGCAGGCGCGCGAAGTCGTCCAGGTAGGCCCTGTGTTCCGGACCGAGCGCGTGGGCGTAGTGCGCGGCGACGAATTCGAGCAGCTCGGTGAAATGCGCGTGGTAGTAGAAAGTCGGCAGCGGCCGGCGCTGGCGCACCGGGATCCAGTGGCTCTGGTCATAGTTCACTCGAAGAATGTAGCAGAAGCCGCTGATATGCCGCCATAAAAAAAGGGCAAGGCCGGCTGGCCTTGCCCTCTATCCGGCAGTCCGGGCGCTTAGAGCGCGACGATATTCTCGGCCTGCGGGCCTTTCTTGCCTTCAGTGATCGTGAACTCGACCTTCTGGCCTTCTGCGAGCGTCTTGAAGCCATCGCCCTGGATTGCACTGAAGTGAACGAATACGTCGGGACCGTTCTCCTGCTCGATGAAGCCGTAGCCCTTCGAGTCGTTGAACCATTTGACGGTACCTGTGGTTGTAGCCATGTTTCTACCCTGATATTGCAAATGAAAATTGAGCCCTGCGAGCAAGGCACGAGCGCTCAACAGTGGAGCAGTTACTTATGGAGTCGGAACGAGGGTCTTGGGAAGGAACTTCGATTCGGCGTGCATAAATACACAGCGCACCTGTTGGGCACGGGGAGTATAGCCCTCCGCCCGGCGAAGGCAAAGGGATTTTCGGCTATTATCGGCGCTTTCCAGGGGGGCGGGAGTGGCGCATGGCCGACCGGAGAGAGTTTTTGCAGCTGGCCGCGGCGCTGGTTGCGGCGCCGGGCGTTGCGGCGGGAGCAGGGCGGGCGATGCACAAGCGCCCGATTCCGGGCACCGGCGAGACGCTGGCCGTCGTCGGTCTCGGCAACGCGACGCCTTTCGCCGAGGGCGATCTGCAGCGGACCGGGGAACTCGTCGACACGCTGCTTGCACACGGCGGCGGTTACATCGACACGTCGTTCCGCGGCCGGTTCACCGTCGGTGAAGTCATGCGGCGGCGCCGGGCCCACGACGAATTGTTCCTCGGCACCTACCTCGAGAGCGGAGACCCGGCCGGCCTGGCCGACGAGATCCGGGCCGTCCAGGATGCGCAGGGCGGGGGCGTGCTCGACCTCGTCTTATCCCGCGAGCCGGCAGACTACCTGCGCCGGGCTGCGGAATTCCAGCAGCTCAAGGAATCCGGGCTCACGCGCTACCTGGGCGTCGCCCGGCATCGCGCCGAGTACTATCCGCCGATCATGGAAGCAATCCGCGAGGGCGTCGTCGACTTCATCCAGGTCAATTACTCGCTGCTCGAGCCCGAGGCGGCAAACGAAGTACTGCCGCTCGCGATGGAGCACGGCGTCGCCGTGATTACGAACCGGCCCTTCGTCAACGGCGAGTACTTTCCGCGCGTCGCCGGGCGAGCGCTGCCGGACTGGGCCGCCGATTTCGATTGCGCGAGCTGGGCGCAGTTCTCGCTCAAATACATCCTTGCGCATCCCGCGGTCACCTGTGCGATCACCGAGACCTCGAATCCGCGCCACGCTGCCGACAACCTCGCCGCGGGCAGCGGCAGGCTGCCCGACGACGCCACGCGCGCGCGCATGCGCGAGCTGGTCCTGGAACCGGAGTAGACGATGCTGACCGTTCACCATCTCGAAAACTCGCGATCGCAGCGCATCCTCTGGCTGCTGGAGGAACTGGGCGTCGACTACGCGATCGAGCGCTATGCACGCGATCCCGAGACGAAACTCGCGCCGCCGGAGTTGCAGCAGGTACACCCGCTCGGCAAGGCACCGATCGTGGTAGACGGCGACACGACGGTCGCCGAATCCGGCGCAATCATCGAATACCTGCTCGAGCGCTTCGACGACGGCGCGCTCCGGCCGGCGCCGGGTACGGCGGAGGGTCGCGCGTTCACCTACTGGCTGCATTACGCCGAAGGCAGCTACATGCCGCTGATGATCCTCTCGCTGGTGATCCGGCGCATCGAGACCGCGCCGATGCCGTTCTTTGCCAAACCGGTCGCCCGCGGGATCGCCGACAAGGTGCGCAAGGGCTACCTGGACGCCAACGTCCGCCGCCATACGGACTACCTCGAACAACACCTCTCGGGCTCCGAGTGGTTCTGCGGCGAGCGTTTCTCGGGGGCCGACATCCAGATGAGTTTCGCAATCGAGGCCGCCGAGGTACGCACGGACCTGGCCGGGCACTATCCCCGGCTCGCGGGCTTCCTCCGGAAGATCCGGGCGCGGCCGGCCTACGCAAGGGCGCTGGAGCGCGGTGGGCCCTACGAACTCATGGGCGGCGGCTGACGGCGCAACCATCCGGGCCGGGACGGGTCGAACCCTTTCGGGGGTCCGGGCATCCAAGTGTAGCGGGACCAGCAAAAATACAGCTCAAGGCCGGGGATCTTGGCGGAGTCAGGCTTGTCATTGTTCGATGAACTGAGGCGGCGCAACGTTTTTCGCGTCGCAGCGGCCTACCTCGTCGTGGGCTGGCTGCTCACCGAGGTGCTGACGACGATCCTCCCGACACTGGGCGCCCCGGACTGGACCTCGCGCGCCGTAATCCTGATCTTTGCGTTCGGCTTCGTGCCGGCCATCGTCGTTGCGTGGTTCTTCGAGCTCACGCCGGACGGGCTGAAGCGGGACCATGAGGTCGAACGGAGCGCCGAGCCCGGCGACCGGCGCCGGCGAACGCTCGACTACGTGACGATCGCCGGGGTCGTCGTCCTGATCGTGTTCCTGGGCCTGTTCAGTGCGCGCCAGTCGGGCGACGTCCCGCGCACCGGTGCGCCGCCGGTCAGCCAGGCTTCCGTTGCCGTGCTGCCTTTCGTCAACATGTCCCGCGACGAGGACAACGAATATTTCTCTGACGGGCTGACCGAAACACTGTTGCACATGCTGACGCAGATCCCTGATCTCAAGGTGGCTGCGCGGACATCGAGCTTTGCCTTCAAGGGCAAGAATGCGCCCGTCGGCGAGATCGCGCGCACGCTCGGCGTCGCGCACGTGCTCGAGGGCAGCGTGCAACGCGTCGGCGATCGCGTCAGGATCACGGCGCAGCTGATCCGGGCGGCCGACGGTTTCCACCTGTGGTCGGAAGTCTACGACCGGACACTCGACGACATCTTCGCGATCCAGGACGAGATCGCGGGCGAGGTCGGTACGGCGCTGTCCGCATCGCTGCTCGACACGCCGGCCAGGCCCGCCATCGCGGGCGTCAGCACGGCCGACGCCGATGCCTTCGATCTGTACCTGCAGGCACTGAACGAGCGTGCCAAGTATTCCTATGGCGGCCTGCAGGCCGCCGAGGACCTGCTCAAAGGTGCCCTGACGATTGACCCCGATTTTCTCGAGGCCAAGAAAGAGCTGGCCTACAACTATCTCGCGCAGGTCGAGACGGGGCTCAAAGGTGAAGACGATGCCTTCGGCGAGATCCTCGCGATCACCGACCAGGTGCTGGCTGCAAATCCCGACGACGCCGGCGCGAGGGCGCTCCGGCGCTTCGCGGAAGCAATGCTGGCGGCGAAGGCCGGCGATGGGCAGGCCGTTTTTGCGGCGATCGACGAACTCGAAGGGATGCTGGCGGCGGAACCCGATGATCTCAAGATACGAACGCTGCTCGTGCGGATGTTCAAGGGCACGAAGCAACCGGAGCGCGCCCTCGACGTCATGCAGACGGCGCTCGGGCAGGATCCGCTGAATGCGCAGATCCATTACGAGCTCGGCGCCCTCTACGCTGATCTCGAGCGAAGGGACGCGGCGCGGGCAGCGCTCACGCGTGCCCTCGAGATCGAGCCGCAGCAGCCGAACGCCTACGCCATTCTTGCGGGCATCGGGCTGCAGGAAAACGACGGCGTCGAATACATGCGGCAGATGCTGAAGGCTATCGCCGTCGATCCGAAGGACCACGAGTTGCCCGGCATCGTCGCGTCGCTGCTCTACGAGCTGGAGCTGGTCGAGGAGGGCGACGATTTCCGCAACCGGGTGCTCGCGACCGCGCCGACGAGCGAGATTGCGCACCGGATCGAGCTCTTGCGCGCGATCGCCCGTGGCGACGAGGAGCAGAGCGTGGCCGTTGCGCGTCGCGCGATCGAGGCGGACGTCGAAGACCGGCGCTTCGCATTCGGCGGCGCCGTACAGCACCTGCTGCAGGTCGCGACCCGGCAGGGTACCGTCGCCGCCGAATTCGACTACCTGGAGCGCGAGGCTCCCGGCATCCTCGATATCGAAAACGATGCGACGCCGCTCAAGTACCGTTCGGCCCAGTACACGGCGTTCGATGCCTGGTACACGACACTGACGCCCGCGGCGCTGGATGCGCAGATCGAGAAGATGCTCGAGATCGCCCGTTCATACGGGTTCGATCCGAAATCGGATCCCGAAACCCGGGTCGCGCTTCTCGCGCTCAGGGGCAGGACGGAGGCAGCGATCGACGTCGCGCTGGACGAGGTTTTCACGGAGCCGGTGGCGATGCACCTGGGCTGGGAACGGGCTTTCGGCATGGCGCAGTACCGGGAGTTCGTCGCCGATCCGCGGGTCCGGGCGGCGATGGCGCGCTGGGAAGCCGAGGAAGCGGCGCTGCGCGAAGACGTCCGCAGCTTCCTGGCGGACCTGCAGGCCTCCACGTAAAAAAAGCCCCGCATCGAAGGATGCGGGGCCGAGCTTTTGGCGTGACCCGGGGGGGCGGGCGGTCACGCACTCATTGGGGCTCGATCAGGAAGACGCCGATCGTATAGGCGGTCAGCACGTTGCTCTCGCGATCGTAGTGACCCCGGGCAAACATCGAGCGGGCCCGCGTTGCGCCGTCGAGGCTGAGTGCGAGGTCGGCGACGAAGTCCGCGAAGACGGCGTACTGGCGGAGGCTGTCCCCCGAGGCGATCGCGAACAGCTTCCGATCCGATTCCCGCGGCACGATCGTCGTGTCCGACGGCAGCGTGAGCAGGTCGACCAGGACCGGCCCGTACTTGATGTGATGGCGTTCGCCGATGTCCTCGTTGCCGTGATCGAGGACGATGCCGTCGTCGCCCAGGCGCAGGAATGGCGCAGCGGTGCCGGCGGCGCCCCAGCCTATGCCGAGCGTGCTCCGCACGTCGCTGTAGTCGATGATCGTCCGGCCGCGGAAGTCCGGCGGCGCTGCGCCAAACGCTGCCGGAAAGCCCCAGGCGACGACGGGCCGGCCCTCGGCGAGCGCGGCCAGCGTCAGCGTGCCGGTTTCGACCTGGTAGTGTGCCGGATCGGCGTCGACGTCCGGGCTCATGCCGGTGCCGGCGAAGTCGAATATCTTCGCGCGGCGCCGATCGATCGCGTGCAGCGTCATTTCCAGTTCGCCCGGCATGATCGAGTTGACGGTACCGAGGAGGTGGGTCACGTGCAGGCGGACGGCACCCTGGGTCGCATCGAACAGGATCTGCGGCGCCAAAGCGTCGGTATTCCGGTCGGTCGCCGACCCGTAGACGGTGAGGCGCTGGCCGATCGATATCGCCCGGATCGAGAGATCGGACAGGCGATGGCCGTCGCGGAAGACCTTCGTGTCGGGGCCCACTTCGACGACGACGTCGTCATGGAAATGGGCGCGCCGGTCGTGCAGGATCAGCGTGGCGCCCCGAATCGTCAGGAAATTGCCGTCGCGAGCGATCACGTTGCCGACGACGGCATCGCGGTCGATACCCGGGACGCTCGACCCGGCCAGCACGAGGTCGGCGACGAAGCGGCGGTCGGCAGGGGTCAGGATGCCCTTGGCGACCGTCGGCGTGCCCGGTCCGGCGGCCGCGAGCGCGCGCAGTCCGTCGCCGCCCGTGAAAAGCGCGCCGTCGACCTCGAACTCGGTCTCGGCATCGGTGTGCACGGTCACGCGGCCGAAGTCGCCGGCTAGGTCGAGAAACGGGCGGACGTTGATCGTGTAGGTCGAAGCGTCCTCGTCGACCTCGACCAGGGGGCCGCGGACGCGAATGGTCTTCTCGTCGACAGGACGTACTTCGGCCAGGATGAACGGCTCGAGCGCCGCGAGCGCGGGGGTCGGCGTGATGTCGACGGCGTGCGATGCTTCGAGGTCGAAGTCGAGCTGCAGGAGTGCGGCCTTGCCCTTCACGATGGTGAGCTGGTCGCGGTTCGACAGCCGTATCCTGAGCTCGGTCTCCGTGAGCGGCGTGCCGCCCGCATCGGTTACGACGGCTTCCTTGGCCGCATCTTCGGCTTCGACGAAGATCTCGGCGGCCGAGTAATCGAGGCGGATCGTGCCCGCGACGTAGGTCGCCGGGGGGACAGTCGCTGCCGTGACGAGCTCGGTCAGGTCGACGTAATCGGTGAAATTGACGCGCGTCGACCGCGGAAGGACCTCGACCGTGCGACCGTTGGCCGTCTCGAGTGTCAGGCCCAGCACATCGACGCCGTAGGCGAGGAAGTCGCCGGCCGCGTCGGTAATGCCGACGAGCACCGTACCGCATTCGTCCGCGGTCGCCGGGTCGGCCGGGTCACAGCTTGCGGCAGCAGGCGGCGGTGAGTTTGCGTTGGTGCCGGCGCCGCCGCTGCAGGCGCCGAGCGTGAACAGGACCAGGATGCAGGCGACGAGCCGGTAATCTCGGGCGTACATGCGTCTCTCCTTGATTGCAGTTTGCGATGGACAGGGATGTAACGGGCCGGCACAACCGCGGTTGACAACATGCGCAGGATTAATTCAAAACCCTAAAAAAATACAGCGACTTATCTTGTATTCCTTTGACGACATGTCAAAATAGCCGCCATCACGGGGGCCACGCCGAGCGTGCGGGAATTATGTCGAGTGAGTTCACCGCCGGATAGCAGTACCACGACGAATGTACGCCTTCGCCGCCCGCGGGTCGGCGAGCGAACCCGCGGCGCCGCCGATGCGCTGCAGACCAAGATCGCCATCGGCCTCCAGAATCTCGACCGCACGAGCTACGTCGAACAACTCCAAACGAATATTGCAGATCTGCCGGAGGCGGCGGGCTGCGACGCCGCTTTCGTCGTGCTGTTCGATGCCGACGGCGACACCTTCGAGACCGTGCTGGCGGCCACGACGGGCTTCGTCAGCTGTAATCCGGAGGTGTTGAGCGGGGAGCGCCTCGCCGACTGGCCCTGGCTCTGCGAGCG